>JAJFUP010000105.1 GCA_021372395.1 Deltaproteobacteria bacterium
CGCGGCCGAAACCCTGTTCATGAACATCGCCCTGAACCGGAAGCTCGGGAGCTTCTGCCCGAGGGTGGAGATTCCGGATGCGGATCTCGTCATCATCAGGCCCATGGTCTACCTGGACGCAAAACGTATCGCCAGGGTGCACGATCACCTTCTCCTGCCGGTTCTCGACCACCGTTGCCCCTATGAGACCGCCAATCCCCGGAATCTCTTCAGGCAGGGCCTCAGGGATATGGATACCCTCTTTCGGACAAGGGGTTTCGCGCGCAACGTGGTGGCCGCCCTGGAGAACGTCGATTTTACCAATCTCTGGCAGGGGAAGCCGGATACGGAGATCGGGTAGGAGGTCCGGACGAAAGACTTTTGTGCGGAGGCTGCGCATTTTCTCCCGTGAGAAAGGAGCGTCGTTTCATGGGGTTTGACAGGAATTTTCTAGATTTTCATGTGAAAATCGGTTATCAATCATAGGTGGAATGGCATTGGGTGTTCATGTCTTCACAAAACTGCTGGTGCAGATATCACAGTGAGAGAACGAAAGACAGCTGGCCAATCAAATAGCAGAAATCAGGATCTTGCGATATTCGAACGATCTCAGCATGTTGTACCCGTGCCCTTTGAAGAAAACATTCGTAACCCGTGGCCGTGTGCCGGTTTAGAGCAAATACCCGGGATGATCAGATCTGCCTGTCATGACACAATTCAGGACCAGGAGGTTTCGGATGCCTCTCCAAATAGACCCAATCCATGTGCCTGTACTGTTGCTGTACAGCATAGACCCTTCCTGGACGACCGAGGAGCAGGAAGAAGTCTCTTCCGTCTCTATCCAGCTGGGTCAAGCCATTTCCGCGGTCGGACATTCCACCACCCTGATCCCGCTGTATGATGACGACCTGGATGCCGTCCTGAGTCACCACGACCCGGCGGAACACATCGTTTTCAACTGGTGCGAAAGCATTCCCGGGAGGCCTCACAGTGAACCGCTGGTCGTCCGGGACATCGAGCGCCTGAACTTTGCGTTCACCGGGGCAACCTCCGAAGCCCTGGCGCTCGCCGGGGACAAACGTCGTGTCAAAAGGATCCTCGAGCAATCAGGCATTCCGACTCCCCAGTGGCGTTTGTATGATCGCCCTCAATCTGATGGATGGAACCGATTCCCCGCCATCGTCAAGGCCGTGAACGAGCATTGCAGCGAGGGGATCACCCGCGAGTCCGTTGTCATGACGGAAGAGGAGCTCATCACCAGGATAGAGTATGTGCTGGACATGTACCGCCAGTCCGCGCTGGTGGAGGACTTTATCGATGGACGCGAGTTTCATGTGTCCCTGTGGGGGAATGGGCATATAGAAATGCTGCCTCCTGCCGAGATGGATTTCTCCCTGTTCAAGGATATCCAGGATCGTTTGTGCACGTATGATTCAAAGTGCGTGCCGGGCTCTGTGCATTACGAGGGAATCAAGACCCTGCTGCCGGCGCCGCTGGGCGACGATGAGCTTCAAGCCCTGGAACGGGTTTGTCGGGCTGCATACACAGCGGTGGGATGCCGTGACTACGGTCGCATCGACGTGCGCATGCAAGGCGGCGTCTTCTATGTGCTGGATGTAAACCCCAATGCAGATGTGAGCGCAGATGCGAGTCTGGCCTGCGCCGCCGAACTCGCCGGTTATTCCTATGGGGAGACCGGGAGCCGCATAGTCCGCCTGGCAGCCAGGAGACATCCCGTGTGGGGAAGGCACGCGGAAAGCCATGCTGCGCGCGTCTCGATCCCCTGCCCTGAAAGGGTGTGACACGCATCCCCTGAGGCGAGAGGGACCGGCGGGTCAGGGGGCATTTTCGAAAGAGTGCAGGGAACGTTTTGTGCGAAAAAGGGGAGTTCCCCCGCGCAGGGAGTGTCCGAGGTGACGACTGTCGGGGAATTCCGAGAAGCACCCCCCGGCTTTTTGCCCGGAATCGCCGGGAGGGCGTATGGCTCACGAAGAGGGGGTTCACCCTCACCGGTGGTGATGCGCGCGAGCCTGGTGGTTTGAGGATGCCGGTTTCCTGTCCTTGCCCCCGCGGTTCTTTCGAGGACTCCAGCTGCGCCTTGCCCGCGTGCTCTTGTCGTCGACGAACAGGCTCTCCTCCGGCCAGACCACCGGGATCTTCATGCCGAGATACTTCTCGATTGGGTCGAGGGCATAGATGTAGTCTTCGCAGGCGAGCGATATCGCCTTCCCGTTCCTTCCGACCCGCGCGGTGCGGCCGATCCGGTGGACATAG
>JAJFUP010000129.1 GCA_021372395.1 Deltaproteobacteria bacterium
CCTCAGATAACCCACGACCCTTGAATACACCTCGGTGGTATTCCCGCATTCCGGGCACTCCGGTTTATTGCCCGAAATGTACCCATGGCCGGGACATACGCTGAATGTCGGGCTGAAGGTGAAATAAGGCATCTTGTAGCCGTTGCATATCTTCTTGACCAACTGCTTCATGACTTCCGGGTTTTCCACGCGCTCACCTGCAAAGATATGGAGCACCGTGCCTCCGGTGTACCTGGTCTGGATGTCGTCCTGGAGGTCGAGGGCCTCGAAGATGTCATCCGTGTAGTTCACCGGGAGCTGTGAAGAGTTGGTGTAGTACGGCTCATGGCCTGCACGGAATGCCTCCTCGTTGGCGCAGATAATGTCGGGATATGACTTTTTGTCTATCCGGGCCATGCGATATGATGTCCCCTCGGCAGGGGTGGCCTCAAAGTTATAGTTGTTCCCGGTCTTTTGCTGGAGCGACAGCAAACGTTCTCTGATGATGTCCGCCACCTTCAGGGAGAACGTCCGACCCTCCGGGGTTCCGATGTCCTTTCCGAAGAGGTTCAAACAGGCCTCGTTCATGCCCACGATGCCTATGGTGGAGAAGTGGTTCTTCCAGTATTCACCGAACTTCGCCTTCATTCCCGTGAGGTAATACTTGGTGTAGGGGTAGAGGTTGTACTCCGTGAAGTTCTCCAGCACCTTGCGCTTGATCTCCAGGCTGGAGCTTGCGGCATCGATGAGCCTTTCGAGCCTGCCGATGAATTCCTCCTCGCTCGAACTCAGGTACCCGAGTCTGGGCAGGTTGATCGTAACCTCGCCGATGGAACCGGTGAGCGGGTTCGATCCGAACAGGCCCCCTCCTCTCTTCACCAGTTCCCTGTTGTCGATCCTGAGCCTGCAGCACATGCTCCTGGCATCGCCGGGGTCCATGTCGGAGTTGATGAAGTTCGAGAAGTACGGCACCCCGTACTTTGCGGTCATCTCCCAGAGGCCGGCGAGGTCGGGCTTTTCCCAGTTGAAATCCTTTGTGATGTTGTACGTGGGGATGGGGAACGTGAAGACCCTTCCCTTGGCATCGCCCTCGGCCATCACCTCGACGAAGGCCCGGTTGAACAGATCCATCTCGTGCTGGAAGTCGCCGTAGACGGCGTCCTGGATCTTCCCCCCGATCACCACGCCCTGGTCTGCGTAATGTGCGGGTACATCGAGGTCCAGAGTCACGTTCGTGAACGGGGTCTGGAATCCCACCCTGGTGGGCACGTTGATGTTGAAGATGAATTCCTGCAGGGCCTGCTTCACCTGGGGGTAATCCAGGTTGTCATACCGGATGAAGGGCGCGAGCAGGGTGTCGAAGTTGGAGAATGCCTGGGCGCCGGCCGCCTCTCCCTGGAGGGTATAGAAAAAATTCACGATCTGGCCGAGAGCTGTCCTGAAATGCTTGGCCGGCTTGCTCTCCACCTTTCCGGCTGCACCCCTGAACCCCTGGAAGAGCAGGTCGTACAGATCCCATCCCACGCAGTAAACGGAGATGATGTTGAGGTCGTGGATGTGAAAGTCGCCGTTTGAATGCGCGTTCCTCACCTCCGGAGGGTATATCTTGTTGAGCCAGTAGAGCTTGCTGATCTCGGAGGAAAGGTAGTTGTTCAGGCCCTGGAGCGAGAAGGCCATGTTGCTGTTCTCGTTCACCTGCCAGTCGAGCTTGTCGAGGTACTGGTCAATGAGATCGACCCCCATGCCTGCCTTGATCTCGCGGATCTTCGCATGCTGATCCCGGTAGATGATGTAGGCCTTGGTCGTCTTCTTGTAGGGCGACAGGAGAAGGACCTCTTCCACGATGTCCTGAATGTCTTCCACCGTGGGCACGTCTGCGACAGCCTCCTCTGCAACGGAGAGGGCCTTGATGGTCAGCTTCCGGGCAACATCATCGTCGAACTCGCCGGACGCCTGTCCTGCCTTCGCGATAGCGGCTGTGATCTTCGATGCTTCGAACGGGACAATCCGACCGTCCCTTTTCTTAATGCTGTTGAACATTCGATTCCCCCTCTTTGTACTATATATAGCGTATTGAACAATACAGAGTACTATATATAGTTGATTCAACAATGATTGCAAGGGGCAATATTTTTCACTTTCAGGTTTTTATTGCATGCATACTGACGACACATCAAGATAAAATCCCTGATCAAAAGCGGTTTTTTCGGCATCATCCTTTCTCGGGTCTTTTCAGGGATTGCCTTTTCGCTTTCGCTGAAAGTGGTCGCGGCGAGGCTCCGTTCTTTGAAGAGGCAGGGGGCGCCATGCCCCCTGCCTCTTGGTCGATCAATCTTATTCCTTGTACATGCCGTCGATCACGGACGAGTACCTCTGGGATACCACCTTGCGTTTTATCTTGAGGGTCGGGGTGAGCTCACCCGTCTCGATGCTGAACTCCTGGGGCAGCAATGTGTACCTGCGGATCTGTTCGACCCGTGCGTAGTCCTTCATGAGGGTCTTCATCTTTTCATCGTAAAAGGCGATGATCTCAGGCTTCTTGATGAGATCCCCATTGGAGTCGAAGGAGATCCCCTGTTTCTTGGCATAGTCCCCGAGTTCCTTGAAGTTCGGGACGACGAGCGCGCTCAGGTACTTCTTTCCCTCGCCGATGATCACGGCCTGCTCGATGAAGAGGTCGGAGACCAGGGTGTTCTCGATGTTCTGGGGGGAAACATTCTTCCCTCCGGCAGTCACGATGATGTCCTTCTTCCGGTCCGTGATGTACAGGCATCCCCGATCGTCGATCTTTCCGATGTCGCCGGTCATGAACCACCCGTCGTCGGTGAAGGTGTTCTTCGTGTCTTCGGGCTTGTTGTAATAGCCTTTCATGACCTGGGGGCCCTTGATGAATATCTCTCCGTCCTGCGCGATCTTGACCTGGGTGTCGGCAAGTGCCGGGCCCACGGACCCGAACTCGAACACCTCGAACCTGTTCACGTTGGTCACCGGAGACGTCTCCGTGAGACCGTACCCGTTGTGCACCGCGACTCCCATGCTGTTGAAGAACCGGTCGATCTCCGGTGCCAGTGCACCGCCGCCGCTGATGAAAATCCGGATCCTGTTGAGCCCGAGGGCAAACCTCAGCTTGGAGAAGACCAGCCTCTCTGCGATATCGTACTGGATCCTGAGGGTGACCGGCATCTCCTTGTGCTGAACCATGTAGTCAACCGCGCGATCCGCCACGGAGACCGCCCAATCGAACATCTTTTTCTTCATCGGGGTCGCTTTCTCGACCTGCGACTTGATGCCCGAATGAATCTTCTCGAACAGGCGGGGCACGCTCACCATGAGGGTCGGCCGTATCTCCTGCATGTTCTGGAGGACGCTGGAGAAGCTTTCCGCGAGGCTGATTGCCGCGCCGATATGGATCATGAGGTACAGGGATACCGTCCTGCCGAGCGAATGGCTCCAGGGGAGCAGAGACAGCGCCTCATCACGGTGGTTGATGATGGTGTGCGAGGCGTAGCACTGCATGACATTGGCAACGAAGTTGCCGTGCGTCAGCATGACACCTTTCGGCTGGCCGGTGGTTCCCGACGTGTAGATGAGTGTGGCAAGGTCTTCCGACTTGATGGCGTTGAGCCGCTTCTCGAATACCGTCTCGTCCTTTACCTTGTCTCCCATCTCCATGAGTTCGTCAAAGGTGATGATGCCCTTCCCTGCGCCCTCGACGGTTTCAAAGGTGACGATATGCTTCAGCCCGGGCAGGCTTTTCTTTACGCTCAGAATCCGGTCGAGGTGATCCTTGTCGGAAACGAAAACGACCTTCGACCCCGAGTCGTTGATGAGATACGCAGCCTCTGCGCCCGAGTTTGTCGCGTAGATGGGCGCGTCGGATGCACCGATGGAAAGGGTGGCGAAATCCGCTACGATCCACTCCCAGGAGTTCTCGGAAAAGATGGCGACCATGTCACCCTTTTCCACCCCGAGCGAGATGAGTCCCAGGCCGACCCTGGTGACCATGCTCTGCATCTCTTTCCAGCTGATGGGAACATACCTGCCTTCTTTCTTGTACCGGATACATGTCTCATACTGATACAGCTCGGCCCGGTTGTGAAAGATCCCTGCAATGCTCTTTTCAGAATACCCCATAAACCCCTCCTTATGCGTTTCTAAGATGCCTTAGATTTCTCTTC
>JAJFUP010000146.1 GCA_021372395.1 Deltaproteobacteria bacterium
TCTTCACGATGTTCTCTCCGCCCTGCGCCGTGGCCACGTTGTCATAGTTCGGCACTGCCTGCCCGCCAAGGGCCTTGATCTCGTCCACGACCTTGTTTGCCGCGGCATCGCTGTGGCCCACGCCGTCACGGGTACCGCCCAAGTCGTTGACCACAACCTTCGCACCACGCTTTGCAAGATCGAGGGCATACTGCCTGCCGAGGCCTGCGCCGGCTCCGGTTACGATGGCCGTCCTTCCGGTGAAATCGATCTTTGCCATATCCTCACCTCCCTTGGAATAATTTTCGATTCAGCCCTTTGACGGCAGCGACGCATCGAAACTGCCCGAGACCTTCACGTCACCCTGCTCGTCCACGGCAACGACCTCGCACGTGATGAGGTTTTCTCCGTCCCGGGTGCGTTTGTCCACGACCCTGCCCGTTATCGTGATGGTGTTGCCCGGCCTGGTCATGCCGGCAAACCTCACCGTGAACCGTCTGAGATCTCTCCTGGGAATCCAGGCGGTGATGGCCTGGCCCACGAAACCCATGATCAGCATCCCGTGGGTGATGACGCCATCCTTCATGCCCACTGCCCGGGCGAAATCGTCGTCGGTGTGAAGCGGGTTGAAATCCCCGGACGCCCCGGCGTAGATGACGTGCTGGAGCTTGTGCAACGGCCCCTTGACGAGCTTGGGTATCTCATAGCCGACAGAGATCTCTTCAAAATAGAGCGACATGGCAGCCCCTCCTACTTTCTTTCTACGAGCAGACTCCTGGCCTTGGCAACCTTTTCGTTCATCTGGTCCGTGTAGAGGATCTCTATGGTCACCATATCCATCTTCCTGCCCGCCTTGCTCGTCTTTTCCTCTATCGATGCCACCCTCGGGATGCCGGTGAGGATGTCCCCGGGATAGATCTGCCGGTAGTACTCGTATTCCTCCTCTCCGTGCAGCACCATCATGAAGTTGATGGCAAGGTCAGTGATCACCCCGGGCATGGAGGACGACCACATCATGGGTACGGTCAGGAACGTGGGCGGCGCCGGGGTGTCCTTGTAACCTTCCCTGATCGCGGCCTGTCTGTCCAGGTATATGGGGTTGGGATCACCGATCGCCTTGGCGAACTCTGCAATCTTCCCGCGCTCCACCTCCCACCGGATGGGGGCGTACTCCTTCCCTACCTTGGTTTTATCCGCCATGACCGCCTCCTTTTCTGCAGTCTCTAGCCCTCGTATCTCCCGACGATCCCGATGCTGCACACATTCATCATGGGGAACCCGCCGAGATTGTGTGTCAGCCCGTATCGCGGATTTCCAAGCTGCCTCTCGCCGGCACGCCCCTGGAGCTGGAGGTACATCTCGTAGAGCATCCTCAGGCCGGACGCCCCGATGGGGTGGCCGAAGCACTTGAGCCCGCCGTCCACCTGGCAGGGGACCCGGCCGCCCCGGTCGTAGAAACCGTCCATGATGTCTGCAGGCGCCTTGCCCCGCTCGGAGATGTGGAGGTCTTCCATGGTGACGAGTTCCGTGATGGAGAAGCAGTCGTGCACCTCCATCATGCTGATCTCTTCCCTGGGGTTTTTGATGCCCGCCTCTTCGTAGGCGGCAGTGCTGGCCCTGGTGGTGGTAACGAAGTGGGCCCCGTCCCAGTCGTACGACATCTCAGTTCCGTTAGAAAGCGCGAGCTGGAGGGCCTTGACCGTGACGATGTCCTTCTTGCCGAGCGACCGGGCAATCTCAGGCGTGGTCACGATGGCGCACGCGGAACCGTCACTCACCCCGCAACAGTCGAAGAGCCCCAGGGGGAAGGCGATCATGGGCGACATGAGCACCTGTTCCTCGGTGACCGGTTTCCTCAGGTGAGCCTTGGGGTTGAGCGCCCCGTTGGCGTGGCTCTTCACCGAGATGTGGGCCATGGCCTTCTTCACCTCCTGGATATCGAGCCCGTACTTTGCGGCATACCCGGTGGCGAGCATGGCGAAGCCGCCGGGAGCGGTCAGGTTCGGGAACCACAGCGAGTTTCCCACGCCGATGGCCGAGCTGAACTCCGGCAGCCCTCCGTAGCCGATGTCCTTGAGCTTCTCCACCCCGATCGCCAGCGCAATGTCGTAGGCCCCTGATGCCACGGCATACACCGCGCCCCGGAATGCCTCGGTGCCGCTTGCGCAGAAGTTCTCCACCCTGGTGACCGCGATGTTCGGGAGCCTGAGGGCAATGGATGCCGACAGCGCGCTCTTCCCGACGTTTATCTCATCGAAGCAGGTCCCAAGCCAAGCCGCCTGGAGCTGCTTCTTCTCTATGCCGGCATCCGCAATGCATTCCTGGAAAGCCTCCACCATCAGGTCTTCCGGGCTGTCGTTCCACCGCTCACCGAACCGCGTGCACCCCATGCCGAGGATGGCGACTTTGTCTCTTATTCCGCTAGCCATGGCTCACCTCCTTAACCCGCAACCTGGGGCACGGCCTTCCAGAAATATCCGGTATAGCCCCTCACCTGGTCCTTGGACCTCCGCCTGAAGGACATCTTCACCTGCATGCCGACCTTGACCTGACTGATCTCGCAATCGGTGAAGTCCACGAAGGCCTTACCGCCGCCGTCAAAGGTCACCAGCCCATAGGCGGCCGGAGGGTCCACCGAGGGCGAGAGCATGTCTCCCGTGAACATCTGGATCTTCCCGGGCTTGTCGGCAAACTCGTAATCCTCGAAAGCGCCCGCGGCATTGCACTCCGGTTTGACGCACATGGGCATGGGCGGAAACTGCGGGGTTCCGCATCGGGTGCACTTCACCCCCACGAAGCCGAGGACCATCTTTCTCTTCCTCCACAGCGCGGTGAGAGACGCATTGGGGTTCGCCTCCCCCCTGATACCGAGGTCGGCGACGATAAGGTCCCTGAACTTCGCGAACTTCTGGTAACTCGTGAGATCAACCTTGGAAGCGAGGTGTCCCGAGACCCCCTTTGCCGGCGTGAACCCGGCGATCTTTTCCGTGGCCTCGAAACACAGGATATCGCACCCCTGGCCGAAGCCAGCCAGCAGTATCTTATCGCCGGGCTTCGCCTGCTCGAGGGCAGCGGCGAGCATGACAAGGGGATGTGCGGTTCCCGTGTCGCCGCAGATGTTGTGGAGGTTGTCCTGGACCCGTGCGGGATCGATCCCGAGTCCCTTTGCTATTGCCCGGTGGGTGGTCGTGAAGTAACAGGGGTACACCACCTTGCCGATGTCCGCCAGATTCATGCCATATTTCTTCAGGAAGCCCCTGATGGCCTCGGGGATGATCTTGCCGTACCCCTCGTCCCTGACCCATCGCTCTTCCCACCCGTAATCGAACTCCTTGCCGTACCCCTTGTAATGGTCGACGAAATCGCAGGACAAGGAATAGCTCCCCTTGAACTCCGCGATGACCTCGTCCCTTCCGAACAGGATCGCGGCGGCTCCGTCGCCGTAGAACATCTCGAACATGGTGGCCATCTTGGTCCTTCGCTGGTCCGAGGCCACCACGAGCACGTTGTTCTTCTGGCCGGACTGTACCGCCTCGATGGCGGCCATTGCAGCGGTGGTCCCTGCCTTGAGGCAGGAGCTGAAATCCGCCGCAGTCGCCCCGTGCTCGGGGGCGTTCAGGGCGGCAGCCACGATGCCGGCGTTCAGCCTGTCGGCGAAAGGAAGCGTGGTGGAGGCCAGGTAGATCCCGTCAAGGGCCCTGCGGTCTTTCCCTGCCATGCAGTCGTAAGCGGCAGCCACCGCCATGCTGAGTGAGTCTTCATCCCAGTTCGCCACAGCCTTTTCCCCCCCCGCCACCGCCATGATGACAGGGAAGTACCACGCCATGTTCTGCACGATGAGCATCCTGCTGACACGATAGCGCGGTATGTATCCCCCATAGGATGTGATACCGACCATACCTTCGTCCCCCTTTCACGCAGTCTTACCTTGTGCCGATGATCCCCCTTGATCTCATATCAGCTATCTCCCGGTCGGTCAGGCCGAGGGATCTCAGGACCTCCTCCGTGTCCTTGCCCAGCGCCGGGCCTGCCCACCGGTATTCCGGTTCGTATCCGGAGAACTTGATGGGAAAAGCGATCTGTTTGAGGGGAACCCCCTCGGGGCCGGGGACATCCACCACGAGCCCCCGTGCTTCGGCATGCCCGCTGGAGGCTGCCTCGGAAACGGAGAGGACCGGCTCCACACACGCATCGACGCGGCTGAACACCTCTTTCCAATGATCGAGAGACCGGGATCTGACCGTCGCAGAGATCCGCTGCCTCAGCTCATCGGTGATGTCCTCCCCCATGAGCCGCGGCAGGTACTCCCCAAGGCCCAGCGCCTCCAGGAATGCGGTGAGGAACTGCGGCTCGAGGCCGCCGAAGGAGAGGTATCTCCTGTCGGAAGTCTCATAGAAGCCATACAGGGAACCGCCGTTCAGGATCTCCGATTCGTAGCAGGGTTCCTGCTCGCCAAGCAGTGCACCGATACCGCTCACCACATGGTAGGGGAACATCCCGTCCGCCATGGATACGTCTATATGCTGGCCTTTCCCGGTCTTCATCCTGTGGATGACGGCAGCGAGGATGCCGATGGCTGCATTGTTCGACCCGGAGCCGACATCCGCCACCTGGATCCCCATGAGGGAAGGCCCGTGCTCCCGGGAACCGGAGTAGCTCATGACACCGGCGAGCGAGAGGTAGTTGATGTCGTGGCCTGCCCTGTCTCTGAGCGGGCCGGTCTGGCCGTAGCCGGTGATGGAGCAGTAGATGAGGCCGGGATTGATTGCCGAGAGGTGCTCGTACGAGAGCCCGAGGCGTTCCATGGTGCCGGGACGGTACTGCTCGATCACCACGTCGTAGCCCTTTTCCTCGATGAGCCTTCTGATGATGCCTGTGCTCTCCTCCTGCTTGAGATCGAGGGCAATGGATCTCTTGTTCCGGTTGAGGTAGGCGTGCATGCACGAGACCTGGCAGCCCTCGTCCACAAAGGGCGGTGCGAGCCTGGCCATGTCGATGCGGGTGTGGGACTCCACGCGGAGCACTTCGGCCCCGAGATCCGAAAGGATCATGGTGGCAAACGGTCCCGGGAGGAGATAGGAGAAGTCGAGAATCCTGATGCCGGACAAGAGCGGTTCCATATCGATCTTGAAGACCTTCCTTTGCGGTAGTGAGCCTGATTTTTTTTAAGCCGTCCCGGATCCGGGCCCCGTCCTCGTGATGGAGAACACCCGCAGAAGAAGCACGAGGCGAAGAGATGCGGGGTAAAATCATCCGCTGTTCCATGCTGCTGCATCACAAAGCACGGCACTCAATCTTGCGGGATTATCTCACCCCGGGCGAACCATTGTCAACTGTTTTAGTATGTTTGTCTTACTGAATTACCATTAAGTTGGTGCCGATTGCACAAGTGCCGGGACGTCATTCCCGCGAAAGAGGGGATCCAGTCTTCTCGGGTCGTTCTGGACCCCCTCTTTCGCGGGGGAGACAACGCCTGGATCTTGCTTTCCACGCCGATCTGCTCTGGACCCCCGATTCGCGGGGTGACAGTCGGGATGAGTTTTGCAATTGCCTCAGTCAGAGAAGCTCATCCCGCGGAGGAAATCCTCAGGACCCTTTGCAATTATTGCTCCTTGTGCTCGAGGTCCACAATAGTATAGGACATCTCCCATGAAGGTGCTCGTCGTGACAACCTCATACCCGGACTTTCCCGGCGCGCAGCGGGGCATCTTCATCAGGGAACTCTGCCTCGAGCTGAACCGTCACGGCGTCGAGGTCATGGTGCTCACCCCGAAGGTCCTGAGTTCGAGCCCTTACCGCGAGGAGGACTGCGGCATCAGGGTGCAGAGGTTCTGGTACCCCAGCGGCAACACCCATCAGAACCGGCTGGAAAAAATCCCGGTTCTCCCCATGGCAGTCTACATGATCTCCGGCGTCCTTACCGGCCTTCGTACCATCCTCAAGGACAAGCCCGACATCATCCACGGCAACTGGATCGTTCCCACGGGGCTCATCGCATCCATCATCGGCCGCATATCCGGCAGACCCGTCATCAACACGGCCCGCGGCATGGACATACGCGTGCGGAGCAATCGCACGGTAAAGCCCCTCTTCGACTGGGCAGCCAAGCACTCGGAGAGGCTCACGGTGGTCTCTCCCGCCATGAAGGCCATCCCCGGACTCGAGAAGGCCGAGGTCATCACCTCGGGCGTGGACCCGTTATTTTTCGCCATCACGCCAGTGCGGGCATCGAAAACAGTCCTCTACTCCCGAAGCCTCGAACCCGTCTACGATGCGGCAACCCTCCTGAAAAGCATCCCCCTTGTCAGGGAGCACCTGCCCGAGGTGAAGCTTGTCATCGCAGGTTCCGGCTCACAGGAAGCCGACCTGAAACTGCTGGCAGACCGTCTGGGGATATCGGAACAGGTCGCCTTCCTGGGCCATGTGCCGCACGAGGCCGTGGTCGGCCTTGCCAGAGAAGCGTCCGTCTTCGTGTCCACGGCCACGGCAGACGGCACATCCATTGCGCTGCTGGAAGCAATGGCCGCAGGCCTCACCCCCGTGGCCACGGACATCGACGCGAACAGGGCACTGATCACCCACGGCAAGGACGGGTTTCTGTTCCGGCCGGGCGACGAGAAGGACCTGGCGGGAAAACTCACCCTCGCACTTTCCTGCGAGATATCGCCGCAGGTGCTGGAACACAAGAAAGAGCTGCTCAAAGACACTGTTGTCTGGAGCACCGTTGCGAAGAGATTTATTACCAGCTATACTCACCTCCTCGAGGACCATCGCAGGTACAACGGGTAAAGCCGGGGCCCGCGATGTACGATGAATACTGCAGAGTCTCATGCACATGATACGTTCTTACAGGGTAAGCATGCAGTGCCGGCTTCACCCGGCTGGGCGGAGCTGTGCAGATAGCCCCGGGTCCATGGGAAGAAAAATGTATTCAATCGAGCTGATGACACAATCCTGCACCTGGATTCCCTTTTCTCCTCAAACCCTTTTCAGGAGGCGCCTGTGGCTGGGCCTGTAAGTCCACAGCCCATCATCCACATCAGGCCGAAAAAGGGCCTGCAACTGATCGATGTGAGAGAGCTCTCCCAGTACCGGGATCTGTTCACCTTCCTGGTGATCAGGGACATCAAGGTGAAGTACAAGCAGACCGTGCTTGGCGGCCTGTGGGCCATCATACAGCCGTTCTTCATGATGGTGGTGTTCACCCTGTTCTTCGGCAGGCTCGCGAAGATCCCGTCCGACGGAATCCCCTATCCCATCTTCAACTACACGGCCATGGTCGCCTGGACCTATTTCGCAACGGCGATCACCGGTGCGGGCAACAGCGTGGTGGGGTCAGGGAATCTGCTGTCCAAGGTATACTTCCCGCGCATATTCATTCCCCTGACCCCGGTGATTGCCGGGCTCCTCGACTTTTTCATCTCTTTTGTCGTGCTCGTCGGGATGATGTTCTACTTTCACCTCTACCCGAACGCAAGGTGCCTGATTCTGCCGCTGCTCATCCTGCTGATGATGTTCACCGCAAGCGGCGTCGGCATGATACTGGCGGCACTGAACGCCAAGTACCGGGATATCAGGTACACCATCCCATTCCTGATGCAGTTCTGGATGTTCGCGACCCCCATCGTTTACCCTGCATCCATGGTACCGGAGAGGTACCGCATGATCTATGCCCTGAACCCCATGACAGGGATCGTCGAGGGTTTCAGGTCCGTACTTCTTGGCACAGTGGCCTTTCCCACCGACATGGTCATCATCTCGGCCGCTATCAGCATCTGTTTGTTTGCCATCGGAATCATCTACTTCAAACAGGTGGAACGATATCTTGCGGATGTAATATAAAAATGAGCACACCCATTATCCAGGTCAGCAACATTTCGAAGATCTTCCGGATCGGAGCCAGGGAGCGGAAAAACCGCACCTTCCGCGAGGCGCTGGTGGATGCAATCGCTGCCCCGATACGGAACCTCGGCGAACTCCGCAGGCTCACCAGGTTCGACAAGAGACACCTGAACGGTTCTGGCGACCGTGATCCGTCAGAACTGGATTATATCTGGGCGCTCAAAGATGTATCGTTCGAGGTGCAGGAAGGCGAGGT
>JAJFUP010000148.1 GCA_021372395.1 Deltaproteobacteria bacterium
ATGATCTCGTTGCTGCCCACCCAGATCATGGAAAGCCTGATGTCGCGGACGATCCGC
Source organism: Deltaproteobacteria bacterium (assembly GCA_021372395.1). Lineage (GTDB taxonomy): Bacteria > Desulfobacterota > Desulfomonilia > UBA1062 > UBA1062 > MWEI01. Next base: position 58 of record JAJFUP010000148.1, read on the forward strand.
TCCAGGGGGTACACGTTCGTGTAGCCGATCCCGCCCACCACCTGCATGCACTTGTTCGCGATCTCCCAGGCAGCCTCGGTCACAAACTTCTTGGACTCTGAAACGAGCCTGCGTACCCGGTTTGCATGGGCCTTACCGGAATCCACCGCAAGGCAGGTGGAGTACACCATGGAGCGGGCCGCATCCAGCATCATGACGCAGTCCGCCACCTTGAACCCCACGGCCTCAAAGCTCTGGATGGGCAACCCGAAGGCCTTTCGCTTGGCGGTGTACCGGGTTGCGATCTCTATGGCCGGCCTCACCGAGCCGAGCGTCATGGCAGCGGTACCCAGGCGCTCGGGAACCATCATCCGGACAAAGACATCGAATCCGCCGTTGATCCCGTTCAGGGCATAACGCTCGGGGATGCGCACGTCTTTCAGTATGAGCCGGCCGGCGCCGCCGCCGCGGACCCCCATCAGTCCGTAGATGTACCTGGATTCCACCCCCGTAGTCCGGGGCACCATGAATGCGGTCATGCGCCTGTGGGGAGGCGCCTCGGGGTCGGTGACCGCGTAGACCAGGAACCAGTCGGCACCTTCGGCCCCCACGATGAACCGCTTCTGGCCGTTGATGACCCAGTCGTCACCGTCTTTTTTTGCGACTGTCGTCGCCCCGAAGAAATCCGAGCCGCCTCTGGGCTCCGTGAGTCCCTCGGCCGCAAAGGTTTCGCCCTTGAGCAGGGGCACCACCACCGCCTGCTTCAGCTCCTCGTTGCCGAACAAGGTGACTGCCTCGCAGACGATATCGGCTCCGACACCCCACAGGCAGGCCAAAGAGTAGCTCGCCACCCCCACCTCCTCGGCTACGATGGCATCATCGACCCAGCCCAGGCCCCTTCCTCCGTATTCCTTCGGAAGCCTGATGCCGAGCAGGTTCCTCCTGCCTGCCTCCTGAAGGTACTCATGCGGGAACTGGATCTTCTCGGCGTCCATATCGAGGATGAGCTGCTTGGGTACCCATTTCGTGAAGGCCCGCGCCTCGTCACGAAGACTCTTCTGCTCTTCGGTCATGATGTAATCGAACACGGCCACACCTCCCGGCGTTATAACAATCTGTTGTTCGATTATCTTATTTTGTTATAATCCTGTCAAGGGCCTTTGCTTTCTCGAGCCCGGTTCTTGCCGGAACACCTTTGCAAGGGTGGAGCGCCACCGCGAAGATGTGGTATGCTGCGTACAGGGAGACGTATTCATGGGGTTCAAGGAGATCGGAAGGAAAATCCAGAGGGCACGCGAGGAAACAGGCCTGACGCAGGTGGATCTCGCTCAGTCGCTCGGGATTACCCAGGCCGCGCTTTCCAACTATGAGCTTGGCAAGCGCAGGCTCTATCTCCATCAGATCGAAGATATCGCCCGGGTGCTGCAGAAGAGCCTCGATTACTTCATCCCGGGCCCGGAGAAGGACAACGATTCAGACGCGAACGCTACATCCGGGGGCAGGCAGAAGATCATATCCCGCATAGGCGAGCTCGACAGGGAAGAGCTCGACCTCCTCACCGCATACCTCGATTTTCTCGAGTGGAGGAAACGCCATGATTGATCTGACGGAAGAACAGACAAACCTTCTGGATAGTGCCCGTTCCTTTGCGAGAAAGACCACCCCTGACCTGGAAGGCGCAGGGGATATGGTGGCCCGGGCCCGGAACCTCTTCGCCGCATACGCCCGGGCAGGATACCATGCACTGCTCATAGAGAAACAGGCAGGGGGCAGGGGCCTCGATTACCTCTCCACAGGCCTCATCTATGAGACGCTGAGTCACGAGATGCCGGGCACCCTCCACGGGCCCCTCACGGCAGTACACTGTGCCGAGATGATCGGGAACGCCTCCCGGAACAGCCTTCACGAACAAATCCTCTCCTCCATCGCGAAAGAAGGCCTCTGCACAGGGTTCTGCCTCACCGAGGCATCGGCCGGCTCCGACATCAGCGCCATTGCCACCCTCGTGCACAAAAACGGCACGGGCTTCACCCTGAACGGCACCAAGAGCATCGTCATCAACCACGCCATTGCCGACACCTTCATCGTCTTCGCCACAAGCTCACCCGAAAAGGGCCGCGCCGGCATCAACGCCTTTCTCGTGGATGCGACCCTCCCCGGCGTGCACAGGGGGAAACCCCTCGGCGTGGAGAGGCTCCGGGGCAGCGTCATGGGGAGCGTCACCTTCGAGGATGTCCGTATCCCGGGGGAATGCCTCCTCGGCGAGGAGGGCAGCGCCTACCTGCTCTTCATGGAAACCCTCGACAAGGGCCGGCCCCTGGTGGCCTCGAGTTGTGTGGGCGAGGCATCCCGGGCGCTGGACCTCATCGTGGATCACGTGAAGAGCCGGTCCCAGTTCGGCAAGACCTTGAGCTCCTTCCAGGGGGTATCCTTCGAGCTCGCGGAGCTCTCGACACGTCTTGCCGCCTCACGCCTTCTGTACCAGGACGCGCTGATGAGAATCGACCAGGGGCTGCCCTTCACGATGGAGTCGTCCATGGCAAAGCTCTTTGCCTGCGAGACATTGTGTACCATAGCAGGGTTCGGCATCGAGATCCTCGGGCACCGGTCCATAACCGAACCCGACGAGATCCTGAGAATCTTTTACGACGCCCAGCTCCTGAAGAGCATCGACGGAACCGCAAACGTGCAGAAGATGGTCATCGCGTCTCAGCTGTGAAAACGCACCCATGAGCCCGCCCCCCCTGAAAGGTTACCTCTGCGTCATGGCGGCAGCCCTCCTGTGGGCCACGAGCGGAACAGTGGGAAAGGCCCTCTTCAATGCAGGCATGTCGCCCTTCATCCTCGTCCAGACACGGGTGACGCTCGCAGCGTTGATTCTTTTCACGACCCTGGCCCTGGCCAGACCGGCCCTGCTGAGGATCAAGGCCCCCGACCTCGGCCCCTTTCTCCTGTTCGGCGGGGTGTTCATGGCGCTGATGCAGCTCTCGTACTTCCTTGCCATCAGCAAGATCCAGGTGGCTGCAGCCATCCTCGTCCAGTATCTGGCCCCGGTGATCGTGGCGGGCTTTTCCATAGCCTTCTGGCACGAACGTCTCACCTCCCGGAAGGTGATCGCCCTTTTCCTGTCAATGGGGGGGTGCTATCTCGTGGTGGGCGGGTACAACCTGGAGCTGCTCGAGATGAACAAGGTGGGCATTTCGTGGGCTCTCCTCTCGGCGTTGACCTTCGCCTCCACCACCCTGCTCGGGGAGAAGGTGATGCACCGGCACAACCCCTGGACCACCCTTGCCTATGGGTTCCTGTTCGCCGCACTTGCCCTGAATGCGGTGTATTCGCCGTTCTCCGTCCTGTCCCGGTCGTATACGCCTCACCAGTGGGCATCCATCCTCTACATCGTGATCTTCGGCACCCTGCTGCCGTTCGGGTTGTACTTTGCGGGCGTCAATTCCATCCGTTCCACCCGCACCATCATCACGGCTACCCTGGAGCCGATCTCGGCCTCCTTCATGGCGTTCTTCGCACTGGGAGAGGTCCTTTCCCCCCTCCAGATAGCAGGGGGCATATCGGTGATCGCTGCCATCGTTGTGCTCCAGCGGGAGCGAGAGCACGACCCTCTGTCACCGCAGCTCATCCGTGCACAAAAAAAAGGATAGACAACGGACGCTGCCGTCTGCGGGAAGAGCGTCCTGCCGGGCATGTCTCGCTGCTCTGAACAGCGCCTGCGTCACAGGGGAACCCCTGCGGTTTTCCCCTCCCTCGATCAACAGAACATCCGCTCATCGTCTCCTGATACAGGATTTCGCACAACCCCTTCCTGAAATTGCCATTGACAGCCCCTAGGCAGCCCTCCTATATTGTTTTTCCACTCCTTATCTAGGGATTCACCATGGGGGCTTTTAGGAAGGAGACTATCCCGCACATTGTCACCGTGAATGTGCGGGTGTGCATATCGAGGGTTCTAAACTATTATCGTGAGGGGGGAGTATAGATGAAATCTTTGAAGTATCTTGTCGTGGTAGGGGCATTGGTGTTCCTGTTTGCGCCGTCACTGTCGGCGGCAGACGCACAACCTGTTGTCATCGGCCTCCAGGGGCCCATCACCGGGGCCTGGGCCTATGAGGGACAGATGGCGAAGCAGTCGTGCGAGATCGCTGCAGAGCTCATCAACAAGAAGGGCGGCATCCTGGGCGGAAGGAAGATCGAGCTGCGCGTCGTGGATGACGCCGGCGAGCCCAAGACCGGGGCCCTGGCAGCACAGAAGCTCGTGGGCCAGAAGGATGTCGTCGCATCCGTTTCTACGTACGGATCATCGGTATGCGAACCGGCTTCCAACATCTACGAGAAATTCAAGAAGGTCAACATCGGCTACGGCGTCACCGCGGTGAGACTCACCGAGAGGGACTTCAAGTATTTCTTCCGCACCTGCGGCAGGGACGATTCCCAGGGCAAGTTCTTCGCCACGGCCGTACCCAAGAAGTTCAAGGCCAAGCGCATCGCCATCATGCACGACAACACGGCCTTCGGCAAGGGCCTTGCCGAGGACACCAAGAGGGCCCTCGAGGCCATGGTAAAGTCCAAGGCCGTTTCCATCGTCTACTATGATGCCATTACCCCCGGAGAGAAGGACTACAAGGTGTCGCTCACGAACCTGAGGGAGAGCAAGCCCGATGTCTGGTACTTCACCGGCTACTATGCGGAAGCCGCCCTGCTCGTGAGCCAGGCGCGCGACATCGGCATCACCTGTCCCTTTGTGGGCGGGAATGCCGCCATCAACGACGAGTTCGTGAAGATCGCGGGGCTCAAGCTCGCCAAGGGCTGCTACATGACCAACGAACCGCTGCCCGGAGACCTCCCCTACAAGCAGGCAAAGGAGTTTCTGGCGGCATACAAGGCCAAGTACGGTGATATCCCGTCGAGCCCGTGGCCCATCTACGCAGCGGATGCCCTGAACATCATCGCCTATGCCGTAGACAAGACCAAGTCCACGAACTCCGATGTCCTGGCCGCCTACCTGAGGGACAAGGTGAACCGCGTTCCCGGCATCACCGGGCCCATCGGCTTCACTGCGCAGGGCGACCGCGAGGGCGTTCCGTTCTACCTCTATGTGGTTGACGGCAAGGGCAAGATCGTCATAGCAAAGTAAGAGTACAAAGAAGGAACACCACGAGGGATCATGCATCTTTTGCTTGAGCAGCTCATCAACGGCCTGACCATAGGGTCGTTCTATGCGCTCATTGCGCTCGGATACTCCATGGTCTACGGGGTGCTGAAGCTCATCAATTTCGCACATGGTGACTTCTTCACCCTGGGCTCGTACCTCGGGTATACCGTGCTCGTCTTCGGTACGGCGCTGCTCACGGCTCACTTCGGTCTCTGGGGAGGGATGATGGCAGCCACGGTGGTGGCTGCCATCTCCGTCAGCATCGTGGGCATCGTCGTGGAGCGTCTCGCATACCGTCCTGTCTACCCTGCAGGAAGACTCCCGGCCGTGGTTTCCGCGCTCGGGGCATCCATCTTCCTGCAGAACGCCATCATGGTCATCTGGGGACCCCGCTACCAGGCCTACCCTTCCCAGCTCATCCCCAACATGCACTTCCAGTTCGGGGACATCTTCATCACGCTGCTCCAGATCATCATCCTCGTCTTCTCCTTCCTCCTCATGTCGGTGCTCTATTACGTGATCCAGCGGACCACCTTCGGTGCGGCCATCCGCGCCGCCGCGCATGACAGGCACACCGCCGCACTCATGGGGATAGACTTCAACAAGGTGATCCTCTTCATCTTCACCCTCGGGCCTGCGCTCGGCGCCGTAACCGGGGTCATGGTGGGCATGTACTACCGGCAGATCAGCTTCACCATGGGGTGGAATTACGGGCTCAAGGCATTCACGGCCACCATCCTGGGCGGCATAGGAAACATCCCCGGCGCCATGTTCGGCGGCCTCATCCTGGGGGTGCTGGAGATGCTCGGCGCGTCGTACATCTCTGCCGCGTGGAAGGACGTCTTCGTGTTCCTCATCCTCATCCTCGTGCTGATCTTCCGACCCACGGGCCTGTTCGGGGAAAAGGTCGCGGAGAAGGTCTGATGCCCGTGAACACGAACTCTACCGGTAGCGCACGCACCCTCTCTGTCCCCCGCTGGATCATGCCGATGCTCGCCGGCGCCATTCTCCTCATCTACCCGTTCCTGGTGAGCGACTACTACATCGACATCGCCTTCTACTTCGGGATCTATGCCCTCCTGGGCCTGAGCCTCAATATCGTGCTCGGCGAGGTGGGGCTCTTCGACCTCGGCCACGCGGGGTTTTACGCCATCGGGGCCTACGTGACCGCAATCCTCAACACCCGCTACGGCATCCCCATTTTCGTGCTGCTCCCCGTAAGCGGGCTGGCCGCGGCCCTGTTCGCGTACATCGTCTGCTCGCCCATCATCCACCTGAAAGGCGACTACCTCTGCATCGTCACCATCGGCGTGGGAGAGATCGTGCGGATCGCCCTCATCAACAACCCCTTCGACCTCACCGGCGGTCCCAACGGGGTCTTCGGCATAGACTTCCCGAGGATCGGGGAGCTCCTGGTCATCGACTCTTCCCTCGAATACTACTTTCTGATCTGGGCCGTGGTGGGCTTGAGCATCATAGGCCTCATAAGCCTCCAGAACTCCCGGATAGGCAGGGCATGGAACTGCATCCGGGAGGACGGGATCGCTGCAAGCGCCAGCGGGATCGACGTGAGGTACTACAAGCTGCTGGCCTTCGTTCTGGGTGCAGGCCTTGCCGGCATCGCGGGAAACATCTATGCGAGCAAGCTCATGTGCGTCTCGCCGGAGAGCTTCTCCTTCTGGGAGTCGTGCCTCATGTTCTGCATCGTGCTCATCGGCGGCATGGGTTCGATCCCCGGGGTTCTCATCGGCGCCGCCTTCATCAGCCTGTTTCCCGAGATATTCAGGCCCTTTGCCATGTACCGCATGCTCGTGTTCGGCTCGGTCATGATCCTCATGATGATGTTCAGGCCGGGCGGGTTCTGGCCCCGGAAACGAGGCGGTGTTTCCTACCGCTCCCTCATGGAGGACTCCGGTGATTGACAGGCCTGGAAAAGCGACCAGGAACGGAAACGACATCCTCCTGGAAACACAAGGCCTCACGAAGATCTTCGGCGGCCTCACCGCGGTGAGCGACTTCGACCTGGACATACACAAGGGCGAAATCCTGAGCCTCATCGGCCCGAACGGCGCCGGCAAGACCACCGTGTTCAACGTGGTCACCGGGATCTACAGGCCCGAGCGCGGAGACGTGGTCTTCAAGGGCAGGATGATCACGGGCAAAAAACCTCACCAGATCATCGTCGCCGGCATCGCGCGAACCTTCCAGAACATCCGCCTCTTCCCGGACATGACCTGCCTGGAGAACATCATGGCCGGCCAGCACTGCAGGGCAAAGGCCGGTCTTGCAGCCTCGGTGTTCCGGACCCCGAAGATGCGGCGCGAGGAAAGGCGGATCAGGCAGGTGGCGGAAGACCGTATCCGGCAGGTGGACCTCTGGGCTTTCCGGGACGAACTCGCGAAGAACATCGCGTACGGGTCCCAGAAGATGCTCGAGATCGCCCGGGCTCTCGCCTCGGAGCCAGAGCTCCTGGTGCTGGACGAGCCGAGCAGCGGGTTGAACCCGAAGGAGACCGAAGACCTCATGGCGTTCCTCCAGGGACTGATCCGGGAAGAAGACCTGACCATCCTGCTCATCGAGCACGACATGAACGTGGTCATGGGCATCTCCGACTGGGTCGTGGTCATGGACGAGGGGAAAAAGATCGCACAGGGTCCCCCGGTCGAGGTCTACAACAACCCGGAGGTCATCGAGGCCTACCTGGGCAAGGAAGAAGAAGGAGGGGAAGATGCCGGCCCTGCTTCTCATTGATTCGCTGCGCATCAGCTACGGCGCCCGTGAGGTCCTCAAGGGGATAGACCTCACGCTCGACGAGGGAGAGATCATCACCGTGCTGGGCGCCAACGGCGCCGGCAA
>JAJFUP010000175.1 GCA_021372395.1 Deltaproteobacteria bacterium
CGAGGGGGAGACAGCTATGGCAGGAAAATATTTCGGCGGGTGCGACGTGGGATCGACAACAGGAAAGGCCGTCATCCTCGATGAAGCCGGCGCCATCATGGCCTTTTCCATTGTCCCCAGCGAGATCGATCCGGAGCAGACATCGATCCTCGCCCTGGAGAAGGCCAGTGCACAGGTTCCGGCCATGAGCGGCTACCGGGACATTGCCTGTCTGGTGGGCACGGGCTATGGGAGAAACGAGGTGGCGTTTGCCGACAAGAATGTCTCGGAGATCAGCTGCCACGCCATGGGCACCTTCTCCTGCAACCCCGGCATCAAGACCATCATCGACATCGGGGGCCAGGACGTGAAGGCCATAGCGCTTGACGGCGACGGCTCGGTCCTGGAGTTCGCCATGAACGACAAGTGCGCGGCCGGCACCGGGCGCTTCTTCGAGGCCATGAGCAGAATTTTCCGCATGGACCTGCACCAGTTCTCCGAGCTTTCCCTGAAGGCGAACAGGGTCATACCGGTCACGGCCCAGTGCAGCGTCTTTGCCGAGAGCGAGGTGATCAGCCTTTTAGCCAGGAAAAACCCGCCCGAGGAAATCGCTGCGGGCATCCAGGCAGCCGTGTCCAAACGCTGCTTCACCCTGCTGAAACGCATCGGTATGCGGCCGCAGGTGACGGTCACCGGCGGGTGCGCGAAAAACAGAGGCCTCATCAGGGCGCTGGCCCGGATCATCAACATGGACGTGACCATGCTGCCGGTGGACCCCCAGATCATCGGGGCCCTCGGGGCAGCGATATTCGCGCGCAGGGCCCTCGGGAAGACGGGGGCATCTTCCTTCATCGATTAAATTTTACTGGATATTTTCTCCATAGCCCTGCATAATGTTATGAGGTATGGCAGAGATGATACGTTTGGGCTCCTGCATGCAGATCACGACAGCACCCCCCTGCCCTGCTTCTCGCCCCAGTGAAGACGATCTCAGCTCACCCCCAGCCGATTCACCACTATTCCAGAAGGAGGCATTGCCATGAACCTCATCTACGAAAAGGTCGGACACATCGCAAAGGTCGGCCTGAACCGTCCCCAGCAGCTCAACGCGCTCGACCCGGGGATCCTGCTTGAGCTTCACAAAACCTGGCAGGACGTCAACGCAGACAGCGGCATCAGGGCCGTGGTCCTCTATTCCGCCCTGCCCAACATCTTCTGCTCCGGCATGGACCTGAAGACCGCCATCCCCATACTCACCGGCGCGAGGAAACCGGAAAACGAGGCCGAGGAGTGGCTCAACTCCGGGTGGGACGGCCCCGGCATGGGCGAGGCCATGCTCAAGATCAGCTTCGTGAACAAGCCCATCATCGCCGCCATCCACGGCTACTGCCTCACGGGCGGATTCGAGATGGTCATGGGTGCAGACCTGCGGGTGGCTTCCCCCGATGCAGTCTTCCAGATGAGAGAAGCGAGCCTCGGCATCATGCCCACCGGGGGCGGAAACATCTTCCTGCCCCGGCACGTGGGTACCTGCAGGGCGCTGGAAATCCTGCTCACAGCCGGGAACTTCGACGGGAAGACCATGTACGAGTGGGGCTTCTTGAACCGGCTCGTGGAAAAGGAACGGCTCATGGACACCGCCCTCGAGCTGGCGGAGAAGATCGCTTCCAACGGGCCGCTTGCCACCCAGGGGATCATCCGCTTGTCCCGCGAGATGCGCATGCGGGAGCTCAAGGAAGTGTTCACCCGTGAGGTGGAGATCGGCATGCCCATCTTCTCGAGCGAAGACGCACGCGAGGGGGTTCGCGCCCAGAAGGAAAAGAGGAAGCCTGACTTCAAGGCAAAATTCTGAGGCGGTGAACGGTTTGGCCTGTCTGTCGACTCCCGCGTGAACATGCATCTGCCGACCGGGGGACACCCTGCAGCGAGAAGGCTTGCCCACTTTGCCCGGTTCTTTTTCCGGTCGCGCATCCTGGGGCGTGACGTACCGCTCATCGCGAGCGTCAAACTCACGTACCGCTGCAACCTCGCGTGCAGCGCGTGCCCGTTCCATCGTCGGGCAGGAGAGGCAGGATCGCACATGGACTGGGACACCGCACGTTCCAGCCTGGACCGTCTTGCAGACATGGGTTGCCCCATCGTGGTGTTCGAGGGTGGGGAGCCCCTGCTCTGGTCCGACCACCGGCACGCGTTCAGCGAGCTGGCCGGCTACGCCGGGAAACGGTTTGCCTGCACGGCAGCCACCACGAACGGGACACTCGGTCTCGATGTTCCCACCGACATCCTCTGGGTGAGTGTCGACGGCACCCGGGAAACCCACAACCTCCTGCGGAGCGGTTCTTACGACACGGTCATGGAGAACCTCAAAACGTCACACCACCCGAGGCTCTACGTCCACTACACCCTCAGCAGGCAGAACTGGATGGACTTTCCCGCTGCCGTGAGGACGATCTCCGCTCTGCCCGCAGTCAAAGGGATCACGGTGCAGCTCTTCTACCCGTACCAACAGGGTGAAGAACCGCTTCTGCTCGGTCCAACAGAACGCCGGGAGATTCTCGGGCAGGCCATCAGGCTCAAGGCCGGGGGCTATCCCATCCTCAACTCGGTCTGGGGGCTCAAGGCCATGGTGAACAACTCCTGGACCTGCCGTGCGCGGCTTCTCGCCAATGTAGACCCAGACGGCAAGATCTCGAGGGGCTGCTACGTAAAGCACCGGGGCGTCGTCGTGTGCAGCCAGTGCGGGTTCACCCCGGTAGCCGAGGCATCGGGGGCATACTCGTTCATCCCCGGCCCCCTCATGGCGGGCTTGCGTATCTTCCTCGCCAGGTAGCCTCCTGCCCCTCCATGATTCGCCGGAATCGGACGATTCCGGCATGCCGCGTCATCCCCGATCTTGAAACACTCGCTGCCGCATACGCCCGGGAATGTCTGTCTCCAGAGGAAGGACACAGAACAATCCGCAGCTAACCCCTGCTTAGAATACCTTTAATAGACTGTTTACAGCTGTTTTTTTATCTCGAATGGTTTTTCTCAAGACATTCTAACCTGTTCTCTATATCATGCATCCTTTTTCTCATGAAAGCATCCAAATAATACAACAACAGTTTTAACCTCCTCTTATAGGATGGCGCGTCCTATGCCCTAACCGCCATCCTAATTTTTTTGTCCATTCCCCGTGGCAGTGCATTTGACTTCACCTGCCATCTGACTAACATAGACCTTGAGTTCTTTTGAATTCGTCAACAAGAAACGGGATGAGTATCATGCGCCAGCGAAGAACGCATCTCATCTCAATGGAGAAAATGCCCCATGACCCCGGAGGAGAAAAACAACAAGGCCATCCCGGGCGTCGATTCCGATCTTTTCAAAGAGATCGTGGATGGCCTCTCCGAATCCATCTGCGTGCTGACGCCCGAGGGGACCATCATCTATGCGAACCCCGCCTTCAGCCTTTTTTGCGGCAGAAGTGCAGAAACGCTTCATGGAGACACCTTCATGGCCTGTATCCCGCTGGAGTCGAGAAACTCCCTTCAGGAATGCATCGATTCTCTCTCATGCAGAGACCCCTTTCAAAAAGTCGAGATCCGGTTATCCATCCCCGGAAAAGGGTCCCGCTGGTACGAGTGGTATCTCCATGCCCTCTTTGACCGATTCGAGCCCAATTCCGGGATCAGAGGCGTCATATCGTCCATCAAGGATATCACGTCCATGAAAAATACCGAGGAAGGGCTCATCGAGGCCCTGGAAAAATACTCGGCCCTGTTCGAGTCGTCCAACGACGCGATCCTGGTACTCGACGCCACGCGCATCGTTGACTGCAACAGCGCCGCGCTGCGGACGTTCGGGTACGGCCACAAGGTGGAGATCATCGGAAAGGAGTACAGTGACCTCTCCCCTGTCCTTCAGGAAGCCGGCCTGAAGTCGCTCGAGGCCATTCATACCCACATGGAAAATGCACTGTCGAACACAAAAGTGAACTTCCAGTGGAGTTTCAGAAGGCTCTCCGGTGAACCCTTCTATGCCGATGTGGTTTTGAGCCCGTTTCAGTTCGAGGGAAGCACCCTGATCACTGCCATCGTACGTGACATATCCGCCCAGAAAAGGTCCGAACAAGCCCTGCATAAGGCATACGAGAAACTCGATGAAACGGTGAGGGAAAAGACATCCGCCCTGAGGGACACGAACAGGCAACTCAAAAACGAGATCAGGAAGAAGACGGCAATCGAGACCGAGCTGAAACACAGCAGGGGGCTCTACCGGCAGATGGCGGAAGAGCTCCGGGTGGTGCTCGACGGCATAACGGACAACATCATGCTGCTGGACACGAACCTGAACATCACGTGGGCCAACGCGTCCGCCTCCCACTCCATTGCGGAGGGCTCGAATGAGAGTAAAACCAGGCGGTGCTACGAGTCCTGGCTGAAAAGGACCGGGCCCTGCGTCGACTGTCCGGTGAAAAGGGCCCTCGAGACAGGCTCCATGCAGGAAACATCCCAGACAGCCCCTGACGGCACGGTCTGGGAGATACGCGGCTATCCCCTCAAGGACGAGCGGGGAAAGATCCGCGGAGTCATCGAGATCAGGCGCAACATAACGGAGAAAAAATCCTACGAGGAGCACCTCCACATACTGCACAAACTCGAGTCTCTCGGGGTCCTGGCCGGGGGGATCGCCCACGATTTCAACAATCTCCTTACCGTGATGCTGGGGAACGTCTCGGTCGCCAAGATGCTCGTGAGCACTACCGACCGGGTGTATAAACGCCTCGATGACATCGAGAAGGCCTCCCTTCGGGCAAAAGACCTTGCAGCGAAGCTCGTTACCTTTTCGCGTGGGGGAGCTCCGGCCAAGAAGCGTGTGGACGCCAACTCCTTTCTCCGGGATATCTTCTCTCATGGGCCGGCAAAGCCGGGGATACGATTCACCTACGAATCATCGGGCGAACTCTGGGACATAGAGGTCGATCCGTCCCAGATGAGCCAGGTCTTCGAAAACATCCTTGCCAACGCGGTGCAGGCAATGCCGGAGGGAGGGACCATCAGGGTGGACGCCGGGAATTTCACCCTCGACGAATTTCAGCGGATCCCGCTGGACAAGGGGGATTATCTGGCGATCTCCCTGACGGACACAGGCGAGGGCATAGAAAAGAGGAACCTGAGCAAGATCTTCGACCCCTTCTTCACCACCCGTGACCAGGGGGTCGGGCTCGGCCTTGCCATAGCATACTCCATCGTGCAGCGTCACGGCGGGTACATCCAGGTATCGTCGAAGCCCGGGAAAGGCACCACGGTGACCATGTACCTGCCTGCCATACGGGAAAAGGCAGCGGCCTTGAAGGCAACCGAAGAAGATTCACCCCCGAGCAGGGCATCGATCCTTTTCATGGATGACGAGAAGTTCATCCGGGACCTTACCGAAGGGTTGCTGACCCATCTCGGGTTCGAGGTGACCGTTGCCGTTGACGGCCAAGAGGCCATCAGGAAGTATCGTGCTTCCAGGAGGGCCGGGAGACCCTTCGACGCAGTGATCCTCGATCTTGTCGTTCCCGGCGGAATGGGCGCACTCGAGTGTCTCAAGGAGTTGAAGATCATGGACCCCTCAGTGCGCGTCATCCTCTCGAGCGGGCATACCGCCGATCCCGTCATGAGAGATTACCGGAAATACGGGTTCGACGACACCATCATGAAGCCGTACAGGCTCGATGAACTGAAGACCGTCCTCAGGAGAACCATGAAGCCTCCCATGGCCCCGGAATGATTCTCCTGCCACGGATTTGACTTTTTTCCTGGCGCTCCTATTACCAATAGTGAACCGACTGAAGAAAGAGGTGAATCCATGAAGCTCTCAGAGTACTTCGAGAATACAAAAGGCAAAGGAGTTCTGGCAACGTGTGACGCATCGGGCAATGTGAATGCTGCCGTCTACGCACGACCTCACTTCATGGACGAAGATACGGCGGCGCTCATCATGGCGGAGAGGCTCTCCCATGAGAACCTGAAGAAGAACCCCCATGCAGTGTACCTCTTCATGGAGAACAGCGGCGAATTCATGGGCAAGAGGCTCTATCTCACGATGCTCGGCGAGGAGAAGAACACCGAGCTCATCGACACGCTTCGCAGGAGAAAGCACTACATCCCCCACGACGAGTATTACAACGAGAACAAGTATCTCGTGACCTTCCGGGTTGACAAGGTCCTGCCGCTCATCGGGTCGGGGGACTGACGCACCGGGCCGTGATCGGGGAGGCATTTTTCTTCAAGCCGCAACCTTTGCCCTGATCCGCGATGCGGCCACCACGATGATGTACACGGCTCCCGCGATCACGATGGTGGTTGCGCCCGGGGGGAGATCGGGCCCGTAGCTCAGCGCCAGACCGCTCGCGGTGAAAAGAACGGTGAACAGGGTGGAAAGCGCCATCATGTGCCACAGTTTCCTGGAGAATGGTGCTGCTGCCGCCGCCGGGAGTGTGAGCAACGCGATCACCATGATGATGCCCACCACGGTCACGAGCAGGACTACGGTGAGTGCCGTGAGGCAGAGCAGCAGGATGTGATAGAAGTCGACCCGCAGACCCCGGAGGAGCGCGAATTCCTCGTCGAAGCACACGGCGAGGAACTTGTTGTAGAACAAAAGCCCGAAGGCGACCACCAGGATGTCGAGGCCCGCCATCATCCACAGCTCGTCGGGTGTCACCATGAGAATGCTCCCGAACAGGTAGCTCATGAGGTCGTCGCTGTACCCGGGAGTCTTGAAGATGAAGAGCACCCCTATGGCCATGCCGATGGCCCACACCGCACCGATGATGGTGTCTTCACGCTGCCTTGCCTTCAGCCTCACCAGCGCGATCACGAAGGCGGAGATGAGCGCGGCTATCACCGCACCGATGAGGGGATGGAACCATTCCCAGCCACAGATCACCTGACAGTAGCGGGCGATGCCCATCCCCCCGAGGATGCTGTGGGCGATGGCGCCGGCTACCGAGGTGATGCGCCTGGTCACGACGTAGGTTCCGATGATCCCGCACGAAACGCTGGCGAGCACCCCGGTGAGGAGGGCATACCGGAGGAAGGTCTGCTGGGTGATGTCCTGGAAGAACTCAATCATGCCTGTCCTCCCGGCCTTGTATCTCGTCGTGCCTGATCATGTGGACCTGACTGCCGTAGAGTGCGTTGATCATCTCGCCCGAGATCTCGCACGTGGGGTGGGCAAGCAGTTTCCTGTTCACGCATGCCACATGCGTCACGTAATGGGATGCAAAGCCGAGGTCGTGGGTCACGAGCACGATGGTCATGGTGTCGTTGAGCTTCTTCAACAGCTCGTAAAACTCGTTCTCCACCGCTACATCCACGTTTGCCGTGGGCTCGTCCAAAAGCAGCATGGCCGGTTCCACGGCCAGGGCCCGTGCGATGAGAACCCGCTGGGACTGGCCGCCGGACAGGGAAGAGAACGGCCGGTTTCTGAAATCGTCCATCTCCACCCTCTGCAGCGCCTCCCTCGCCTTGAGCCTGTCAACACGGGAGTAGAATCCGAGCCGCGTGCCATGCCCGAGTCTCCCCATGAGGACCACATCCATGACGCTCACCGGGAAGAGGGGGTCAAGGGTGGTTCTCTGCGGCATGTAGCCGATACGGGACCGGGCCTTTTCCGGTGAGGTGCCGAAGACCCGGATGTTGCCCTGCCTGGGCTGGAGCAGCCCCAGGATGAGCTTCAGGAGGGTTGTCTTGCCGCCTGCATTCGGACCCACGATGGAAAGGAAGTCCCTCTCATAGACCGTGAAGTTGACCTGCTCCAGGGCAAGGGCGCCGTCATAGGCAAAAGAGACGTTCTCG
The DNA here is from genome assembly GCA_021372395.1 of Deltaproteobacteria bacterium. Lineage (GTDB taxonomy): Bacteria > Desulfobacterota > Desulfomonilia > UBA1062 > UBA1062 > MWEI01. The sequence goes on from JAJFUP010000175.1 coordinate 7,809, forward strand.
ATCTCGATGACGGGTTTCTCGCCAATGGCCTTTTCCCTGTCCATAGATCTCCCCTTACCTGCCCTTGAGGGCCTTCTCGATGGTTTCGGCCATGGCGCCCATCTCAGAGAGGTAATCCCGGGGCAGGGGATTGATCTCCATCACCGCCCCCCTGATGGCCTGGGCTATGGCCCGGGCGCCTTTTTTCGAGAACTGGGGCTGAACGAAGATCACTTGTACGCCGTCCAGGCGAGCCTTGTCGATGAGGCGGGAGAGCTGCCTCGGGCTCGGTTCCTTGCCTTCGATCTCCACCGGGACCTGTATCAGTCCATAGGAGTGGGTGAAGTACCCGAAGGCAGGATGAAAGACATAGATCCTGCTTCCTCGGATGGGGGCAAGCGTGCGTGCGATCTTTGCATCGAGGACGTCGAGGTCTTTCAGGAATCGGTCGCAATTGGCCCGATACACTCTTCCATGGGTGGGGTCGATGGAGCTCAGCGCGTCGCAGATGGTCCCTGCCTGGATCTTCACCTGCTTCGGGTCGAGCCAGATATGCGGGTCCGGCACCTTGGCCCCGGCAGAATGCCCGGCAACACCACTCCGGGCAGAAGTGTCATCCAGGGTGAGGAGGTGAAGCCCTGTGCGCATATCCACGATCTTTACCCCGGGGAACAGTCGCGAAATCTTCGGGGCGAGGCGATCCTCGAACGGCAGCCCCATGCGGAAGTATACGTTTGCATGAGCCAGCCTTGATATCTGCCGGGGAGTGGGCTCGTAGGTCTCCACCGACATGCCCGGCCCGACCAGCACATCCACCTCCACCAAATTCCCCCCTACCCGCTGCACGAAATACGCCTGCGGCAGGATGCTGACAAAGGCCTTTACCCGGGGCGGTACAGCCTGTGCGAAGGTGCTTCCGGCAACCATGACCATGAAGGTCGCGGTGAGAACAACCATGATCTGCCATCCGGAGGAAACCCTCTTTCCCCTGGATATGGGAGATGCGCCTGAAGGGTTCATGTTCTCTTTTCCTTGATGGGGCCGACAAGCCCGTGGCTCCCGCAGACCAGGTAGCGCTCCTGGCACTCGTCGCAGGTCTGCACCTCGTGATCTGCGGAGAATTCGTCCCAGTGCTGTTTCTGGTTCGGCGTCAGGATGCCCGTACCGTTGCACAGGGGGCAGATGTTGCCGAGCGCGGTGATGATGGCGCTCCTGATGAACTCGGAGCGGTTCGGGATACTCCTGATCACCTCCATGAGGGCCTCGTCCACTTTGAAGGTAACGGTCTCCAGCTTTTTCATGGCTCTGACATCCCCTTTCCCACACAAAAGGTAATACATTATATTACTTTATCAGTCAACACCAACTCCCGTCTCCTGTCAAGAGGGTATCGCCCCTGTCACGGCGAGACCTGCACGCGATGTCGAAGAGAAATAATCCCTTTGTCCCGCCAGGGGAACTGCCGTATACATGCTGTGTGGGGTGCTGACATGGAAAAGGGTCTTCGCGTCCGATACGATCGCCCGACCTACAACAGTATCTCGAGGCTGAGACGGAGGGGCATGTGGACGTCCTGTTGAGACGACTCATGGGAGAATCGGTTTTCCTGAGGGAAAACCCCACTACCTTCCTGGAGGCAGGAACGCTCCGGATACACTACCTCCATGCGGGCGCAGGCAGACCCCTCATCCTGATCCACGGCGGCGGCATGTGGCTCTATTCCTTCAGGCACAACATCCCTGCCCTTTGTGAAGCCTTTTCCGTGTATGCCCTCGACATGCCCGGGTACGGGTTTTCCTCCCTGGATGGTCACAGCGCCTCCATGAAGATCGACACCATGAGAGGCGCCCTCAGGGCATTCATGGACGGTCTCGGCATCGAGCGCGCATCGATCCTCGGCCACTCCTGGGGCGGCGGATGGGCCCTCGACTTCGCCCTTGCCCACCCGCAGAGGGTGGACAGGATCGTGCTCATCGACTCCGGCGGCCTCGATGTGAGCGATGTCGCGGAGTGGGAGATCCTGAAGCTCCCCATCATCGGGAGGTTCCTGCTGGGCCTGTTGACCCCGCGAATGATCAGGCAGAGGCTCGAACGCTCCTTCTCCCGCAAAGGCTGCGTCGACGATGCAATGGTCAGGGAGGTGCGCCTGCCCTTCAGGCTTCCCGCCAATCGCAGGGCCCAGGCAAGCGTTGCACGCGGTCTCTCCTGGAAGGAGACCGAGCAGGGTCTCGGTGAGATCACCCATCCGGTGCTGCTCATCTGGGGGGACCACGACAAATACCTCGACGTGAGTCTCAGCGGTCGTTTCAAGGCCCGTATCAGAGACATACAGGTCGAGATCATCAAGAACTGCGGGCATTCGGCCCACGAGGAGCAATCCGAGAAGGTGAACCGCCTCGTCGCGGAATTCCTCAAGAAATAGTGACGAGCTTTTAGGGCAGGTGATTGAAGGCCCTTTCCTCTCTTTCACCGAACAGGGTGCGACACCTACATGATCCCGATCCTTCTTACCGGTACCCCACGGGAATGATGAGGAGGGGCTCGTGGGACTGCGGAATTTTCAAGGCCTTCTTGACCTCCACGTCGATGAAGGCCCCCACGATGCCTGCGTTCAGCCCCAGGGCCCCGGCCTGGAGAAAGATGTTCTGGCCGATGTGGCCCGACTCCATCATGGCGTACCTCTCGCCCCGCAACCCGTACTTCGCGGTTATGCGCGGATACTCGGCACATATGACCACACTCACCGGGGCCTTTGCTACCCAGAGCTGCGAGAGCGAGGCTTGAGCGAGCTCGTCGCGGTGATCGCCTTCAGCCACGATGTTCAGCGCATGGGTCGTGGACTCGTAGTGGTAGATGCCGGGACCGGTCCCTGCAACGGCATCATGCCCCACCACGGCATAGAGATCCATGGGGTAGAGCGCCCCGGCCGAGGGGGCCGCCCTCTTGAACCCGTCGTCCTGGGTTATGCCCTGGCCCGACCACAGGATCTGGGAAAACTGCTCGAGGGTGAGCGGCCGCGAAGTGAACGACCTCACGGTCCTCCGGTCCTTGATCGTTCTCTCCACCGACACATTCCCGTCAGTTCTCGGTTTGGGTAGGTTCATAGCTCCCTCCTCGCACGCCGCAGTGCCTCTGTCCCTGAACGGCGATACCCCCTGCTCCACCAGGATGCCGATCACCTACTATGTTAGCCGCAAACGCACCGCATGCAAGAAACACGCGTGGCCGTTCTCTCGAAATTGCCATCAGGAGCCCGCGCCCGGATACAGCGACTGCATCCTCTCCAGGGTGAGCCTCATGTTCTCGGCCATCCACTCGGGCCTGATGAGCCTGGCTTCGTCCCCGAAGGAGAGCAGCCACGACCGGAGCTCCTGCTGCGACGAGGCGTTGAAAAAGAGCCTCACCTTCCCGTCCTTGCCTGTACACAGCCTCTGGTCGGGGCTCCAGATCCTCTCCGACACGTACCGGGACGCGTAGCCGGTGAATTCCACCTCCACCTCGAAGGCATCGTTCTTGATGATGCCGAAGTTCCGGTTGTAGATCTGCTCGAAATCATAGTCTCCCGGGAACTCGAAGGCCGTCCCGGTGAGGTCGGCCCGGCGGATCCTGTGGACGGCAAGAAGCGGATCGAACACCTTCTTTTTCCGGGGCTCCCCGGGCTTTCCCGCATACCGCGCGCTCACGTAGATCGTGTCGTTGTGGGAAAAAATCTTGAGCGGCATGATGAAGAAGGTCTTTGCCCGGTCCGCCGCAATGGAGCGATAGCTCACCCTGCACACCAGTCGCTGCTCCATGGCCTTGAGAAGCGCCCTGATGTTCTCCTCGTGCGGGGTATAGTCGATGGTGCCCGGCCGGTAGGAGGTGAAGTGCTGGGGCGAGCTCCCGAGGGGGGTGCCGGCCAGGGCGCGGTTCTTGTCCAGGGCGGTGGAGGCCTCCTCGAAAAGGGCATCTCCCAGCAGATGCCGGGCAAAGGCCTGGCACATGAGGAGCACGCCCATCTCGTGATGGGTGAGCGCGAGCGCAGGGGTGATCTTGCCCGCCTTCTTCACGCGGTAGAACTTGTTCCTGTCCTCGATGATCTCCTCGATCTCCACCCCGTAAGACCGCCGTATGTCGTCCATGAGCCTGAGCACGGTCTGCTTGGAGCACACGAGCATGCGGCTGAGCTCGGTGAGAGAGTAGCTCCTGCCGGAAAAGAGGAGCTTTGCGAAGAGCTTGATGAGCTTCTCTCCATACGTCGCATAGGGGCTCTTTTTTTCGGGCACCTGAGGCCTCCTGAAAGTCGTGGCGTACATTCCGTAATATGGAACGATCCCATGATAGCATCCTGCCAAGCCAAAGGAAAGGAGGTACAGTTCCATGCGTGACTGGTATAAGCTCATGGCGGCATTCATCATCCTCATGTCGGCGACAGTTCTTGCGCTCGGGGGTCTCGAAGATCTTCAGGAGGCTCACCGGGTGATGCTCTCTCTGCAGAACCATGCCTGTGGTGATCAGGAGGCGTCTTTCTCCCTGCGGGACAACCCGCCCTGCCCCTGGCAGCTCGAGTTCATCACCATCGGGGCAGGGGAAGATCTCACCGGGCCCGGTGCGCCGGGGCAGACAGGAGAGGCGAGCGTCTCGTGCCTGCCGGGCAGGAGTCACCCGGACTCACCCGGACTGGAGGGCCAGCCCCGGTTCAGGGGCTGACATCTCCTTGAGAGACGCCCGGAGGTGTTACATGGCCATCTCGATCAGGTGCGGCCCCGGCTCATGGAAGGCTCTTTCGAGGCCCCTGGCGAGATCTTCCGCCGTGTCCGCCCTGGCCGAGGGGACGCCCATGCCCTTGCCGATAGACACCCAGTCGATCCCGCCGAGGTCGGTGAGGCGGGCGGTATTCACAGCCGGCGAAAAAACCCCGAGTCGTGCCAGTTCCAGCTTCAGGATGTCGTAGCTTCGGTTGGAGCAGACGAGCGTCGTGACATCCAGGCCTTCTTTCGCCTGTGTCCAGAGAGCCTGCACGGTGTACATGCCGGCGCCGTCTGACTGGAAGTCGATCACCGGCCTGTCCGGGCACGCCACGGCAGCCCCCACCGCACAGGGTGCCCCCATGCCGAGCGAACCGCCCGTGAGCGTGAGCAGGCTGAACTGCGGGACGCCGGCGGTCAGGGGGTAGTACATGAACCCGCTCGATATCGCCTCTTCCACCACGACAGCCCCCTCGGGCTGGAGCGCGGCGATGACGGAGCAGATCTTGTCCGCGCTCAGGCCACCCGTGGGCATGGCCGGCCTGTTGTGCTTTGAGAGCATGGCTTCCGAAGGGGCAGCGGGTGCACCGAGCGCATCCGCCAGGCAACACAGCGCCTTCATCACGTCCTGATCATGCCGGGCGAGCCGGAATTTCTTCTGGTTCTCCTTCAGCAGGGCCCCCGGCACTCCCTCGTACCCGAAGAACGACACTGGCTCTTTTGCCCCGGCAAAGACGAGCACCTCGTACTTCGACAGGAGGTCCATGGCCATCTCGGGGAGGTAGGGTATGCGGCATATGTCGGGAAGACCTGCCCCCCGCTCGATGTATGCGGGGAAGCTCTCAGTGAGGAGATCGCACCCGCAGGCCTGACGGATCCGTGCCGCAATCATCAGCCCGTCACGCCTGAATACATTGCCGGCGAGCACGAGGGCGCTCTTGTGGCCTCCCTTCAGCATGGCTGCTGCCGATTCCACCACCTCCGGGCTCACGGGAGTCTTTCGGTCATGATAGGGAATGATTGCGCTCTGTCTGCACTGCTTCAACTGGAGGTCGTACGGGACGATCAGGGTGGATACCTGCCCCAGGTGGGCTGCAAAGATCGCATCAGCCACATCCTGTCCGAGGTTGTCGGACAGACTGCAGGTGTGCTGCCAGCCAGAGACCGTCCGAGCCAGGGATTCGATATCCATGGCAAGTGGCGGGTCGTATGGCCGATGCCATATGGCATGCTCCCCCACCACCATCAGCACGGGCGAATATCCCCTCCTGGCATTGTGCAGGTTCGCTATCCCGTTTGCGAGCCCGGGCCCCAGGTGGAGGAGCACCATGGCCGGCTTGCCGCTCATCCTCGCGTACCCGTCTGCCGCGCCGGTGCACACTCCCTCGAACAGGCCGAGGATCGACCTGACACCTCCCACCGTATCGAGGGCGACCACCAGCGGCAGTTCGGTTGTGCCCGGGTTGGCAAAACAGACATCGATACCGGTTTCTCTTGCCGTTTTCATGATCCATTCAGCTCCGTTCATGATCTCACCCCCCTTTCCCCCCTCTGCCGCTGCTGTGCCGGTGAACCGCGGGCCACTCTTCAATAGTGGCCTCGTGCACCTCTCAAATCAACCCCCAACTTTTCCTCATGTCCCAAGGCCATGCCGATACGTGCAAGTGGTTTTGCCACTCTGACACTGTCCGAACGAATGCCGGGAGGTTTTTTGCCATTTTGTACGTGGCTGGAGCCCGGACAGGGCTTTGCGTGCCAAAATGGCAAAACAGCGTCGGTGAGAAATTAATATAATGAGTATTATCAATATGATAAATAATGTTCTCCCCTGGCACGCCCCTTGCGTTATCTCCGGGTAGATGAAAAAAACAAGGAGGGAAAGACCATGATAACACTCTGGATCGTAATAGGCTGCATGTTCATGACAGGGATCGGAGTCAGGTTCACCTACAGGGTACTGGGTCTCACCCCGGCGGAAGCAACGGCAGTGTTCGTCCTCATCGTGGCCCTGGTGGGCATCAACACCGGCCCGGCACGAACGCTTCTCATGAACCTGTTCTAGGGGGAAGTCGAGAATTCAGGTTTGCAGCGAGGAACGAAGGGAGGAAAGGCCATGAAAAGGACAAAGAAGGAAAAGATCCCCAGGGCACTGGCCAACAGGCTCAGCAGGATCAGCGGCTACAGCCTCGTGCTCGTGGCCATGACTTTCCTCGGCCTCTACGGCGGCATGGAGCTCGACCGTGTGACGGGCATGGCCCCCAACTTCACCTTCGTGTGCCTCATCACCGGCATCGCGCTCGGCTTCAAGGGCTTCATCCAGGAGGTCCTCATCGAGAGGAAGACCAGGAGGGCCAGGCCATGACCGCGATCTTCATCACCATCGGTATCACCGCACTGTTCGGACTCTTCGCGAGGTT
>JAJFUP010000198.1 GCA_021372395.1 Deltaproteobacteria bacterium
TCCGAGTCCGGGTCGTCGAATGCCTTCCGGAGCGCATGGATGGATGATACATAGAACGTCGCCGCCTTGACCCTGGAGGGGACGGTCGGGTCGGTGAGGATCCGGTCCGAGTAGGCGTGGACATACTCTTCAAAGGCAACGGCCTCCCTGCCGCGTACGTATACCCGGCCGATGCTGAAGCGGTTGAGCTCGTCAAGGTGATTCCGCGTGAACACCCCTCCCTTTCCCAGAAAGGGCACAAGCATGTCCTCGTGCTTGATAAACAGATCCACGACCGACTTCTCATCGATCTGGATGACATCGATAGGGATAGGCCGGAACACATCCATACGGGTCTTTTCGGCATATCGCCAGGCGAAAATGACAGGTTTCATGAAAATGGGCAACCTGGCAACATATAGCATATAATATCAGCTCAATATAATCCTGAACGGGTTGTCCTTCAGTCCTTGATAACTATCTTATGCGGCCACTCTCAATGGCTACAGCCTATGAGGCGCAATGCCAACTCACTGGCCGGGCAGTCATCGACCTCCCTGCACCAGGACGGGCGATACCCCCTCGGCAACGGTATGGGCATCCGGTACACGTACCTGCAATGCGGCCAGGAAATTTCCGAGCGCAATGAACGCACCAAGGAGAAACACATACTGGAAGCCGAAGAAGTTCCAGATCGCCCCGCCCACAAGGGCAATCAGGATGGAAAAGATGTGGTCGATACTTACCGCCATGGTCAGCGCAGGTTGAATATGTGACGCCTCAAGGGCGATCTTTTTGATGTACGTGGCGCGGGCCATGTTCACCGACATCAGCATCTGGTCCAGGAGAAAACACCCGCAGGCGATAAGAAACGCAGCATGTTCCGTCACCAGGAACCTGGCGAACCCGTACCCGAAGCAGACGAACACCAACAGCACCGCCTCTGACGAAAGGACGAACCGCTCCCCCAGGTGATCGATGGCCAGGCCCAGAAGCGGCTGAAACAGGATACCTATCATACCACCCAGCATCAGAAGCGTGGCGAGGGTCTGCGTCGGCTGATGGAACACCGTCACCAGCACCCAGGGTGCAAAGGTAAGAAAGAGCTGTTTCCGTGAGCCATATAGCACGGCCAGGATATAATACAGACGGTATTCCCGGTGGAGCTTCAGGTGAAGCGCCGGCGGCTGGGTCTGCTCGGGCTTCATGATCGACAGAAAAAGGGCTGCCAGCACAAAGGCCGCCGTGGCCAGGGCGAACGTGTGATGAAAGGTGAACCCGAGGTATTTGAACCCGAAAAAGACCAGGAAGCTCCCGAGGATAGCCGCAAGGTTGCGGACCGCATTCAACTGCCCCAGGCGCCGGCCTGTTTTTCCTTTTTCTGAAAGTTCCATCCCGATGCTGGAAGACAAGGGCAGGAATATGTGCTGGCCCAGGCTGTAGATGAACAGCCAGAGCACCATGATCGCGTAGCCGGGTGAGGCGAACCCGATGAGCGCCGTGCCTACGCCGCCCAGCAGCATGGCCAGGGTGGCCAGACGGCGGCTGCACAGGAACCAGAGCAGAGCCGACGCAAAGACCACGAGGAACCCGGGGATCTCCCTGGGAAACTCGAGAAAGGACCGTTCGAACCCACTGAGGGCAAAACGCTCGTTCAGGAAGTTGTTGAATGTCGCGTCGATGATGCTGTACGCCATTCCCATGGCCAGTGAGGCTGCGATGAAAAACCCGAGCTCCCGGGACTTGCGCGTCATTCGTGGTGCAGGCATGGTCATCTGCCATACCAGCTCAGGTATCCCGCGTCAATGGGAGGTGAGGCGCACCTGGAACCTCCTTATCGGGACAGCAATGAAACCAGGACCATCAACGATTTTCAGAAAAGCTCGTCACCAGTGGAGAATCGTCCATGTCCTTGCCCCGGTACACTATCTGGTGTGATCTCCGGCAATCATTTCTGAAACTTACTGTGCTTCCCGAAGAGCTCGATCCCCTCGTCTATGACGGAGATGAACCGCCCCGAGAGGTAGTCGATCAGCTGTGCCCTGTCCGTGAAATCCTTCACCCCGAATGTGATTGTGCCGCTTTTGGACGCATCGAGAATACCCTTCTTCACGAAGAGCAATCGCTTGTACTTCCTCGGATATGAGTACGTGTAGGCCAGGAGATAATTCATCGAGTAGCACCGGTTGTACTCGATGACGCAGGGGTCTTCGTGGGACACGGAGAAGTCGAACCGGAGAGCCGGGGCAAACCCTTCATCCCTTGGCGTGGGAACGGGGATCTCCACCTTGAGCGTGAATGCCCCGAGCTGGGGGATGCGGGGGGATTCATCATCCGGATCTCCGCAGTACAGGTATGCGCTTTGAAAAACCGGTGACATCTCTTCAAAGGGCTTCCTCATGAGGAAGTACCCCCGGATGTTCTTCACGTACTCGTCGATGTACTCGTGAGGCTTCAGAGAACGGATCGTCTCGTCCTTCACTCTCCTCCGGAGCTTCTGCTCTGCAGTTCCCTCTTCCTGTTTCCGGGCATCCTCTTCCGCGAGGATCTGCCTGCCTTTTTCCGCTATCTTCTTCCAGTCTTCCATGATCCCTTCCCGTTCTCCGGTGGCATGGTTCCCGGTTGCTCCCCGGGCAAGAAAAACAGCCGTCCCTGTCTACTCCTCCGGTTCTCCCCCCGGGCATTCCACTACGTTTCCCCGGTTGAGGAGGAGGTGGGGGTCAAGCGCACGCTTCGTGGCGAGAACCTGTTCGGCAGCCCCCTTTCCGTAGCATTTCAGGAAGTCGCCCCGTTTCCTCTTCCCCGTTCCGTGCTCGCCGGAGTACACGCCGCCAAAAGTTGCGGAGGCCTCGATGATCCTGTCGTACACGTCCAATGCCCTTAAGAGCTGATCTTTTTCCGGGAGTATGTTGAAGTGGAGGTGGCAGTCGCCCAGGTGGCCGAAGACCAGGTAGTCGAGGCCCTGGGAACGGATGAGGCCGTGCGCGAACTCAAGGAACTCGGCGAAGCGCTCCGGGGGGACCACCGTGTCCGTCATGATGGTGTGGGTGCCGCGCCTCTTCACCACCTCCAGGGAGTTGGCCGGCATGGAGTGCCTGGCCTCGAAGAAGATCCTCCGGTCGCTCTCAGAGAGAAGGATCATGATGGCATCATCCCGGATCCGGCAGGGTGCCTCCCGAAGGATGTCGAGCCAGAGCGCAGCCAGGTCGTCCATGGATTGATCCTTGAGCGGAACCTGCAGGTAGACACCCACGGCGTGGTCGACCCGGAAGAGCCTGTGCTCGTGGTCCATGTATCTCCTGCAGTACGGGCCGAAATACTCGAGGGCGGTCAAAGTGGAAAAGTGCTCGGGCCTGCTTCCGGAAAGATGGGACAGGAGGCCCAGGGCGTCGGTCTCGTCGGGCAGGGAGATGAACAGGTCGAGATACTCGCCCGGATGCCCGGACAATGCCAGGCTGCAGTCGGTTATCAGCCCGAAGATCCCCTCGCTGCCCACGATGAGATCCACGAGGTCGACATGACCCTGCGGGTTCGAGTACGGGCCGCTGGCATTCTTGATGGACGGCCTCGGGTAGTTCGGCACGGGAACGTTTAACTCGCCTAGTCCATGGATGAGAACGAACCTTCCGTTCTCGGAAACATACCGGCCCCGCTCGGCACGAACCTGAAGCCCGTTCATGAGGAGGAAGCCGATAGAGCGTACCCACGGCCTCATGGATCCCTTCTCGCCCGGCATGAAGCCCGAGGCGTTGCAGGAAAGCGCGCCGCCGACCATGGCATCGAGCCGGCTCGTGGGGTCGACGGGAAAGTGGAGCTTTCCCTTGGTCTGCTCCAGCACGGCCCTGCGCATATCTTCGAGGATGATGCCCACGGGGCTCGTGACCGTCCGTGCGGTTAAATCCACCGACACTATGGGGTTCTGCATCGCCGAAAGCGAGATGACGAGCCCGGAAGCGGGCGTGGCGCTGCCCGTGAGGTTCGAGCGGCCTGCAGACAGCGTAACGGGTATCCGGGAGGACGAGCAGGCCCGAAGGAGAACGGCGCACTCGCGCTCGCTTGCCGGCCTGGCAAGGGCCGAGGCATACCCGGGGAGGTTGGAGCTGTCCGCGGCGTAGCCTGCCACGATGTCCTGGTCGAGATCGATGTTCACCCCAAAGCTCGTCTCGAGGAACCGGGCGATGTCGGCAAGAGCGTCCTGGCCCCGGCGACCTTCGCAGAAAGCGTCGATGGCCCGGTATTCTTCGGAAGAAAGTACCTCCTCGAGCGGCACCCGGTATGAAGACATGCAGCCTCCCTGTCGATCTTCCTACATAGTACCGGCCCGCACGCGGTGCAACGGGTAATCGCTGCTGAAGGGAGGATCGGGGCAGAAAAATGCCCATGATCAACGTATCTGATGCCGGGAAATGGGGTGAGACGTGTTGCAGGGGCGGGGTGCCGCTTCAGGGAAGAAAAGTATAACCCTCGCCCCCTTTCGGCAGGGGCGAGGGATTCGTCAAGTCTGCCCGCACGCGGTTTTCTTCACATGCAGGGCTACTTGGTTGGCACGTAATAGACGAGTCTCAGGTATGCGGACTGGGCCTTCTCCTTGTTGACTGCATCGATGTCGAAGGCGGCCTTTGCGCGCAGCTGAAAGCTCCTGCTGAGGTTGATGCATGCAGTGGGGCCTGCGTACCAGGACCTGCTCCAGGTTCCGGGCAGAGCATCTCCATCGAACTCATCCTTCTCGGTGTACACGCCGCCGATGTCCATACCCAGGCGCGCGCTGTTGCCCACGGCAATACTGGGGCCGACCATCCAGTGGAACTCGTTGCCGGGCTTCATGTCGGTGTCGGTGTCCTCGAAGCGGAACGTGTAGTCCACGGCGCCTTCTATGGCCACCTTGGAGCCTCCGCCAAAGGGGGAGCCCTTGAAGAAGAACTTCGAGAACCGCAGATCCGCCCTCACGTCGTACTGCTTGTCGCTCACGTCCGTGTTGGTGGGAATCTTCACCTCGATGCCGGGGGCGAGGTTGATGTCGAACGGGCGCCATGCGGCAGGTGCGTTCTCGTTCCTGATCCATGCGCTGACCCAGATGTCGCCGATGCCGCTGTCATCTACGCCGAAGGCGTCGATCTCCTGGTCCACGAGCGGGATCCATGCGTCGAAGATCCAGTATTTCGTGGCATAGATCGGCCTGATCAGGAGAAGGTTCACATCGAGGCCGAGGTCCTGGCCCCCGATCTTCACGGTGTTCCCGTCACTGTCTTTCAGGTCGTCGGCAGCGATGTGCTTTGCCCATGTCTCTATCCAGATGCCCTGCGGAATGGTTGCCTCGAAAAATTCTGCGCGAGCTTGTGTGACATTCAGGAACAGAATGGCAAAAAGCAGCACAAAGCCTCTGATCGGGACGCATCGTTTCATGTCATTTTCCTCCTGCTCGTGGTGCATAAACTTCAGGTCAAGAAGCCTATGTTGTACTGAAGTTTCTGTCTGAATCGTCAACAAATAGCAATAAGAGGGAGGATTCTTTTTCTGTAGGATAAATGCCTACATTGAATAAGTGTAGCATGGGCATCATGCGCATCATCCAGGATTCCGCATACATGGCTCCCTGCATGAGGAGAACGCCCCGGCCTTGAATCCGACAAAGAGGTGTTTACTATATACCCATCACACTTGAGGCATGCCCTCGGGTTGAGCTACTGACATGGACACTTTTCAGAAAGTACTCCTGGTGGATGCGGCAACCGCCTTCTACCGCCACGACCGGTTCAAGGTGGGCGATTTCTTCGGCCCGGTGGACCTGGGGCTCCATCTCGCAGGCATGTACAACAGCCTCAACATCGGCACCGGCCTGCTGGCAGGGTCCATCTTTCCCGGATCGAACAGGCTGATCTTCACCGGGTTCTCTCCCTGCTGGGGAGGGTTCTATATTTCCTCCATGGGCGGGGCCGGCCTGGTCTTCGACGATCTGGGGATAAATATGCTCTCCATCGTGGGCAGAGCGCAGAAACCCTCCATCCTGTATCTGAACAGGATCCACGGGGAGGAGATCCAGGTTGAGATCCACCCCGTTCACCTGCATGCCGTCTGGGACAGCGGCCGAAGGGGCATCTACGCGATGATGGACTTCACGCTGGACCTCCTGGCCGAACGCTATGCAAAAGATCCCCGCGTACTCGCGGTGGGGCCTGCCTCCGAAGCAACCGATTTCGGCTCCATCGGATCGGTACCGGTCTCGAAAGGAAAGCCGAGCTTTGTCGACACGTGGGCAGGCCGGGGCGGGTTCGGAACCAAGATGCTCCAGCAGCACGGGATCGTGGCTGTCATCTACGGCGGCACCTTCATCAGCGACGATTTCCGTGACCGCTCGGTGGCGGACAAGTGGTTCGAAGACAAGTACAACATGAAGATGGCGGCAAAAGACCTGGATGCAACGACCAAGTACCGGTTCGAGCCGCACTTCAAGACCGGCGGAACCTTCGGCGTGAACTACACGACCCTGGCCGGAAGCATGCTCTCGTTCAACTACAGGAGCATCATGATGAGCGAGGGCGAACGGATCGCGCTGCACGACAGGTTCATCATCAACCACTACCTCAGGCAGTTCAATGAGGAGACCATCAGCGCCAAACACCAGCGGACCTGCGGGGAACCCTGCGGTGCGGTATGCAAGAAGATGCAGGGCGAGTTCAAAAAGGATTATGAGCCCTACCAGGTCATGGGACCCCTGTCCGGGATCTTCGACCAGCGTGCGGCGGAAAGGCTCAATCACCACGCAGACACCTTGGGTTTCGATGCGATCTCGGCCGGCGGCGTCATCTCCTGGCTCATGGAATGCCTGGCCGAGGGTCATATCAAACCCGAGGAACTGGGCATAAAGGGATGTCCCGTGTTCTCCCCCAAGGGATTCGATGTGGTTGCAGATTCCATGCACAATGCCGAGATCGGCATGGCCATCCTCGACTCCATCATCGCCAAAAGGGGTATCATGAACCTGGAGGAAGGCCCCCGGAAACTTGCCCGGAAGCTCGCGAGAGAAAAGAGAAAAGAGATCCAGGACGCCTTTTTGTACACCTCGTTCGCGCGCAAGGGCTGGATGGTGCCGAACCAGTACTGGACGCCGGGGGTTCTCTCTCCCATGGCGATCATGGGCAAGTACTACATGTACTACGGCTCCGACTTCCTGCCGCCTCGCGAGCTGGGCAGGAGAGATGCATCGCGGATGATGAAGGAGCTCATCCTGGACAACCTCGGCATGTGCCGCTTTCACAGAAACTGGGCTGAGGAGATGCTGCCGGAGATCGTCGAGAGGCTCTACGGGGCACGCAAGGGATTTCTGGAAAATATCGCCATCACGGCAAGCCGCATCAACAGCCGGAACTCCTCGGTGTACTGGGAATCAAGGCGGGCCGTTGACTTCGTCCATGCCTTTCTGGAGAGGAAACGGACCGTGGAGAACGTGAAAGACGAAGAGCTTGACAGGTGGATCGCCTTCTTCGAAAAAGACTGGCACGAGGCGGGCTTAAGCTTCTGGTACGAGATGCACAAAGGCATCCTCGAATCGCTCAAGGAATTCTAGAAAAAGGCATGGGTCGGATAAGATTCCTCTTGCGAAAATCATTCAACCCGCTACTCTGACTTTGGTATGAAACACCTCACTTCCCATCTGAAGGGGGATCATCCATGGCAAGGGCATGGTTTCCAAGGCTCATGCGGCCCATCGCGGCCGCTCTCCTCGTCGTGCTCGTTTCGGGGTGCGATTTCTGGGGATTCGACGATCTCACCGCGAGCATAACCTCTCCCTCCGGGAACGTGACGATTCTCGCGGGCCAGTCACTGGATTTCGAAAGCACGGTATACAACGGAGATAGCCCGTACACCTACCAGTGGGACTTCGGCGGCGGCGCAACCGGCAGCTCCCTCGAGAACCCCGGCCCCACGACGTTCAACACCGCGGGGAGTTTCGCAGTGACCCTGACCGTGACAGACAGCAGCGGGGACACTGCCAGCGACTCGATAACCGTCGTCGTAGAGCCCGCCTGGGAGCAGGCGTCTGCGGGCGAAGCCCACAGCGTGGCCCTCAAGTCCGACAGGACCCTCTGGGCATGGGGATATAACGGCAATGGAGAGCTCGGGGACGGCACCTACCTCGCGAGGACTGCGCCCGTGCAGGTTGGCTCGGATACAGACTGGACGGCCGTTGCTGCCGGCGGGCACCACACCCTGGCCCTCAAGCAGGACGGCAC
>JAJFUP010000200.1 GCA_021372395.1 Deltaproteobacteria bacterium
GGCGGCACAGCGCCTCGCGTGCACGGGCTTCACCACGACGCTCACCGTGAGCCGCCACAAGTCCTCCCGGGACATCTTCACGCAGGGAGGCCGTTTCCCGGGATTCGTGCCCCTGGACTTCAAGAAGCAGGACGGCTATGCGCGCAGCATCGCGCTCAGCAGACAGCTCGACCTCTACCGGCAGGACTACTGCGGGTGCGAGTTCAGCAGGAGACCGGGCACGGTGATACCGGGATAACTTCTAAGACCACTTGATCGAAGTCGCCTTGAACACCACCCACACCTTCTCGCCGGGGAAGAGGCCCAGGCTCCGGGCAGCGTGCTGGGTGATCCTGCTCGTGAGCTGCAACCCTCCCGCATCGAGCCCCACAACCATCATCCCCGATTCTTTTTCGATCCTCATGTTCATGATGCCTGCATTGAGGATGTTCTGGGCCGACACCCTCTCGGGAGGCATCGTGGAGATGATGATGTCCGTTGCCTCTATCATGCCCTGTCTTTCGGGCTCAGGCGGCTTCGTTGCAAAGATCGTCTGGCCGTCGGGCAGCTTTTTCAGGTACAGCCCGTTCTCTCCACTCTTCCATGGGCCTGCAATGAGATTGCCGGCAGCCGACTCCCATACCCTCCCCAGGGAGACCTTTCTGATATCGCTCGCGATGGTGTTCAGCCAGATCTGATCGTGGCTTGCAATGAGAAGGGTCGTGCCGTACTTTTCCCGGCATTGAAGGACAGCTTCCTTGATGAGTCGCCCGCTCGCCTCGTCCACGCTTGCCGTGGGCTCGTCGAGGATGAGGACCCGGGGCTTGAGAATGAGCCTCGATGCGAGCGATACCCTCTGCGCCTCGCCGCCCGAGAGTTCGAACCATGACCTTGATGCGAATCCCGCGGGGTCGAGGCCAACCATCTCGAGAGACTCGTAAACGCGCTCCCTGGTTCCCTGGCGTTCCCCCCTCATCTTGAGCCCGTATGCAATGTTATCGAACACCGAGCGTTTGAGCAGGTACGGCTCCTGGAGCATGGTGGTGACCTCACGCCTCGGGCCGTCGGTCTCCCGCGTCACCTTTTCTCCGTTGTAATAGATCTCTCCCTCCTGGGGGTGCAGGAGAAAGCCGACGATCCTGAGCAGGGTGCTCTTCCCCCCGCCGTTGGGCCCGATGAGGCCGATGGAAGCGCCGCTGTCTATGGACAGCTCGGGTATGTTGAGCTCGAAGCGTTCCTTGTAGTGAAAACTTATGTTCTTCAGGAGGTAGAGTGGTGTCCCGGTGCTCATGCCGATCGCTTCCTCAGAAATGCAAGTGAGTAGTTGACGATGAAGGCAAAGGCAAGGAGCACAATCCCGAGCGCGATGCCCATGGAAAACTCCCCTTTGCCTGTCTCCAGGGTGATGGCGGTTGTGATGGTCCTGGTGTGCCACTTGATGTTGCCGCCTATGATCATGGAGATGCCGACCTCGGAGATAGCCCTTCCATAGGCCGTGATGGCAGCGATGAGCACGGCGAACCTCGCTTCCACGAGACTCGTAAACGCGATCTGCCTGCCCTGCGCACCCAGGGCGATAAGGGTAGGCTTGAGCCTCCTGTCGAGGCTCTCGATGGCGGTGGCAGTGAGCGAGATAACAATGGGCACGACCAGCACCGTCTGGGCAATCGCGATTCCGGTGATGGTGTACAGGAGCCCCAGATCACCCAGCGGCCCCCGGTAGGTGATGAAGGCATACACGAACAGTCCCACCACCACGGTGGGCAGGGCAAGCAGGGTATCGGAGATCGCCCTGAGCTGTCTCTTTCCGGAGAATTCGAAGTACCCGAGCAGAAACCCCAAGGGGATCCCGATGAGGAGGCTCAAGGCAATGGAAAGAGAGGAGACCTTTACCGTCGCGAATATGGCGGAGTAGGTCTCCTCGTTCCCGCTTAAGAGAAGCTGAAAAGCCTGAAAGAATCCTTCTGTGATGAAATCCATCGATGATACTCGTTTCCCTGTTTACTTCGCTCCTGCGTTCGGGGTGAAGAGCTGCTTGTTCATGAGCTTGAAATCGGCGATGAGCTTCTGCCCCTTGGGAGATGCCATCCACTTGGAGTATTCCTTTGCCAGGTCATACTTTGCATTTGCACACTTCTTCGGGTTCACCGGGATCACGCTGTACTGGTTGAGCAGGGACTTGTCGCCCTCCACGAGGATGACAAGCGGCGGGTTGCCCTTGAAGTTCGCCTCGTACTTGATGTAGGTGCCGCGGTCAGTCAGCGTGTACCCGTTCTTCTCTGCAGCTATGGTTATGGTGGGGAGCATGCCCTGGCCGGTCTGGACATACCACTGCTCCTTCTCGGGAATCGCCACGTCTGCAACCTTCCACAGCTCGAGTTCCTTCATGTGCGTGCCCGACTTGTCTGCCCTGCTGGTGAACGGCATCTTTTTGGCAGCGATCGCCTTCATGGCATCCTTGACGTGCTTGCCCTTGATGCCGGCGGGGTCAGTCTTGGGGCCGATGATGACGAAGTCGTTGTACATGATCTCGGTCCGTTCCACCCCGCTGCCCTCTTCCATGAACTTCTTCTCGGAGTCCGGGTCATGAACGAGCAGGACATCCACGTCGCAGTTCTTGCCGAGTGCCAGGGCCTTGCCGGTTCCCACCGCCACCCACTGAAGCTCGATGCCTGTGTCGGCCTTGAAGACAGGCGCCAGGTAATCGAGCAGCCCGGTGTTGTCCGTGCTCGTGGTAGTAGCCATCTTCAATACCTTGTCTGCGGCAAAGAGGGACGTTGCTGCAGCAAAGGTGCATGCCAAGGCCACGAGTACCACCAGTGTTTTCAAACCAATATTTCTCCGCATCTTTCTTTTCTCCTTTCGCATATTATCTCTGATATTCGACCTTTCCTGTTTCCCGGTCGCTGTATCCCTTGACTGCCTTCAGAAGATCCCTGAAGGGCTCTGACCTGATGAACTCGACGAAGGACTGGACATGGCGGTCGAAGAAGACATCCTTTTTCACGATCATGTCGAAGCGCTCCTCGAAGATGGGCGAGAAGGCAAGCCTGGCGCTTTCGGCAACCGCTTCTGCCGCAATTCCCACGTCTGCAATCTTTCCGGAAACACAACGCGCAACGTCGAAGTGCGTGTACACCACGTGGTCGTATCCCTGCAGGCTCGACGGCTCTACACCGTCCTCCTTCAGGAGAAAATCCACGAGTTCCCGGACCCCCGAGCCTTCCTGCCGGTTCACGAAGCGCAATCCCTGGCTCACGCAGGACATCATCGAGGGCACGGGTATGTCCCTCGTGACGAAGCCGATATTGCGCACAAAGAGGTTGATGACCACTACCTCGCCGGTATCCGGGAAGTACTCTCTGAGGAATGGGAAGGTAAAATCGCCTTCCTGGTGGTCGTAGAGGTGACTGAGCGCTATGGTGCAGAACCCTTCCCGCAGGAGCCTGATGCCCTCCCGGCTCCCCACGCTCGACGAGAACAGGAGGAATTCCGGGTTCAGGCTGTGGAACAGTCCCTGAGCCATGGAGATGATGGGATCGTCCGATCCGCTGATGAGCAGGACCTTCTTGTTGACGAGGGACCCGAGAAATGAAGACCTGATCGTTTCCAGGGCCTTGGCCTTCACAAACTGCTCAAGCTCGGTCCTCGGGAAGATCCATTTCCCCGTGACCTTGGTGCCGGGAAGCATTCCGCTCCCTGCCAGGGCGTAGAGCTTCTTCTCGTTTATGTTGAGGAGTCTGGCGGCTTCTTTCACGGTCAGTAACTCTCTCTGCTCTCTTTCCATGTCGTCCACCATGAATATAGTAACAAGTAATGACGAAGATGCATAGTCTATGGAGATTTTTCTGTCAATGCCCCTTCTGCCTGGGCAGACATAATTTCCGGTCCTTCTCCGGAACCACGCAGGATGAACCTCTTTGTTCCATGATCAGCGTTGAGGGGATGAAGAACTTGTAGAACCGGGCAGATATGGACGCACCGGTACTCCCGTTGCAGGCAAAGATTCGATGGGGAATTGATACCGGCCCGCCCCGGAGAGGAAGGGATCACCCCTTCTCGCTCCGGAGGCAGAACCGGCATGATATTCTCTTGTCCTAGGAAAGGGCCTCGGGGGGTTCCTGTGAAGGTGCAGCTTCGGTCTTCGCCTCTTTCGGGGCCTTTTCCTTCTTCACCTTCTCGGCCTTAGGCTCCTTGGGTTCCTTTTTCTCGGCACCCTTTGCCTTCTTCTTGCTCTCCTTTGCGGCCGGGGCCTCGGCAGGAGCCTTCTTGCCCT
>JAJFUP010000247.1 GCA_021372395.1 Deltaproteobacteria bacterium
CGGTCCGTGATGTCTTCCGAGACGGACTGGCACTCGATGGTGTTCCCGGTATGGTCGCCGATGGCCTGGACAGTCGTGCGGAGCCGGCGTTCTCCACGGGAAGTGCTGAGCCTGTGCTCGAAGGTGCATGTGGTTTCCCGGGAGAGGGATGCGAGGTGCTCCCGGATGCGCTCGTGCTCCTCGACAGGGATGAATTCGAGGAAGCCCCTGCCGATGATGTCAGGGGGATTCTTCCCGAGACACTCGCAACAGGCCCTGTTCGCCAGGGTTATGACCCCTTCGGGTGAAAGGAACCCGCAGATCATGACCGGGAGTGTTTCGAGGATATTCCCGCATGACAGGGTGCTCGTGTGATGCTCTGTGCTGCTTCTCATGGTTGCCGCCCCTCATCATGGAAATTCTGAACACAGTATGATGAAATAGAGCACTGTATAGCATAAGTATACACCGTTGATGCCGGTCATGCCATACAAAGGAACGATCGGATGAACACCGGGGAAAACTTAAACAAGATCTGAGAGGATTGGACGTTCGCCTGATCCCCGCTTGCGCACAGATGACGGCCAGGCGGGAACCGCAATAGGAGGGCCTTGTTCAGGAGGCCCTCCCGATTATGATTACGACACCTTGTCCCCGGGCTCCGGGTCGCCCTCGAAGGTGCAGATGCTCCAGCTGTCTGCGTGCCCGCCTGCCAGGATCATGCCCTCGGAGGTCCCGAACTTCATGGCCCGGGGCTTGAGGTTCGCCACCACGACGACCTTCTTCCCGATGAGCTTTGCGGGGTCGGGATACATGGCCCTGATGCCGGCAAAGATCTGGCGGAGGCGGCCTTCGCCCACATCCACCCTGAGGTGCACGAGCTTGTCCGAGCCTTCGACGAGGCCCGCTTCCCTGACCACGCCCACCCGGAGGTCGAGCCGGGCGAAGTCGTCGATGGCGATCTCGGGCAGTTTCTCCGGGGCAGCCTTTTCCGCAGCCTGGGGTTTCTTGTCACGGGCCTTGCCGCCGGGGGCCTTTCCGGGACTGACCGAGGCCTTTTCGATCTTGGCCCAGGAGTCCCGAAGCGTCACGGTGCGGTTGAAGACAAGGGCATGGCCCGTCGAATCCTTGGAGTCGAGGCAGAAGTATCCCTGCCGTTCGAACTGGTAGCGGTCCTCCGGGGAGGCCCCCTTCAGGGACGGCTCCACCATGGAGCCCGTGACGATCACCAGCGACGCGGGGTTCAGAAAGTCCTTGTAGTCCTTTCCGGTCCTCTCGGCCTCTGCGCCGATGTTCTCCACGCTGAAGAGCCGGTCGTACAGCCGGACCTCGGCGGGGATCGCATGCGCGGCCGATACCCAGTGGAGCGTACCCTTCACCTTGCGGCCATCGGGGGAGTCGCCGCCCCGGGTGGCAGGGTCATACGTGCATTTCAGGGAGGTGATCTCTCCGGTCTTCACGTCCTTTCCAACTCCTGTGCAGGTGATGAAGTAGGCGCCACGGAGCCTCACCTCGCGCCCCGGCGCGAGGCGGAAGAACTTGTCCTGAGGGTTTTCCTGGAAATCGTCCTGCTCGATGTACAGGGTGCGGGTAAAGGGCACCTTGCGGGAACCCATCCCGGGGTTGCCCGGGTGGAAGGGGATCTCGAACTCGTCGGTCTTGCCCTCGGGGTAGTTCTCGATGGTGACCATGAGCGGCCGAAGCACCGCCATGACCCGGGGAGAGCGCTCGTTGAGATCTTCCCGGATGTGATGCTCGAGCAGGTCCATGTCCACCATGCTGTCATTCTTGGCGATACCGATGCGGTCGCAGAACTTCCTGATGGCCTCGGGCGTATATCCCCTGCGCCTCAAGCCTGCAATGGTCGGCATCCTCGGGTCGTCCCATCCGGACACGATGCCGAGCTGCACGAGCTCCAGGAGCCTCCTCTTGCTCATCATGGTGTAGCTCAGGTTGAGCCTTGCGAACTCGATCTGCTGCGAGCGGTAGATATCGAGCTGCTCGAGGAACCAGTCGTAGAGCGGGCGGTGATCCTCGAACTCCAGGGTGCAGATGGAGTGGGTGATGCGCTCCAGGGAGTCGGACACCGGGTGCGCATAGTCGTACATGGGGTAGAGACACCAGTCGTCCCCGGTCCGGTGGTGGGTGGACCGCAGGATCCGGTATATGATGGGATCGCGCATGTTCAGGTTGGGAGAGGCCATGTCGATCCGGGCCCGCAGCACCCTGGCCCCGTCCGGAAATTCACCCGCCCTCATGCGGCGGAAGAGGTCGAGGTTTTCCTCAACGCTCCGGTTCCTGTAGGGGCTCTCCTTTCCGGGCTCGGTGAGTGTACCCCGGTACGCTCTCGTCTCCTCGGCGCTCAGGTCGCACACGTAGGCCGTGCCCTTCCTGATGAGCTGCTCGGCGAACTCGTAGAGCTTTTCGAAGTAGTCGGAGGCGAAGTACATCCGGTCGTCCCAGTCGAAGCCGAGCCAGTGCACGTCCTCGATGATGGAGTCGATGTACTCCTGGTCTTCCTTGGAAGGGTTGGTGTCGTCGAAGCGCAGGTTGCATATGCCGTTATAGTCGGCTGCGACGCCGAAATTCAGGCATATGGACTTGGCGTGCCCGATGTGCAGGTATCCGTTCGGCTCGGGGGGGAAGCGGGTATTCACCCTGCCTTCGTACTTGCCCGTCTTCATGTGCTCGTTGATGATGGCCCGGATGAAGTCTGTGGGGGAAGGTGTGCCCGGAGCGGTATCTTTCCCGGTGTCCCGGGGGTCGTCTTTGCTGTTCCCTGCATCTCTCATGGTCGCGTCCTTTTGAACATGGCATTGTGTGCCCGACAACGGATCTCTGACCTGATACTATAGCACATGAGCCCGGGCTTTTGAATCACGGACAATCGTTTCGGGAACTTCTTCCTTCACCTGCGCACCATTTTTCATGAGGATACCCTTCCGGCATGGATGCAACCGAAGACAGGGAGGGCCTCTCGATGACCGGGAGAGATTCTTTTCGGCCGGTGTATTACGGCACCCGTGATGATGCCAAGGAGTTTTTAACCTGACCTGTTGATTTCGATCATCCAGCCCGATGGCTGCATGATCGAAATCAACAGGTCAAATGTTTCCAGCCATGCCCTGGAGCGTAACGCAGATATGCATGGTCCTCTTACGAGAGAGATCCTGTGCTCAACAGGGTATTCCGCAATCCGGATGAATATGATGAATATAAGGAGAAGGGGGCCATTGGCCCCCTTCTCAGGTGCGAGACTGGCTGTGTCCCTGTTACGGCAAGGTGCCGCCGGCAGAGGTAACATCCCAGCCGTCGATATAGATGTTGCCGTTTACTCCATGCGTGCTTCCGGCCACGGTTATCAGGAGCGCGTTGTTCACCGATGGCCTCTCTCCGGAATCAACCCTGACCATGCCGCCATCGCCCCAATCGGTGCCTCCGTAGAAATTCAGGCTCCCCGAGTTGGTCGCCTTCATCTCTGCCAGGAGCTGGAAGCTGCCTCCGTCGCCGCCGTAGTCAGGCCCGTTGCCGCCAAAGGCAGAGACGGTGTTCAGGTTCGACGCGTTCCCGAGACCGGAAACGATGATGATGTCTCCGCCGTCTGCACCCCAGAGATCAAGGGCTGCATTGCCTCCGTTCGCATCGATGGTGCCTGAGTTCTCCACATCGTCGAGACCCAGGATCATGACGAAGTGGCGGCCTTCGAACAGGTACCCGGCAGGCAGCTGGATGCGATCCCGTTCCAAGGTCATCGCCTGCGGGTAGTACTCTTCGTCAACGACCCCGTAAGCCCCGTCTCCGTCCGTGATGTCGATATTGCCGCTGTTCGTGATCGTTGCTGCACCGTCCGCCTCATCCCCGCAGGTGACCATGAGCACATGCCCGCCGGAGCCGCCCTTGTTCCCGGGGCCGTTTCCGCCGACGGCGAGCACATCCGTCTCGTTCAGGATGGATCCTGCATAGTACTCGGGGATTCTGCGATCCTTCTCGGATGTGTACAGGGCAAGGGAGCCGGCATGACCGCCGAACTGGGACCCGTACCCGCCCGAGACGTCGATGGTCTGATAGCCGATGAGCTCCACGTCATGCGTGGGGGCGACATCGATGTATGCCATGGTCGTCTCGATCTTGATCTTGCCGCCGCAGCCGCCGGATGCTTCGCCCATGCCGCCATTGGCCGCGATGTCGTTGGTAACCTGGATGAGCCCGGTGCCGCGGCCTTCTGCGTCTCGGTGGTGGGTTGCATTCAGATAGATGTCGCCGCCGTCGCCGCCGTCATTCTGGTACCCGAGGGCATCGCCGCCGTTTGCCCAGATCTTTCCGGAAAGCTTCATGTTCCCGCTGAGCGCGGTGAGCTTGATGCTGCCTCCGTCACCGCCTTCTCCCCGTTCGTCACAGGTGCCGCCGGTCGAGTTGAGGTCGCCGGAAACGATGAGGTTCCCGGTAGCGGCGTCGTCGCCCACGGTGATCTTGATCTTGCCGCCGTCGCCGGCATCACCCCGCAGGGAGTGTCCTCCCATGGTGGAGATTGTCCCGGCGCTGTAGATATCGCACCCGTCATTCCTCAGGAGGACCTCTCCTCCGTCGCCTCCGCCCTCGCCTTCTCCGCCGAGGGCCTTCAGCATGCCCGTATCGGACACGTATATGCCGGCCAGATCGCCGGTGATCTTGATGAGGCCCGCATCGCCTCCCCATGTTGTGCCTTTGCCGCCAGAGGTGTTGAGGAGCCCTCTCAGCTCGACGGCATAGTCTGCATGGATCTTAAGCATGCCGCCATAGCCGCCGTAGAGCGGGAAGGGGCTGCCCTGGTCACCCGAGAGATCGATGACCCCGGTCTGTGCAACGATGAAGTACCTCCCGGTTTCCAGCGAGAGAGAGCCCTTGCAGTTCGACCCATAGAATCCGCC
>JAJFUP010000273.1 GCA_021372395.1 Deltaproteobacteria bacterium
CCTGCCTCGAACGGGATGCGCGACCTCCCCTCTTTCATGTCCAGAGCATCGGCTACCTTGAGGACGCCGGCTTCCACGGTGAGGCAGGTCTCCTTGGCGTTGTGCGCGATGATGGCGTGCATGACCTCGGAGGTCATGATGGTCAGGCCGGGCTCTTCATAAATGCCCTGCAGAAGCTCCCGGGTTTTGGGATACGCGAAAATGAGGCTGTAGCGCTCGTGGTCGTTGCGATGGACCGCGATCCCGATATCGTGGAGGCACGCGGCAAGGACCACCACCACCTCGGCATCGTCCACCTCCAGGCCGTAGTTCTTCACCACGCTGGGCTCGACGCCGCCTTTGACCAGGAGGCGGAGGATCCTCAGCGCGGCATTCGCAACGATGCGGATGTGGATCTCGCCATGGTCGTTGATGCCGCTGCGGTCGACTGCATTCATGTTGGCGCATTTCCACAGCTGCAGAAGCTCTTCATCCTCGGAGATTCTCTCGAGCAGGCCCTTCAGCCGGGTGTTCCTCTTGGTGGGTATGTGAAAGCTCATAGCCCTCCTCCACATCTATCAATGATCGCTCTGTACCACAAACCACGGCATCACGGTAGGGACATGGTGACCTTCCTTCCTGCATCCCTCCATGCGGAAGAAACGTTAAACATAAATTTTTCAGCGTCCGATAAGAAAACCATATTTCGACATCACGAGGAGAGCACCCATGAAACTCAGCTTACGACATAAGTTCATGCTTCCCATCTTGTCCCTGATCATCGTGTGCCAGGGCATCGGTGCCGTCGTCATCTTCAACTCTTCGCGGGCAACCCTCCAGAAGACCGTAAACGAGCAGCTCATGGACACCGCAAAGTCCACCAGCCAGCTCATGAACAACTGGCTGGAGACCGCCAAGAGGGAAGTCCAGGTCTGGGGCGGAGACTCGGCCATCAGATCCCTCCTGGTGAGCGGCGCCGACACCTCCCAGACGCAGGGCTCGGCCATTGCGCGACTCAAGGACATCAGCAGCAAGTACCCCCAGTATGAGCTCATCAATGTGGTGAATGCCCGGGGCGAGGTCGTGGCCTCTTCACAACCCGAGGTCATCGGCAAGTTCAACGTCTCGGAGCGGCCCTACTTCAAGGCCTCCATGCAGGGTGAGGTGGTCCTGTCGGACGCCGTGCAGAGCAAGTCCACGGGCGAACCGGTGTTCGTGGTGTCCGCGCCCGTCAAGAACGCGCAGGGTGTTCAGGGCGTGATCTTCGGGGCCGTGAAGCTGAACGCCTTCAGCGAGGAGTTCATCGATCCGATCCGCGTGGGCGAAACAGGGTATGCCTACCTCTGCAACGCAGAAGGCCTCACTTTAGCCCATCGCGACAGGTCGACGGTCTTCAAGGTCAGCATCAAGGACACGGGCTTCTTCAAGGAGATGAGCCAGATGGACAGCGGCCAGCTCGAGTATGACTTCCAGGGAACCCCCCAGATGGTGGCCTTCGTGAAGAGCAAGATGACCGGCTGGTATCTGGGCGTTGTGGCCATCAATGGCGAGATCTATGCCCCGGTGAAGCGCATCGCCGGCTACAGCTTCCTGATCGCGCTGATCGTCATCGGTCTGCTGGTGGGCATGATCGCTTTCCTCACGACAAGGTTCATCATCCGTCCTATCAACCAGGTGGCCCACGGACTCAAGGAGGCGGCCGAGGGTGACGGCGATCTGAGCATGCGGCTCGAGGTGCTGAGCCAAGACGAGGTGGGGGAACTGGCCCGCTGGTTCAATGCCTTCATCGGCAACCTGGAGAAGATCATCGGCAAGGTCAAGCAGACCGCCGGCATGGTGGATGTGGCGACCAAGGAGGTATCGGCCGGCGCACAGGGTCTTTCCCAGGTGACCCAGGAGCAGGCCTCGGCCATCGAAGAGGTGGCTGCAACCGTGGAAGAGATGACCTCCGCCATCAAGGAGAATGCCACGAACGCCATCGATGGTCGTGAAAAGACCAAGGACATGGTGGATCTTGCCAATCATGGGGGAGAAATATCCCGGGAACTGGTGAAGGCCATGGAGGAAATCTCGTCAGCCTCCAAGAAGATCGGTGATATCGTGGTGACGGTCAACGAGGTGGCGTTCCAGACCAATCTGCTGGCGCTGAACGCTGCGGTGGAGGCGGCCCGGGCAGGCGAACACGGCAAGGGGTTTGCCGTGGTGGCAGAGGAAGTGCGGGCACTTGCCCAACGCTCGGCAGACTCATCCAAGCAGATAAAGATGCTCATCGAGGACACGGTCACCAAGATCGGCTCCGGCGATGACATGGTAAAGAAGACCGGAAAATCGCTGGAACAGATCATCACCACCATCAGGGAGCTCTCCCAGACCATGGAGGAGATCGCCGAATCGTCCTCAGAACAGGCGCGCGGGATCGACGAACTGAACAGGGCCATTGCCCAGATCGACTCCTCCACGCAGCAGAACGCATCAACGGTGGAAGAGCTCGCCTCCACGTCGGAGAGGCTGCAGGCCGAGGCCAATGACATGGCCAGGGATGTGGAGCACTTCAAGGTGTCTTCCGAGGCACTCCGCGAGACCGATTACCGCCCCGTGAGCAGGCCTGCCCCCCAGGCCCCCAGGGCGGTCGCACCGAGCCAGAACCCGCGCATCGAAGACTTCGAAGAGTTCTAGTTCGCGCAAACGACAACCGGGGGAGCTGCCTTCTCTTGAGGACGGCAGCTCCCCCGGAATTCTGATCCCCCCTTTGCCCCATCGGCCCGGCAGATGCACGGCCTCATGGGGAGACAGACCTCTCTCTGATCATTATATATAGGAGGTATGAACGTTCCCGGGAAAAGGATCTCCAGAAAGGAGAAGACCGCCTTTCACGAAGCCGGGCATGCCGTGGCCGCCTACCTTCTGAGGAAGAAGTTCCGCTATGTCACCATCAGATCCAACGGGATGTTTGAAGGCTATGTCATGCACGGACAACCCGGAAGCAACCTTCAGGACGAGTGGGAGGACGAGAGGATCAGAAGATCCGCCCTGGAAAGAGACATCCTCATATCCCTTGCCGGAGGCGTGGTGAATCTGTTGTTGACCGGGAAACGCGACCACCTGGGTTCGTATACCGACCTGCACCATGCCCTGGAACTGGCGGACCATGTTTGCGGATCAAAAAAAGAATGCACTGCGTATGTGAACTGGCTCTTCGTCCGGTGTGAGGGCATGGTGAAATCGCCGCCGAACTGGCATGCGGTAGAGACCCTGGCGGGCGAACTTCTGAAACGGGAAAAGATACCGTACAGAAAAGCCCGGGAGATCATACAGGCGGCTAAGAAGGAATTCAGGGACAAAAAAAACCATGTGTGAGATTGCCGGCCTCGTCATCCCGAGGAGCCAAAGAATCCCCCGTTTATTTCTTTTCCACGGGATACCCGGACCCCTCCCACTCGTACCAGCCGCCCTTGAGCGCATAAACCTTGGTGTAGCCCCTGGATATCAGATTGAGCGCCATCCTGGCGCTCGTGGCCTCGTGCGGTCAGGAACAGTACAAAACCAGGGTCTTGTCCTTTGGATAGACCTTCTCCCAGGTATCCACGTCGCCGGTATCCGGGCGTATTGCGCCCTTGATCTTCTGGTCGCTCTGTTTCCAGTCGGTGGAGGTGCGCACGTCGAGAATGATCACCGCCGGGTTGTCCAGCAATGCCTTGAGTTCATCCTTGTCCATTCTGGGTGCGTCTTCAGCCCTGAGGGTGAAGGGAACGACACAGGTGAAAATTCCCAGCATGAATGCAGCCATGCCGGCATACAGAACCTGCTTTCGAATCTTCATGGCGCCCTCCTGTTTTCTCGAGGATACGAATCCCGGCAGCGGGTCGACCTGCATCTTTTCATGGAAGGCCTGCCTGCTCTCCATGCGGCTTTCTGAGACCATCCCGGGCCTGATTCCACTTTCCCCGGTCCATCGAGGGTCATTCGCATGGCCGGATGAACCGCGTGCTCTCCTCGACATATCTGAAAATAATGACCTCAACCCCTATGTCAATTCACCTCGCCATAAAACAAAGAATGCGCATTGCGGGTGCCCGTGTGTTTTCTGATGGGGTTGACAGTATGCATGTTCTTCCATTATCTGTATGCAATCCCTTGGGTAGGCTTTACCCGATAGAGGAAACGACGAGGATGTCTCCCATGAAACTCTTGAGCTCCTGGTTTCTGGCAACCCGGCCCTGGTCATTCACCATGACCGTGATCTCGGTGAGTGTCGGCAGCGTACTGGGGGCCTTGGAAGGGCCGTTTTCCTGGTCCCTCTACCTCCTCACGGCAACCGGAGTCGTGTTCATGCATGCGGGCACGAACCTCCTGAACGACTACTACGACACAAAGTACGGCGTGGACACCGCATCGGCGGCAACGACCCAGTACCGGCCGCACCCGCTCGTTCATGGATTCCTGAGCGCCCGCCAGGTACGCCTCGGGTCGTACGTGCTTTTCGGTGTAGCTACAGCCATCGGGCTCTATCTCACCTCTGTCAGCGGGTGGATGGTACTGTACATCGGATTGATCGGGACCCTGGCCGGAATAGGGTACACAGCTCCGCCCATGAAGTACAAGTACATCGCCATGGGCGAGGTCTCGGTGTTCCTCATGTGGGGGCCGCTCATGGTGGAAGGGGCCTACTATGTTCAGAGGCACAGCCTAAGCTTCGAGGCGCTGCTCATATCCATCCCCTTCGGGGTGCTGGTGGCCCTCGTGCTCTTCGCCAACAACATCCGGGACATCGAGCATGACAGGAGCCGGAACATCAGGACCATAGCCATTGCGCTCGGCTCCCGCGCAGGGATCCATGCCTACCTGGCGATCATGGTCTTGGCGTACCTCAGCACGCTCATCATCATCGTGTCGCGCGTGCTCACCCCCTGGGGGCTTCTGGTGTTCTGCTCCCTGCCGCTGGCAATAAAACTCCTGCGCCGGATGGAGGCGGGCGTCCCCCCGGATGCCGATGCCCAGACCGCCAAACTCGACACCGCCTTCGGTGTCCTCCTGGTGGCGGCACTGGTCATCCAGAGGTTCCTGGGATGAGTCGATCCGCATACAATCCAAGACTCGTGTGGTCCACGGTCATCCTGGCCTTTGCCCTGTGGTTCGTCACCTTTTACCTTGGATGGCTCAATTTCTGGATCAAGATCGCCTTTTCCGCAGCCACGCTCGCAGCCCTGTCCGTCTGCGCGCACGCCCTCAAGGACAACCGGCTGCTCTTCGACAGGACTGCGTTCCTCCAGGGGATCGCAACCGCCGTTGTCCTATACCTCGTGTTCTGGGCAGGGCAGGCGGTTTCCTCGCACCTCTTCCCTTTCGCCACGCACCAGGTCGGCGCCATCTACGGCAAGGGTGCAGGGTTCTCGTCGCTCACCATCTTCTTCATCCTGCTGCTCGTCACCGGCCCGTGTGAAGAAATCTTCTGGCGGGGCTTCCTCCAGCGCAACCTCATGGGCCGCTACGGCGAAATCCCTGGCTGGCTGCTGGCAACCGCCATCTACACCGGTGTGCATATCTGGTCGTTCAACTTCATGCTCATCGGGGCCGCGGCCGTTGCAGGCGCCTTCTGGGGGTTCCTCTACCTCAAGCTCAAGCGCCTGGATACCCTCATCATCTGCCATTCCCTCTGGAGCGCCTTCATCTTCGCCGTGGTGCCGCTGGGGTGATGCCGGGATACCCTCAATGATGCTGCTCGATGTCACAGCCAGGTACCACCCCTTCGAGGCCTTTCTCTATGACTACATGGTGGCGCCTGCCGTCCTCGAAACACTGCTGCCTTTCAGGGACATGGTCCTGGCCACGATGAAGGAAAACTCCCGGATTCTCGACGTGGGGTGCGGCGGGGGCCAACTCGCCATCGAGATCGCTCGTGCGAGGCACGACCTCGATGTCACGGGGATAGACCTCTCTTTAAGTCAGCTGAGGCGGGCGAAAGAGAGGAGTGCTGCTGCCGGGGCACGGGTTGATTTTATCCAGGCATCCGCCCTGGATCTGCCGCTGCCCGATGCATCGTTCGACCTCGTCTACAGCGTCGATTGTCTCAAGCACTGGCCTGAAAAGGGCAAAGGCCTCGGGGAGTGTGCGCGCCTGCTCAGGCCCGGGGGCATGCTTTTCATAACCGAGGTCAACAGGGACTGTACGCTCAGGCAGGGCTTGCAGCTCGTGAGCAAATGGCGCGTCCCTGCTCCCCTGAGACCCTTTTCCGTGCTGCCCTTTTTTCTGTTCGCCGCGTGGCGCTCGCTCACCGTTGACGAGGCACGCACACTGGCCGCACCGCTCGGCCTGGAGGACGTCACCGTGGAACCCGACCCCGACGGCATCAACTGGGCCATGAGGGGGATAAAAAAACGTCTCGTGCCGGAACCGCTGCCTGACCCCATGAACCAGGGGGAGCCACCACTGGTTGCCTGAGCCTCCCGAGTTCTCACCTGAGGTGAAACAAAGGCTGTCCCTTGATTTTTTTGCGACCTGGTCCGGGCTCGAGAACCCCTCGATCCCCCCGGGGCTCAGATCCTCTCAAAGGCCTTCAGCAGGGCAGGCAGGAGCTGCTTCTTGCGGCTCACGATGCCTTTCAGGTCGTAGAGGTTCGCCTCCCGGGAGTGGAACGGCAGGGCATGGAGGTACTTCGGGCTTCCCGCCACGGCGAGCAGAGAATTCTCCCGCACCACGTCGGTGATGAAGAGCGCGGCAAAGGCCGACTCGGTCTCCTCCACATACGCGGCCAGGGCCTTCATGATGTCGCCCTGGCTGTGGAGGAAATTTTCGAAGCCTGCCTCCTCCACCTGGGAAACGGCGAATGTGGCGTTGCCGACATGGTAGATCTTCCGGTCGGCAGCCAGCAGGTCCGCGGTGGGCAGTGTCGCGATCATGGAGCCCACGTTGTAGTACTCCTGCAGGAGCTTCTCGGGGTCCGCCCCGGAACGGGCCTTCAGGTACTCGAGCGCCTGCCGGTCCCTGTCCGTGGTGGTGGGGGAGCGCAGCAGCAGCGTGTCTGAGATGAGGCCGCCCATGAGGATCCCCGCGATCTCGGGGGCTGGTTCGAGCCCCGCCATGCGGTAGCGCTCCGTGACCAGGGTGCTGGTGCTGCCCACGATGTCGTTGATGACCACGATGGGCTGATTCGTCGGGGCCATGTTGATGCGGTGGTGGTCGAGGATCTCCACGATGGGAACCTCGGACGCCCCCTTCACCGCCTGGTTCAGCTCGTTGTGATCCACCAGGACAAGCTGCACCGCCGAGTCCTCGTCCAGGGCGAAACGGGAGAGCGTTCCCAGGAGCGTGTCGTCCTTGTCGAGAACCGGAAAATTGTCCTCCCGTTTGCTCCTGACCTGGTGAACGATGTCGCTGATCTTGTCCTGGCTTGCGAACCGGGTGATGTAGGGCTGAAGCGAACCGTCGACCGGGCTGGAAAACTTGAGGCGGCGCACGGCAGTTGCCGAGTCGAAGGGCGTCTGCAGCACCGTGGTGGAGTTTGTGCGTGCCAGTTTGAGCAGATCGAGATCCACCGGCGCATTCCCGGTGACGATCAACAGGGCGACCCCGTTCTCGATGAGCAGCCGGTGGATGTCGTCACGGTCCCCCACCACGATGGTCATCTGCTCCCTGTTCTCGCGAAGGATATCGGCCTGGAGCTTCGAAAGGCTCATGGCGCCCACGTACACATTGAACCGCCGCATGCTGTCGGCGTCCCCCGCCAGGCTCGCCACACGGGCGTTCAGGGAGTGGGCGGCCAGCTTTATGGTGGTCTCGATGCTCTTGCCGACAACCCCCTCGCCCGTTCCCTCGAAATCGGTGTTGCGGGCCTTCTGGAACATCCTGTCCGCCAGATCGAAGAGACTGATCATGCCGACAAACCTGCCGTCCTGACTGGTGACCGGAACCCGGGACATCTGGCTGCACCTCAGAAAATCCATGGCCTCCAGCAGAGTCTGCCCCGTGTAGACCACGTGGGGGGAGGTGTCCATCAGGTCGCAGACCCGCGGGGAGACATCCTCGATGATCTCGGGCAGCGCGACTTTGAACATCCGGTACAGATACTCGGTCCGCGCGCCTGGCCTGCCTGCACAGGCGCAGACGACATTGTCGTATCCCAGCATCACCTTCAGTGCCGCATAGCCGGTGGCTGCAGCGCAGCTGTCGGTATCGGGGTTGCGATGGCCGATGACGATCGTTTTCATGGGAACTCCCCTCAAGGTATTGCCCGAAAAACCGAGATGCATGGACCCATAGAACCTTTGAAGGGCCCGTGTCAATATCTTTGCACGGTTCTGTTCGGATATCCGGTGCGGGCGGACAGAGAGGGAAACGCCGCATGGTTTTTCCGGCAGGTTTCCCCCTTGCTCAGAAACGCCTTCAGGCGTATATTGACAGCTGGACATACCACCTGCCAAGAGGAGGAGACATGATGCAGCTCCTGGAGCCGCTCAAGGCGGAGAGCCTCAAGGACGTGTTCATCACGCGCTTCGAAGACCTGATCCTCACGGGAAAGATCGCCATCGGGGAAAGGCTCCCCTCCGAGCGCGAGCTGGCCCTGCAACTGGGCGTGAGCAGGCCCGTGGTGCACGACGGGCTGGTGGACCTGGCGGCAAAGGGGCTCGTCACCATGAGGCCGCGGGTGGGCACCGTGGTGAACGACTACCGCAGGGAGGGCTCGCTCGCCATCCTCACCTCGCTCATCAACTACCAGGAGGGGGGGCTCGACCCCTGCCTCCTGGACAGCCTGCTGGATGTCCGGGAGCTCGTGGAGATCGAGACCGCCCGGCTCGCCTCCGTCAACCGTACAAAGGAGCACCTTCGGGCCCTGCGGGACATCCTCAGGAAGGAGAAGGCCTCGCAAGCCGGCGACGTCCGGAACATCACCGGGCTCGACTTCTCCTTTCACCACACCATCGGCATGGCCTCCGGCAACCTGATCTACCCGCTACTCATCAACTCGTTCAAGCCGGTATACATGAACTTCACGTCGCTCTTCTTCTCCGATCCCGGCGTGGTGCCATCGACGTTGAGCTTCCACGCGAGGCTGGTGGAAGCCATCTCCGGGAAGGACTCCCTCCGGGCAGTGGAAATCATGACCGAGACGCTTCGCCATGGGGAACAACACCTGAGGGCGCTGCTCAAGCAGCCCGAAAGGAGTCAGCCGTGAGCACTTCTTCCGCTTTCCGGGGCGCACAGAAGATCAAGGAACCGAAGAACCTCTCCAAAAGGATCGCCTGGCTCAGGGACTACTACTTCCAGGGGGCCGCGCGTGCGTGGAACAACGAGTTCACCCCCTGGAGCACGGGCGAGCCATGGGATGTCCAGTTCGACGAGATGACCTTCTACATCGTCCCCGAGACCTACCC
>JAJFUP010000261.1 GCA_021372395.1 Deltaproteobacteria bacterium
AGGGATGCAGGAACCTGTCTGCGGACATGGATGAGGTCGTCGGCAGAGCAGACCATTCCATCGAGGCCGCACGAAGAGGCAAACTGGGCAAGATGCGCGACCTGTTCGGCCGGAGATCTGTCTATGCCGATCTCCTTGAGATCCTCGCCACCCAGGGAAGTGAGAACGCTCACCCCCACGATTTTCGGCCTGTTGATCCCCAGCCTTTCCGCCTCTTTCAGGGAAGCCTCCCGCGCAGCCCCGAGCATGGCCCTGCCTCCCGAGAGGTGTATCGTCATCATGTCGGCCCCTGTCCGTACGGCAGACCGGACAGCACCGGCAACCGTGTTCGGGATATCGTGGAACTTGAGGTCCAGAAAGCACTTGATGCCGTTGTCTTTCACGAGCCTCACAATATCGGGACCGGCGGCGGTGAAGAGCTCGAGGCCCACCTTGAACCAGCCGACACGGCCCTTCAGTTTCAGGACCCATCCTCTGGCCTGGTCCATATCTCCCACATCGAGGGCAAAGATTATGCGATCGTACTGAGCCATGGCAATTTTCTGATGACCTCCTCTTTCAAGAGCCCCTGGGCCTCCATGATCGTGGATACGTCTTCGATGGTCTTCTCGAGCGAGTCGTTCACCACGAGATAGTCATAGATGGTCCAGTAGGTAAGCTCGTGCCGTGCATTCTCGAGACGGAGCGCCAGCTGCCGGGTGTCTTCGGTCCCCCGTCCGTTGAGCCGTCTGGAGAGTTCCTCCATGTCGGGAGGAACGAGGAATATGAAGCAGCCTTTCGAACCCTGTGCCTTTGCCTGGATGACACCCTGCACGTCGATATCGAAGAGGACGTTGAACCCGTCAGCCTCCCGTGATTCGACCCAGGCAAGGGAAGTGCCGTAGAGATGACCGTGCACATTCGCCCATTCCAGGAACGATCCCTTCTCGATCATCTCTTCAAAGGTGTCCCGGGAAACGAAGAAATAATCAGTGCCGTCATGCTCTCCCGGCCGGGGAGCACGCGTAGTATAGGATACAGAAAGGACGGTGTCAGGTTTTCTCTTGAGAATCTCTTTGATTACGGATGACTTGCCAACACCGGAAGGGCCGGAGATAAAGATCCTCACCGTTACTCCTTGGGGGCGGGATTGTCTTTTGGGTTGCCTCCATCAGATAGACGGTTGGAAATGGTTTCTGCCTGGATTGCACTGAGAATCACATGGGAGCTGTCGGTGATGATGATGGACCTGGTTTTCCTTCCCTGGGTTGCATCGATGAGCTGGCCTCGGTCCTTGGCCTCTTCCCGCAGGCGTTTCATGGGTGATGATGAAGGATTTACAATTGCGATGATTCTGGATGCAACAACACCATTGTTGAAACCGATGTTGAGCAGCCTGGTGTCATTTTTGCCCATTACTCACTCTCCTTTTCCATACTATGCTCCGGCACTACTCAATATTCTGGATCTGTTCCCTGATCTTTTCTATCTCGGTCTTTCCATCGATCACCATCCGGCTCAATTCACTTATCTGACTCTTGGACCCGACGGTGTTGACCTCCCGCGAAATCTCCTGGAGGATGAAGTCAGTGCGTCTCCCGATGGGTCCTGCCTGTACCTTCATGGCCTCCTCAAGCGAGCGGATATGACTCTCGAGCCGTACCAGTTCTTCGGTGATGTCGCTTTTATCAGCCAGCAGAGCCACTTCCTGTTCCAGACGCACCTCATCGATCACGCCGGTCTTTTCTGAGAGGAGGGCGTTTAGATTGGCATGCAGCCTGTCTTTATATACTTTTGCCATATCCGTTGCAAGCGCTTTCATGGCCTTGGACATGTGCAGCAGAGTCTCCACCCGGGCATTGATATCGGATTTCAGATGATCGCCCTCGTTCTCTTTGGCGAGGGAGAAGGATTGGAGCGCTTCGGTAAGGGCGTCCCGGATCAGCTGCCACTGGTCTTCCGCACGGGCCGTCTCTTCAGACAGGATACCCGGGAGGGAGAGGACATCCCTGAAGTTCACTTCTCCCCCGAAGGTCCCGGCCATTCTTTTGAGGTCTTCATGATAGATCCGTGCAAGATCCCAGTTTATCGACATCCTCTCCTCGGCTCCGGCGGCGGCGACCCGGGTGATGGTCACGTCGATCTTGCCCCGGTGTACGGCATCGGAGACAATGTCCCGAGCCGGTATCTCCAGGGATGAAAGATCCCGGGGCAGCTTCACCCGGATGTCCCTGTACCGATGATTGACCCCCTTGATCTCCACATGATATCCGTGGACATCGGCCTGGCCGAACCCCGTCATGCTTCTCGGCATCGTAGTCTCCCTTTGTAGGTTTCCCTGAGCTTGTTGAGGATTTCAATCATGTCGGCAGACGCGTAATCCGGGTAGGTCCAGTCGAGTTTCTGAAAGGAGTTTCCCCGGTAGATGAGGGTGACTTCACCCCAGATTCCTTTGCCGAGATAGATCCTGTGGCTGTAGGGTTTGGTGGTGGCCAGGCATACATTTTCCAGTGTCATCAGACCTGGATCGAGGTTTATGGTTCTTTTTCCATCCCTGAGAAAGGCGCCTTCCATCTCGTTCGTCCGGATCTTTATCTCGGGCATGGAGTCACGGGGCACGAACCGGGTGAATGCGAGGATGATCCTGAAGAGAGGAGAACCCATCTCCTCATGGTAGTAAGACGTGTACGTGAAAGGTATGGGGGCAGTAGCGAGCACCGTCTCTCCGAAATGCCCCCTGAGCATGGACACCGCGCGTTCAACAGGTGCATCTCCATGATAGAGAACGCTGCTGAACAGCATCACGTCTTCGGGGACAGATGCCCTACCCACAGATGTTCTCCCTGCATGCGGAGGAGAGCTTTTCCCAGGGAACGCTGGCAGCCCCGACCTCTGCGACCACGAGTCCGGCAGCCACATTCGCGATGATGGCCGCTTCCCTGGGGGTTGCCCCTGATGCCCAGGCAAGGGTGAAGCAGGCAATGACCGTATCGCCTGCGCCGGTCACGTCGAACACCGCCTTGGCCGTGGTGGGGATATCGACGGGGTGGCCATCTTCTTCGAAGAGGCTCATCCCATGCTCACCCCGGGTCACCAGGACCATGTCACAGCCGAGCATCGACTTCACCTTGTGGGCGGCCTGGATGAGGTGGTCGTATTCTTCGATCTTGATGCCTGCCCCGAAGCTGAGCTCCTTGACGTTCGGCGTGATGGCGCTCACGTTCCTGTAGTAGGGAAAATTCCTCTCCTTGGGGTCGACGCACACGGGGATCCCTTTCTTTCGGGCCAGGGGAACCACCTCTCCGATGAGCTTCTTGCTCACGACCCCCTTGCCGTAATCGGAAATGATGAGTGCATCGATGTCCGGAAGGGCATCCTGGTAGGAGCCGATGATCTTTTTGCGCAGGGCATCCGTGATGAGGGACCGGTCTTCCTTGTCAATCCGGGCAACCTGTTGCGTATGGGCGATTATCCGGGTTTTGACGGTGGTGGTCCTCTTGGGATCGACGAATATGGAATCCGTGGGTACCTTCAGGTCTTCGAGGATGCCCACCAAAATATCTCCATGGCGGTCGTTGCCCCGGACGGCATTGATGATTACGCGTGCGCCCAGGTTCAGGAGGTTGCTCGCCACGTTGCCGGCGCCCCCGAGATTGAAAAGCTCGCTGGAGACCTCCACTACCGGGACAGGGGCCTCGGGGGAGATCCGTTCCACCTTGCCCCAGATGTATTCATCGATCATGAGATCGCCGATAACCATGATACACTTCGATCTCATCCCCTCGAGGATAAGCTGGAGCCTTTCCCTGTCGATCTTCAACATGGCCTCACTATGGGAGATGTGTTTTTAGTTGTCAAGAAAAAGGGCATTTACAAAGCTTCTGGCATGAAACGGCTGGAGATCGTCCATATCTTCGCCAATACCGATGAATCGGATGGGTATTTCGAATTCATTGGCTATTCCCACGATCACCCCGCCTTTTGATGAGCCGTCGAGTTTCGTGAGTGCGATCCCTGTGACGCCCAGGGCATTGTTGAACTGCCGCGTCTGCTCTATGGCATTCTGTCCCAGAGTTGCATCGAGAACAAGGAGGATCTCGTGGGGTGCACCCGGGAATTTCTTGTCGAGGACGCGCTGGGTCTTCTTCAGCTCTTCCATGAGGTTCTCCCGGGTGTGAAGTCTCCCGGCCGTGTCGATGATGAGCACGTCGTGATTCCTTGAAATAGCTGCCTGAAGACCATCGAAGGCCACGGAAGAGGGGTCGGCCCCCTCGTGGGCCTTTACGAAATCTGCCCCCACCCTGTTCGCCCAGTGTTCGAGCTGTTCGATGGCTGCGGCCCGGAACGTGTCACCCGAGGCGATGACCACTGATTTCCCTTCGTTTTTCAGGCGATGGGCAATCTTTGCAATGGTGGTGGTCTTGCCGGAACCGTTTACCCCCGCCACCATGATGACATACGGTTTGATGTCTAGGGGTAGTACGAGTTCGGATTCGCGTTTTTCGAGGATCGCTTCGATCTCTGTGCGAATGGCGCTGATGGCGGATTCGGGGCCGTCGATTGATGCGGCCTTCTTCTGGATGGTTTCAAAGAGGGCATAGGCTGTCCGCACGCCGATATCGGTGCCTACGAGTGTCTCTTCGAGTTCGGAGAGCAGGTTCTGGTCGAGGGTAGACGAGCGCTTGAACACCGCCGATATCCGGTCGATGAATCCCTTGTGGGTTTTCGAGAGCCCTTTCCCGAGTTTCTCTTCTGGTGTGGGGCCGGAGAGTGCCTTCTCCTCCGGCTCGGGGGCCTTTCCGGCCGGCTCCTCTGTAACGGACGGAGATGGCAGGGGCGTACGCTCCGGAGGTCTGCTGGGTAGCCTGGGGTGGATGCCCGGCACAGGCAGTGCCCACACATTGAGAACTACGGCCACAGCGAGATACAACCAGGACGGGATGGCATGCAGCAGGGGGAAAGAGAGCATGGATTGCGTATCAGCAAGATAGAGGAAGAAGAACGCGTAGCTGAGAATGAATATCACATAATCGTGTGTGGAGAATCGGTAATTCAATGATGTACCTCCTTGTTTGACTTACGCGGATACCCCTACCATAGGCTCGAGAAAAGGACAAGTTCCTGCTCTTGCAAAAGGCTTTTGGCCCATGGGAAAGCGGATTCCCCATTTTTTACTGCATTTTAACCGGCATTCCTTCTGTTCCGGGTTCGTACAGAAATATATTGACGGAGCAGGACGATGCGTGTAGCTATTGTAAAGTATAAAGTTCAACTTTAAGCTATTCTCATCTCAGGGGGAAAGACATGATCAAGACAGCCATTACGGAAATGTTCGGCATCCGCTACCCGGTTATCTGCGGTGCCATGATGTGGCTCTGTACTCCCAGGCTTTGCGCCGCCATCTCGAATGCCGGCGGCATGGGAAACCTCACCGCGGGAAACTATGAAAGCGAGGAGGATTTCAGGAATGCCATCCGTGAGGTGAGGAAGCTCACGGACAAGCCCTTTATGGTGGGGATCACGATTCTTCCCTCGGTGCGGATCACGTCCGAACACCACATGGTGTATGCAAAGGTATGTGCAGAGGAGCAGGTGGCAGGCATCGAGGTTTCGGGCACTCCGCTCGACAAGGCCCTCGGCATGCAGACCATGGAGATGCTGAAGAAGGCCGGGGTCAAGCTCTTCCACAAGCTGGGCTCCGTGCGGCACGCCGTCCATGCGGAAAAGGCGGGGTATGACGGTGTCTATGCGGCAGGGTTCGAGGAAGGCGGCCATCCCCTCGGTGATGATGTCACCACCATGGTCCTCACCCCGAGGATCGCCGAATCCGTGAAGATCCCGGTCGTAACGGTGGGGGGGGTGTCGGACGGCAGATCCCTCGCAGCGGCATTGACCCTCGGGGCTCAGGGGGTCATGATGGCGAGCCGGTTCATCTCAACCGAAGAGTGCGATGTGCACGAGAACATCAAGCAGGAGCTCATCAGGCGGCAGGAAAACGAGACAACCCTCATCTGCAAATCCATCGGTCTCCAGGGCAGGGCACTGAAAAACAAGATAGTGGCAGAGGTCCTCGCGGCCGAGGAAAGGGGCGATGGTCTCGATGTGCTGATACCGCTCATTGCAGGTCAGCGGGTCAAGGGCGCCTGGGAAAAGGGGAATGTGGACGATGCCCCCTTGATGGTCGGCCAGTCCATCGGGCACATCCATGATATCCTGAGTTGCAAGGCGCTGCTCGAAAGGATGCACGATGAGGCCATTGTTCATCTCAGGAAGGCCTCAGCACTGATAGAGTAACCTCGACTCCTTAAGATAAAAAAGAAGCGGTTATGCTCCCGGACGGGGCATAACCGCTTCTTTCATTTCGCCCCACAGGCGCGTTATTTCTTCTGGGCTTTGGGCGACGCCTTCCGTGCGGTATTGGCCTTGGGCTTTTCGGATACCGTGATGACCGGCGCAGCGCCTGCCTTTTTTGCGAGTTCCTTTGCAATGGCCTCTGCTTCACGGACAGTCCTCTCGATGGCCTCCGCCACCGTCGGGATATCTTTGAGCAGACCTGTGGCCTGGCCTACGGGAAGAACGCCTGAGGTGACATCGCCGTCCTCGGTCGCCACCCGGATCGCCTTGAACGCGTTCGCCATGAAGGCGAGCTGCTTGGCATTTTTCCATCCCGATGCCATGACACCGATGAACAGCTTGAGATACGGCAGGTGGAGCTGTTTGGCAATGACCATCGAATTGGGCAATGCCTCGATGAGCTTGCGTATGTTCATGCCCTGCCTGATGGCATTGCGTGCCGCCTTGGTGTCGAGGACCCTGCAGCCAAGCCCGTCGAAACGGGTGGAGTAGAGGGTGTCGTAGACGTCTTTCTCAACGGAGAGGTTTTTGTAGGCATCATGGAGAGGGCTTTCCCTGGTCGCCATCAGACGGGTACCCATGGCTGCGGCCTCGGCGCCCAGCGCCAGGGCAGCGGCGAGGCCCCGACCGTCGGCAATGCCGCCGGCTGCTATGATGGGGATTTCCACCGCCGACGCGATGCTCGGCACGAGGCAGAAGGTTGTTGCGTCTCCGCCGTGGGCCGCCGCTTCATGGCCCGTAACCAGCAGGGCATCGCACCCGTAGTCCTGAGCGCGCTTGGCATGCTTGTGATTGACCACCGTGGCCACCACCTTGCCGCCGTACTTGTGCGCTTCATTCACGATCCAGTCACCCTTGCCCAGCGAGAAATTGATGACCGGCACCTTCTCTTCGAGGGCGACCATGGCGTTTTCCGATGCACCGGGGAAGAGGAGTGTGGCATTGGTTCCGAAGGGCTTGTCTGTCAGGGATTTGATCTCCCTGATGGCCTCTCTGGTCTGTGCGGCGTCAAAAGGACCCGTGGCAAGGATGCCGAGGCCCCCTGCATTGGATACGGCAGCGACCATTTTCGGTACACTGATCCAGCTCATGCCGGAAAGGACGATGGGATGCTGAATGCCGAAGAGCTCAGTTATGCGTGTCTTCATATACGACTCCTCTTTGAATGATGTTCGAGACCGGTTAGTGATGCACCCTCTCTTCTTATTAAAGATTAAAGTTAAGCTACAAGGTTTTATATGAGAAATCACCATTCATTGTCAAGCTGAGTTTTCTCATGGAAATGCCTTTCCTTCATCGGGGCTGTCGAATGAAAGAAGGGGGAATCCTCCCCCGCATGCCGATCTCAATCTACCGTGATCATGACGCTGCTGGCATGGGTGTCAGGGTATTTCCCTTGCGTATTCGTATCCTTCACCACGATGGATATGAGGTAAGTCCCAGGCGAGTTGAGGGTTATCCCCTGGGTCACGGCGACATAGGTTCTCGGTGATATCGTTACGAGCTGTGCACTCGTCCCGGAAAAAGAATTACCGGGAGCTGAACCCAGAGTCCACCCGTAAGACAGAGGCGGATCGCCATTGTAGATCACAGCCAAAAAGTTCACGGTGTCTCCGACCTTGAAGGAGGCACCGTAGGCAGGGTAGGTGATGGTGACGGTAGGGATGGAATCCTCCTCGAACGGACCTTCCTGGGTTTCCGGTCCGAGGACCGTGATCAGACGGGAATCCTCCCGTGTATCCCCGGTGCCATCATCTGCAGTGAAGTGCAGCAGGAAGGATCCTTCCGTCCTGAAGGCCATGGTGCCCGGGTCTTTTTTATCGGAAAAAGGCGGGTCGTCACCGAAGCGCCAGGAGTACGCGTAAGGGGCCCTGCCGCCATAGACTGCCGACTGGAGTGTGAGCGACTGTCCCTGCACCATGATGATATTGCCGGAGGGTGAGGCGATAAAGGCATGGAGTTTCAGGTTCAGAAGCGCCTGCTCCTCCTCTTCGGCCTCCGCCTCGATCTGGTTCAGGGTGTTCTCCAGGTGGATCTGCGCCTCTTCGGCAGACACGAGGCGGGTAACTTCCTCAGGGTAGATCCCCATGCCGTTCAACCTGTCGAACATTTCCCGAATGCCCGCACTGGTGTCGAGTGCCGGGTCCGTGAGGTCCACCCGGAGGTCTTTCAGGGCATCGTGAATGCTCCTGGAGATCGTGATGCCGTTGGTGGGATCACCGTCTTGATCAAGGGACAGGAGAAGCCGGGAGATATTGACCACCTTCCGGTTCGAGGTCGTGGGAGGCGACCCCCCCAGGTCCACAGGGGTTATGATGGGCTTTGCAGCCGTTCGCCCAAGGACCACATCCCCGATGGAGAAGGTTATCTGTTCGCCCTGCTGATAATAAAAGCCGCCCTGCTCATCGGTGAAGCCCGACCAGGATGATGTCCGGTATTCCAGACCCTCCACCGGTGAATCGATGAAGAATCCCTTTTGGGCGTTTTCAGGCGTGGCGGCAACCCCGCCCCCGTGCCCACTGCTGCAACCCGTGGCACAAAAGAGGATGGCGCAGGCGAGCATGACAAGAAGAACCGGGGTCCCTCTGCGTGCGGGAAGAAGTCCCATGGCGTATCCCTCACCTTTCTGGTGAATTTTTAAGGGAAAGGCAGCTCCATCCTGATGCAGGTCTTGTCTTTGTCCATAAGCCCCCGAATGGACAATGACATTCGCAGTAAGGTGTGCTCCAGTGAAGTGACGGTCACCTTTCCCCGTGTACGTGTCTCCGAAATCAGGAGTGCGTAACTCAAATAAAAACCCGAATCCTCATCATGCGTGATGAAATGTACAAAGTTACAATCACCTGAATATATTGCAAGATTCATGCAAAAGGGGTGCACCCGCATTTTCCGTATGTTAGAGGATTGTGCTGAGAAAGAAGCACGGGTATTGGAAAATAATTACCCAGAGCGAGAGAAAGAAAATGCCCTTTTTCCCCTGGTGGTCTCCACTGGGACCTGTCAGGTTCTACTTTTCAGGGGAAGCACCCCGGCCTGCGACCCCGGGGGCTCAGGGATCACGCCCGCAGGGCCCATCATTCCGTGAGGCTTTTCTGGATCACTGCCTGGACCTTTCTCTGGAAGAGCCTCCGGAGCACATAACTCCTCAGGAAATCAGCCATCTTCGATATCTCTGTGGTGATCTTGATATTCTCCTGAGG
The DNA here is from genome assembly GCA_021372395.1 of Deltaproteobacteria bacterium. Taxonomy (GTDB): domain Bacteria; phylum Desulfobacterota; class Desulfomonilia; order UBA1062; family UBA1062; genus MWEI01. The sequence goes on from JAJFUP010000261.1 coordinate 9,534, forward strand.
TGATCTCCCCTTTACCGCGCTCCTCCTGAGCTTCATCTCGTGATCGACGATCTGCCTGCCGAGCTCCACATAGAAGCCGAGGTCATGGAGATCCTGACCGAAACTGATGATCTTCTTGAGGACATCGCGGCCGAAACGTACATCCTCCTGATTGTAGAGGGTGCGTCCTTTTTCCTGGAGATAGGGGATAAGAATGCCCATCCTGATGGCCATCTGAAGCTCGTCCTCGGTGAGTCCGGTGGCCTTGAGAAACCCCGGCTTGTCAACAACCTGGCCCGACACCTCGGCCTGGGTCCCGAACACCGCATCTTCAATGGCTTCGGCGTCATCCAGGCTCATGCCCTGGTCCATCCTCCTCAGGATATTCTTGATCACCGAGAGGGGAAAGTATTTCCTCTCCTGCAGATGGCGAATGGCCTGGATCTTGTCTATGCAGCGCTCATCGTAGTAGGCCATGCTCTTGTTGACCTTGTCAGGCTCCGGCAGGAGCCCCTGGCGCACGTAGTACCGTATGGTCGAGGGGGGCACACCGCTCTTTCTGGCGATCTCACCGATTTTCAGCCCCATGGTCTGCTCCTTTTAAGCATGAAGTTAAACTATAAGACCCATATAGATCATTGATGCGCACGTGTCAAAGGAGAGATTGTGTCAGGATAACCCTCTGGTTTGCATGGGGCAGGCCTCAATCCACGATGTTCCCCCTGTTCCCGGGAAAATGAGAACCTGCCGGGGGCGAAAGCACCATAGGATCAGGTACCACGGGCCTACTTGCGGTAGTATTTCATGGCCTCCGGGATGTAGGAGCGGAGCTGCCGGATGCGGGATTGATCCGCCGGGTGGGTGGAGAGAAACTCGGGAGGGGATCCCTGCTTGGTCTGCAGCATGCGCTCGAAGAAGGCAGGGGCTTCCTGGGGGTCATAGCCCGCCTTGGCCATGAGGATGATGCCGATGTGATCCGCCTCGTACTCCTGGGTCCTGCTGAACGGGAGGGCCACTCCGACGGTAGATGCGACACCGTAGCCGAGATTGACCGCCTGGACGGCTTCGGGACTCTTGTTGGCAATGGCTACGTTGAGTCCCTGCTGGCCAAGCTGGAGGAGCAGATTCTGGCTCACGCGTTCACCCCCGTGACGGGCCAGCGCATGGGCGACCTCGTGCGCCATGACAAACGCGAGCCCCGCCTCGTTCTTGGTATAGGGGAGGATGCCCGTGTATACCGCAACCTTGCCGCCGGGAAGGGCAAAGGCATTGGCGGTCTTAGGATTGTCGATGACCGTGAACTCCCAGGAATATTCGGGTTTGTTTGCCACTGCCGCGATACGGGTGCCTACCCGTTTTACCATGGCATTGATCTGGGGGTCCTTGGAGACCTTCTCCTTCTTGAGGACTTCATTGTATGACTTGAGCCCGAGGGACATCTCTTCTCCCTCCGAGATCAGGAGCAGCTGCGACCTGCCGGTATAGGGTGCCGTGGCACAGCCGCTCAGGGCAGCAGAGCCCAGGCCGAGTACCAGAAGACACAGCAGTGTCGCCTTTAAACGGGTTTTCATTTCCGCTATCTCCTTCAGTGGGTATTCACTACACAGGTATATGTAATCAAAACGAGGCCCAAATTCAACCGTCAGTGACCGATGGAGGTGTCTTAACGGGAGATGCCGGCCACCGGTCTCTTGTCACCGTGCGCCGGGCTACGGCACAAACCGGTAGCCCTTGCCCCTGATGCTGATGATGTGCTCCGGCCGGGAGAGATCCTTCTCCAGATATCTCCTGATCCGGGAGATGAAGGTGTCCACGGTCCTCGTCTCGATATCGGGGTCGAGCCCCCAGACATTCTTCAAGAGCTCGGATCTGGTCACGATGCGGTCCTGATGAAGGCTCAGGTACTGGATGAGGTTCGCTTCGTGGGGGGTGATCCGCGAGATCCCGCCCGAGGGGTCGGTAATCTCAAGGGTGTTGAAGTCGATCCGGGTATCCCCGAGCTGCAGCACATCCTCTGCCTTGTACCACTGGTAGCGGTCGAGCATCCTCTTGACCCGGAGCAGGAACTCCTCGAGATTGAACGGCTTGGTGAGGTAGTCATCAGCCCCTGCCTTGAGCCCTTCCACCTTGTCGTCCACGGCGGACCGTGCAGTGAGGATGAGCACGGGCAGCTTGAGATTCTCCCCCCGGATGAGGTGGAGGGCTTCAACCCCGTCCATCCCCGGCAGCATGAGGTCCAGCACCACCAGGTCCACGCTTGCGTTGTCGAGGATAGTCAGTGCGTCCTCTGCGCTCAGCACATGGAGGACCTCATACCCCTCGGCCTCGAGGTTGATGCGAAGACCCAGGGCGAGGGCCTGGTCGTCTTCGACGACGAGGATGCGCCACTTGATGCTCACGCGTGCACTCCGGGCATCCGGATGATGAAGGAGGTACCTTGGTCTTTATTCATTCCGCTCACCCTGATGGACCCTCCATGAGCCCTGATGATGGCCTTCACGACATACAGCCCCATACCCGTTCCCGAACCCCAGAGACTCATGGCTTCCGGGAGCCTCTGGAACATCTTGAATACATCCCGATGCCGTTCTCTCGGTATCCCGATGCCCGAATCGGAGAATTCGATATACGCCCGCTTGTTCCGTTTCCATACCTTGATCTCCACGCTCGGTGAGGATGTGGAGTAGTGTATGGCATTCTCGATGAGGTTTGAGAATACCATTTCAAAGGCATCGGTATCAAGCGATATGGTCACGTCATCCTCGATCTGGGTGGTGAGCCTGACGTCTTTCAGCAGCATCTCGTGGGTGTCGATGTAATTTTTGATAAAACCGGAGGCAGAGACCGGGGACAGGGTGTAGGGCCTGCGCTTGTAATTCAGCCGGGCGCTTTCCAGAAAATTGTACACCAGCGATTTCAGCCTCTGGTTCACTGCGAGCATCCCATCCAAGAGCTCTTCCTTTGTTCCCTCAGGGAGATCCCGCTTCTTGATGGTCTCGATGTAGAGCTGCATCGTGGCCAGGGGTGTCTTGAATGCATGGGTTATGGATGAGATGATGTTTATCTGGGTCCTCATGAGGGTGAGCTGCTTCTGGTAGAGAATGAAAAGGGCATAGATCCCGGTCAGGATGAGGAGGAGAAGGATGGAAACCTCCGTGATGATGACGATGTCCCAAGCCTTGATGGGGCGCATCTGGATATGGCGATAGTGAATGTACCAGATGACTCCGATGGCGACGATGATGAGCCAGGCGATCTGCATGGCAATCAGGATGATGATGGTGGGCCACCTTCGGGGTTGTTTCATGGTCTTGGTTTTATCATTACGGCATGATTTGTTCAACCCTCTCGGGGAAAGGGGCATCGTCCTCCCCGGTGAGGGACAGGGGTGGGTAAGGGTAATGCTCAGAAGATGCTGCTGTGAGCGCAAGGTCCGTTGAGGCACATCCTCTGCCGGCAAGGCCCATGGGGGAAGGTCCGTGTCAGACCATCTCCCCGGTGAGCGAGTTGGGGTTTGCCCGGGTGATGCGCACCGGTACAATCTCCCCGGTGAGCGAGGCAGGACCGGGAAAGTTCACGATGGTGTTCTGGGTCGTCCTCCCGTGTATCTGGTGGGCATGTCGTCCGCTCACCCCATCCACCAGGACCTCGTATTCCTTGCCGATGCGTGCCCGGTTGTTCTCGAGGGTGATGGTGCGTTGAAGGGCCTGGAGCCCCTTGAGACGCTCCAGCTTTTCTTCTGGAGGGACATCGTCCGGAAGGTGTGATGCAGCAGTTCCGGGGCGCTCGGAATATTTGAACGAGTAGAGGACATCGAACCGTACGGTCCTGATGACGTCCAGGGTCTCGAGGTAGTCGTCCTCGGTCTCCCCGGGAAACCCCACGATCACGTCCGCGCTGAACGAGATGTCTGGCCGGGCAGCCATCAGTCTGTCGATGAGAGAAAGGTACGACTGCCTCGTGTAGTGGCGGTTCATTGCCCGGAGCACCCTATCGGAGCCAGACTGGAAGGGGAGGTGGATATGGTTGCACAGCGTATCCATCTCGGAGAAACAGGCAATGAGGCCTTCGCTCACATCCTTGGGGTGGGAGGTGGTAAAACGGACGCGCTCGATCCCCTGTACGGCATGGATGCCCCTCAGGAGATCGGGAAAGGCCATGCCGCCGCTGTAAGAGTTGACATTCTGGCCGAGCAGGAACACCTCCCTGACCTCCCGCGATGCGTGCTCCCGTACCTCTTCGAGGACGTTGGCGCCGGCCCTGCTGACCTCCGGGCCACGGGCAAAGGGTACGATACAGTAAGAACAGAAGTTGTTGCAGCCCTGCATGATGTTTATGTACGCGCGGTGCCGGGAATCCATGAACCTGAGGTCGGGGATGATGTCCATGGAGGGGATGCTTGGTGCAAAATCGGTCTCGGTAACGGGAGGCGAGCCCTGCAGTCTCCTCTGCACGAACTCGGGAAGCCGGTGGAGCTGATGGGTTCCCATGATGATATCCACGTGGGGCATCCTCTCCCGGATGGCGACCCTCTCCTGCTGGGCAACACAGCCGGTGACCGCGATGATCAGGGACGGTCTCTGCTCCTTGTGGGCCTTGAGCCTGCCGAGGTTGCTCATGGCCTTCTCGTAGGCCTTCTGTCTCACGGAGCAGGTGTTGAGGATGATGATATCCGCCAGATGCGTCTCCGGTGTGGGCTCGAACCCCACCTTCGTAAGCGCGGAGTACATCTTCCGGCTGTCGAGGTCGTTCAT
>JAJFUP010000262.1 GCA_021372395.1 Deltaproteobacteria bacterium
GGACCAACCGCATCCTGTGGAGGACGGGGTGGTCGCAGGGTGACTTCAGGAGAGCTGTCGATGCCGCCCCCTACAGGCCGGACAAGACCCCTGCCGTCATCGACGCACAGAAGGCCCTCCTGGGAGACGCGGCTGCATCCCTTGCCCGGGAGCTCTTCTCCCCGGCGCCTTGAAAGGTGTACCGGGAGGTATTGGGGTGGCCAGGGTATTTCAGCCCAAGCGCCGATACCCTTAAGTTTTTTCCTTTCGGCCTCTTCATTCTGGTCATCTCGCCGAACACCCGGCGAGATGACCAGAATGAAGAGGTACAGGTTCCCTCTGCAATGCCATGGGCATATTGCACGTATGCAAGGCCTTGCCAGACCGGGTGACCTGTACGCTGCTGCCCGGAGAGCACAATACACCCTTCTCCCCGAGCTTTTCAGAGCTCGTCCTTGATTTTGTGTGCCCGCTCGTATAATTCCTTGAGTACAATGGAAAAGATCACGTTGAACAACGGCATAGTCGTAGAGGTGGAAGACAAGACCGTCGTGCTTTCCGGCGACCTGTACATGATCCACCAGGAGTTCACCACAGTGGTCAAGCTTTCAGAGTGGGACAGCGACCTCAAAAGGTATTGCGGGGGAGATCTGCTCAGGAAGAAGCGGGTGTTCAAGAAGTCCGCGGTGCATGAGCGGGACCTGGAGGAGTTGAAGGGATCCATGAAGAACTCCTACCTGGCGAGCACGATTCCCTACCTCGAGCACCCGAAGTTCGTCAGCTGCTTCAAGAAGAGGTGTCTCGAGGAATTCCGGGAACAGGAGGAAAAGGCGCGTCTCCGGATGGTCGGGCATGAAGAGCGAGAATAACCTCACCCCCATGATGCAGCAGTACCTCGAGATCAAGGGAGAGTACCCGGATGCCATCCTCTTCTACCGCATGGGCGATTTCTACGAGATGTTCTACGAAGACGCGGTGAGGGCATCGAAGCTCCTCGGCATCGCGCTCACGACCCGGGACAGAAACAGGGAAAACCCGGTGCCCATGTGCGGTGTTCCCTATCACAGCGCCTCGCCCTATATCACCCGCCTGATCAAATCAGGGCTGAAGGTAGCCATATGCGAGCAGGGAGAGATCTCCCCGGGGGCGAAAGGTCTCGTGCAGCGCGAGGTGATGCGGGTCATCACCCCCGGCCTTATCGTGGAGGACGATCAGCTAAAAGACGAGCAGGCGAACTACCTCATGGCCGTCTGCAGCCCGAACAGGTCAGGGCAGTACGGGGTAGCCTTCATCGACATCTCCACGGGAGATTTCCGTGTCACCGAGGTGTCGAGCCTCCCGGATCTCGCAGGAGAGATCAACCGGGTTTCCCCGAGCGAGATTCTATCCCCGGATGGAGACCTCGTACCCGCAGGCTTCTTCGTGACCTTGCTCGAGACGCCGGTGACCTCCGATCGCGCGGCCCAGCTTCTGAGCGCTCACTTCGGCACCCTCGGCGTGGAGGGCCTCGGCCTGAAGGATCATGAAGCGGCACTCCTCGCCTCGGGCATGGTGATGGAATACGTGAAACAGACCAGGAGGGGGATCCTGCCCCACATCACCTCCTTAAGATTCTACAACCCCGGCAGGTTCATGATGCTCGGCCCCACCACCAAGCGGAATCTCGAGCTGTTCGACTCCATCTCCGGCGGCAAGGAGGGAACGCTCTACGGGGTCCTGAACCGGACCGAGACCTCCATGGGGGCCAGAGAGCTCGCCGACTGGATCTCTTTCCCGCTCATGGACATCATTGAAATCGACCAAAGGCTCGATGCCGTAGGCAGCCTGGCATCGGAAAACAGCACGCTGCAAACCATGCGGCAGGCCCTTGGGGAGATCCCCGACATGGAGCGGATCATCGGGCGCGTTTCCGCAGGCAGCGCCACACCGCGGGACATCGTGGCCCTTGCAGGCGGGCTGGCGCAGGTGCCGGGACTCAAAGACCTGCTCACGGGCTCCAGGGTGGCCGTCCTCGGGGAACTCCGCGAGGCTCTCGACCCGCTGCAGGAGGTCGGGGAGAAGATCCTTGCCACGGTCGTGCCGGAACCGCCGCACAAGCTTTCCGACGGGAACGTGATCGCTGCCGGGGTGGATGCGGAACTCGATGAGCTTAGGACCTTGCGCAGGGACTCGCGGCAGTGGATCGCCGCGCTCGAGGCCCAGGAGAGGCAGGCAACGGGCATCTCCTCGCTCAAGATTGGGTACAACAAGGTCTTCGGCTACTACATCGAGATCACCAAGGCCAACGCAGAGCGGGCCCCGCAGCACTATATCCGCAAGCAGACCCTGGTGAATGCCGAGCGTTTCATCACCCCTGAGCTCAAGGAGTACGAGGCCAGGCTGCTGGGCGCCCAGGACGCCATCGCCGCCATCGAGCAGCGCATCTTCGATGAGCTCAAGAGGTTCATAGTGCCCTTCATCCCGGCCCTGCAGGAGACGGTGCGTGCGGTTTCCCGCCTCGACGTGCTGGCCTGCCTCGCCCTTGTCGCCGTGGAGAACGGTTACGTGAGGCCGAGGCTTTTCAACGACAGGAGGATCGAGATCGCCTCTGGCAGGCACCCTGTCATCGAGAGGGTGCTCAAGTCCGGGGAGTTCGTGCCCAACGACTGCACCTTCGACCCCGAGCGGGACACCATCCACATCATCACCGGCCCCAACATGGCAGGAAAGTCCACCTATATGCGGCAGGTATCGCTCATCTGCCTCATGGCCCAGATGGGGTCCTTCGTGCCGGCCGGAAAAGCGGACATCGGGCTGGTGGACAGGATCTTCACTCGCATCGGGGCGCTGGACAACCTCTCCGCAGGCCAGAGCACCTTTCTCGTGGAGATGAGCGAGACGGCCGACATCCTCAACAACGCCACTGCCACGAGCCTGGTCATCCTGGACGAGATCGGCAGGGGCACGTCGACCTTTGACGGCATGTCGCTGGCCTGGGCCGTTGCCGAATACATGGACTCTCATCGCATCAGGACGTTCTTCGCGACCCACTACCATGAGCTCGCCGACCTCTCCCGCAGGCACAAGGGGATCAAGAACTACCATCTTGCCGTGGAAGAGAGCGGAAGCGAGGTGGTGTTCCTCCGGGCCGTGAAGCGGGGCGCCATCGGCAGGAGCTACGGGATCTACGTGGCCAGGCTCGCAGGCGTCCCCGAGGAGGTTGTGGCCAAGGCGAAGGTCATCCTGGCCTCGGTGAGCGGCAAGGCAAAATCCCTGCCCGTCATGCCCCGTGACGTCCCTGTCCAGGCCAATCTCTTCGAGGATAAGAACGCCCGGATCGTCGACGAGATCCTCACGATAGACCCCGACAGCCTCTCCCCTCTGGATGCGCTGAATTTCCTCCACCGCCTCAGGGAAAAGATCACCAGGGGCGATTACCATTGATCGGGCCTGTGAAACGCTGACAAAAAACCCTCCTTCTGCCTGCGAGGAGGGCATTCCCGGGGGGTCGTATTATTGTTGCCCGGGTATTTGAACCCCCGGCGCTTTTCATGTGCCTCGTCATACCGGTTGCCTCGCCCGTCATCGGGCGAGGCAACCGGTATGACGAGGTCAAGGTACCTTCTCCCCATTCAGGAAACGTAAAAACAGGTATGCACTGGTCTTCCGCGCAAGGAGTGATTCCGTGCACACCGAGGCATGCCGGAACAGGATGATTCTAAAAGATTAAAGCTTTGCATGCTTTTATCCGAAAACATCAGGGGAAGAGGCCCATATGATGAAGGACATTGATCCGAGGACCTTGGCACGAAAGAGCGGTATGCCGTACATCGATATCTCCCGGGAGACCCCTGATCCAAGGTGCTTGAGGCTCCTGAAGGGGACCTTCGCAAAGAGCTGTAACAGTCTTCCTGTCCGGTTCCTCGGGGACGGGGTGCTGGTGGCCATCAGCGATCCCGATCAGAAGGACCTCATAGAGGCGTTGAGCACTCACATGGGAAGAAAGGTATACCCGGCGCTTGCCGAGATCGAGGCCATCAGGAAGGCTATAGAGATCTCCTATCCGAACCATGGACAGCAAGATGAGGCCTGCGTGAAGGAGAACGGCAGGCCGAGCCGGATCATTTCCATCATCTCCAACAAGGGCGGGGTGGGCAAGACCCACATCGCCATGAACATAGCCAAGACCCTGGGAAGTTCGGGCAGCAAGGTGCTCCTCATTGATGCCGACCTCGGCAACGCAGACATATCCAACAAACTGGCCCTTTTTCCCGAATACACGCTCTACGACTTTATGCTCGGAGATGTGGAGCTGGAGAGTATGGTGGAGCATACCTCCCTGGGATTCGATCTTATCGCCGGGAGTTCGGGCGAGTTCAAGCTCGCGAACATCAATTACGTCCAGCGCTCGAAGTTCATCAGGGGTTTCAGAAAGGTGAGCGCAGGGTATGACTACGCCATCTTCGATTTGAGTGCCGGCATCAGCAGCACCGTGCTTGACTTCGCTTTGGCCTCCGACGAGGTGATCATCATCACGACCCCGCAGGACATCATCGCGGGATACGCCTGCATAAAGGCGTCGTTCCAGCACTTCAAAAGCATCGAGGAAAAGCTCCTGGACAAGGTGGAGTTCTACAATCCCCGCAAGGTCTACACCCCGTGGGTGGTGATGAACCAGATAGCAAGTCTCAACCAGGGCATTTTCCTCTTCAACCGGATATGCCAGACAGGGGACGAGCGGATAAACAATCTGGAATCGCTCTTTTGCGTGAAGCCGGAATACCTGGGCGGCGTCCTTTACGACAAGGAAGGGATCCGTGCCGCAGAGGCCCAGAGAAAGCCGATCACCCTGGTGAATTCCAAGAGCAAGGCCTCCCAGTGCATGGCGTACCTCGGCAAGATCCTCACGGAGCCCCCTGAGCTGCGCACGTACAATCAGGAGCTCAAGAGCGGGCTCGGCCGCTTTGCCATGATATTCGGGATGGGCTGAAGGCTTGCCTCGGGGGGATAGTCGGCTCTTTCGATCAAAAATCTCAAGGATTGAGAAAAGGCGATCATCGCATGAGAATGACAGAGTACAGGGAGAGACTCTTGGAAAAGTGGGGAGACGTGAGACCCGTAGTGATCTACTTCGCCGGTGAGAGGTTCGTGGTGGAGTACGACGAGCACGAGAACCCGCTGCTTGCGCCTGCTGTCGCAATGGTACACTCCTATCTGGGTAATATCGATATCTCCAAGACGGATAACTGATTTTCCGTCCGGTTCATCACAAGAAAACATGCTTCGATAATTATACGGTTATCAATGCCATAGACGGCCCGTTCAATCCACTACCTCTCCACCCATCCCGTCCCGGGTGACCGGTAGGGATGGCGAGAGTTGAACGGACCGAACACGTGACCTGTATTCCCTGAGGTATCCAATCGAGATGTCCCCCGATGGCCTCACTCTATGAAGGAAAAAAGTATGCTCTCGTGAGAAAAACCTTCAATCCTAGCCGGTTGTCGGGCCGGAATCCCAGTCCTGCAGGGTCATCTCGGAATTTCCTGTGCAAGGGTCTTGATAATTTTTCCGCTCTCCTCTATTCTTTGTCGACATATGAAGTCGATGGACCCTGAAGAGAAAAAAACCGTCCTGGTCATTGACGACGACGAGGGGGAATGCTGTCTCGTGGAGGACATCCTCGGCGAGAACAGCATCAGGGTCGTCAAGGCCGTGGGTGGTGAAACGGGGATACGGATGCTGTCGGAGACCGAGTACCCGATCGTGATCACCGACCTCAGGATGCCCGACATCGACGGGATGGCTATCATCGATTTCATCCGCAAGCGCCACTTACGCTCGCTGATCGTGGTCATCACCGGGTACGCGAGCATCGACAGCGTGATCGATGCACTCAGGGCAGGCGCCTACGATTACATCATCAAGCCGTTCAGCACCGACCTGCTGAAGTTCACCATAAAGAGGGCCTTCGACTACATCACCATCCGGGACGAGCAGGACAGGCTCAAGTCCTTCGAGCTCATCACCCAGCTCGCGAGCACAACTGCCCACGAGGTCTTCCAGCCGCTCACCGTGCTCATGGGAGAGGCAAACGCCATATCCAGGTCCACCAGGGATGAAGAGACCCGGGAGATGGCCGGACAGATCCTCGAAGAGGCACGGAAGATCCGCGACGTGATCCGGAAGCTCGACAATTTGAGCGACTACGCGGTAAAGTCCTTCCCGGGGGGACATACGATCCTGGACATCGAGAAGGGGTCCACCCACGACGAGTAGCCATGCCTTTCCGGAGCAGGGACTGGAGCCCGGGGGAAAGCCCGAGGCCCTCTATACGCCGGCAAGGTGAACAGACTTTTGTGCGGATGTCGATTGACGTGTGATGCATATGATGAAGGTTGTTTTTCCCATTCTCATGGCTGCAGCCTTGAGCCCTGTTCCGTGCGGCTCCTGCCCGAGGACCATGCCGCCACGGCCCCAGGTCGAGTCCCTGCCAATCGTTTTCAACCAGGAGACCATCCGGGGATTCTCCCTGCTCATCGATGCGCGCACCACCGGGGAAAAGGCTGCGGATGCACTGAGGGGATCTCCCGCGGGGCCCGTCGTGATCTTCTTCCAGGGGCACGCCCAGCGGCCCGATGACGCGTATGAGTTCACCTCCCGGCTCGCCCTCCTGAGCAGATCGGGCATGGTGGTCGTCCCTGTGTGTGACACCCCCTGCGGAAGTGATCCTTCCCTGCGGGGCGACAAAGGCAAGGATGCGGTCCTTATGGAGATGGTGCGCTTCGTTCTTGCGAGGGAAGGGTTCACCGTGGCAGGCTACAGGCCCATCAGCGCATTGAGCCTCTCCGTGGGCGGCGTACGGCTGGCACCCGAACGGGACACGACAGGAACCGGGCTCGTCGCGGTCGGGTGGTCTCACGGAGGCATACTCGCGCGCAGGTTTGCCCATGCATACCCCTCATCGGTGGACAGTCTCGGTCAGGTATGCCCCGCAGGGTATGAGCGCTGGGGCCCCTGGAAACTCACCGGAAGATTTGCCTGGGAAACGCTGAGGATCTCCTCGAAGATGAAAGGCCATGCAGCGCAGACC
>JAJFUP010000277.1 GCA_021372395.1 Deltaproteobacteria bacterium
CTTGCGCGCATCTGAGATCCTCCCTGCAGCATTGATCCGGGGGCCCAGTATGTACCCGAGGTCGCGGGAGATGACTTCCTTCTTGATCCCCGCCACCTTGACCAGGGCTGCCAGTCCCGCCCTGAGCGATGAGTTCAGCACGGTGAGCCCTTCCTTCACGAGAATGCGGTTCACCCCTGCAAGGGAGACCGCATCGGCAACGGTAGCCATGGCAACGAGATCGAGCTCGTCTCTGAGATTGGGCAGATCGGTCATACCCTTTTCCCGCAGCAACGATCGCAGGGACACGATGAGGTGAAAGACGACCCCTGCGCCGCAGAGATCTTCACCGGAAAACCGGCAGTCCCTCTGTTTGGGGTTGATGACGCTCACTGCTTCGGGCATCCGGGCGTCTATCTCATGGTGGTCCGTAACGATCACATCCATGCCGAGCGAGTTTGCATAGCTCACCTCCTCGACGGCGGTGATCCCGCAATCGGAGGTGATGAGGAGCTTCACCCCCCGGCCGTGCAGCTCGTCAATCCCCCTCTTGTTGAGTCCGTATCCATCGCTCACCCTGTCGGGGATGAACACGAAGGGAGGCGGGCACCCGATGCCCGTGAGGAAGCGGTGGAGCAGCGCAGCGCTGCATACCCCGTCAACGTCGTAGTCGGTGAATACCCCGATGGTCTCGCCGGATTCAATGGCCGACGCGATCCGCTCACATGCACGGCCCATCCCCTTCATGGACCGTGGGTCCTTGAGCTGGCCGAGGTTCGGTGAGAGAAAGGTGGACACCTCCAGGGAGGTCTCCATTCCCCTGCCCCGCATGAGAGATCGAAAGGCCGGGGTGAAACGCAACCCGGGAAGCGCGTCGGGATCGACCTGCCCTCGAACCACCCACTCGGGAGATAAACATACCATGCCCGATTTCTTATTCCGGACAAAACTATAAGTCAAGAAAAGCCCCCTCCCTGGAGAAGCGGATTAGCTGAGAAATTGCGGTTGCCGGCACCTCGGGGCAGGGGTGCAGGTTAAAGGGCAGCTCTCCCCGGACCTGCCCGGTAACGGGGTTCATGGTCTATCGACCGGCCGGCGCGTGGATGCATTGCTGAAGAGACTGCCTGGTCCTCGCCATGTCACGGGTCTTCACCTCCATGGTGATGGTGGAGTCATAACCCCTGGCCACGAGCTTTGACATGATTGCCTGATAGTCCACGACCCCGTCTCCCAGCGCGAGATGGAGGTCGTCCTTCACACTCGTGCCCCCGCGGTTGTCATGGACGTGCACGTGCCTGATCCTCCCGAAAGAGTGCTCGATGAACCGGTGCGAGGTGTTCTCCTTTGACAGGAGCTGCGCATGACCGATGTCGAGGGTCATCCCGAGGCCAGGGATGGCGTCGAATGCCTTCTGGAAGCTGTCGTGGCGTTCACTCAAATTCTCGATGCAGATGACGACCCCGCACCCGGCCCCATAGCCGACAATCTCCGCCAGGAGGGGAAGCTTCCCCCTGATAAGCTCCGGCGGCGCCCATCTCCGATCGATCCAGAAATGCAGGGTGGCTTTCGTGATATCGAGCTTTTGCGAAAGGTCCACCAGGGACTTGATCCTCGGGACGAACCGCTCTTTGAGGACCTCCACGTCGAACGGGTTGTCCTCGTTCGGGTAATGGGCCAGGTAGTCGATCCCGTAGGCCTTCTTCATCTCAAGGAGCTCCGGGAGCTGGCCGGATACGGTCTCGGGGCTGTCGAGGGAGACCTCCACAAAGGGAAGGCCCATCCTGCCCACTTCATGGACCTCTTCGATCGTGTGTGCCCTTCCTCCAATGGTGATCATGGGTGCTCCCTTCCTGGAAGTACGGTCATCAGCATAGCACAGAGGGGCACCCGACCGGAAGGCGGAATCCCGCCTCTTCACCATCCGGGCTCAGGTATGGCTGCCCTTGCAGTACACGTAGATGGGATCGTCGAAGATGGTGTCTTGAGCCCTGAGGATGCCTTCCTCCCTCCATCCAGGCAAGGGGAAGTTGGCGCTGATGACCCGCGTGCCATCCCGAAGCTCCTGATCCAGCTTTTCCGAGAGCCTCTCTAGGACATCCGGAAAGAGGTAGCAGTAGATGCAGTCTGCCCCAGAGAGGTCCCTGTTCCAGAAATCGGCGTACCTCACGCTCGACCCGAGGCCCAGCACCCTGATCCTGAGCCAGGTCACGACAAAGGCGATGGGGTTGATCTCGTAGCCGGTCACGGTACTTCCATACGTCTTCTCCACGGCTGAGATGAACCTGCCGTCGCCGCACCCGAGGTCCCGGATGTCCCGGAAGCGAGAAAAGTCGACTGCTTTCATCAGGGCTGCCAGCATGGGTCTTGGCGTGGGCACGAAGAGGGCACCGCCTGTCCTGTGGTGCACCGCGAAGATGACGAGGGAGAAGACAAAGAGGGCGGAAAAAAAGATGAGAGCGACGATGATGAGGGTCTTGAGAACGAGCTCCACGATTTTCCCTTCGTCGGTCTCGACCGGGCCTGCTCAATGAAGGGCCAGCGGATCGATGATGCCGGCACACAGGATTGCACCGCCGCTGTCATAGAAGACCGCCAGCTGCCCAGGAGCGAAGATCCCCTGATAGTCCACCACCGCCTCTCCGGGGCCGGCAGGGGTGATGACGGCCGGCTCGGCCTCCTGGCGGTAGCGCACCTTCACGAGAGTCTCCCTTGGGCCGTCAAGAGAGGAGAGCTTCATGAAGTTCAAGTCCCGCACCGCAAATCCCTGATACGGCCACTCCTCCTTTTTGCCCACGGTGATGGTGTTTCGTGCGGCATCCTTCGAAAGCACGTACAGTCTCTGCCCGAAACCGACACCGAGGCCTTTGCGTTGTCCCACGGTATAGAAAAGCACCCCTTTGTGCCTCCCGATGACACGGCCCCTGGTATTCAGGATGTTCCCGGGCTCCGGGCAAGATCCGGTGTAGGATTCGATGAAGGAAACATAGCCCTCTTTTTCTATGAAGCAGGCATCCTGGGAGGCCTCTGCCCGCGGTATATCGATGCCTGCACAGGAGACGATCTCTTCCGCCTCCCTGCGGGTCACCTCTCCGAGGGGAAAGATGCTGCGCTCGATGGAAGACCGGGGCACGAGCCCGAGGAAATACTCCTGCGACTTCATTTCCCGGGCACGCATAAGGAAGTGTCTGCCCTGCGAAAACCCCTTCCTCACGTAATGGCCCGTGGCGAGGAGCTGCGCCCCGAGAGACAGTGCCTTGTGAAGGAGGAGGCCGAACTTGATGTCCCTGTTGCACAGGGCGCAGGGATTCGGAGTCCTGGCCGAGAGGTACTCCCTGCAGAAATAGCGCGTGACCGCATGGAACTCCTCCCGCATATCCAGCACGTGGTGAGGCACCCCGAGATGCCTGCACAACCCGGCCGCACGGACGATCTTGTCAGGACCGGGGTTCTTCTCCCCGAGATACAGCGTGATCCCGGTAATGGCTTCGCCGTTCTCGTGGAGGCAGAGGGCAGCAGCAGCGGAGTCTATCCCTCCCGACAGGGCCACGGCGATCATCTGTTCGTCTCTTCGGCTGTCCCCCTGGGCTTCACGATCAGGTCCATACCCGCGACTTCCACCACCTCCACATGGTCGCCCGGTGTGAGCGTCATGGGGCCCTTGGCGTTCCAGTACTCCCCGTGGCAGAACACCTTGCCCGTACCGTCCGTATTCCAGGAATAGACCTCTGCCGTTTCCCCCCGGAGCCCTTCCGCCCCTACCTTTGACGGAGTCCTGTGCACCTTTACCACCAGGTACAGGGTCGTGACGAAAAACGCCGCAAAGAACAGCGTGACCGGGATGATGACCCCGTAGGACACCTGCGCGTAGAGCTCCGGCGTCCTGAAGAGGAGCACCGAGCCCAGCACCATGGAGATTATGCCCCCCACGGTGAGCAGCCCGTAGCTCGGCACCTTGATCTCGGCGATGAACATGATCACGGCCAGGAGGATCAGGGCGATCCCGGCATAGTTGACCGGCAGGGTCTGGAACGCGAAGAAGGCCAGAATCAGGGAGATGCCGCCGATGACCCCGGGCAGGACGGCACCGGGGCTCGATAGCTCGAAGTAGATGCCTGCCAGTCCGATGAGCATGAGGATGTAGGCGACGTTGGGGTTGGAGATGGCGGCGAGCAGCCGGTAGCGGAAGCCCATGGGCTTCTCCACGACGTTGGCACCCTTGGTATGGAGTTCGAAGGTAACGGCATTCTTCTTTACCTTCCTGCCGTCGAGCTGATTCAGGAGGTCGTCCATGTCCTGGGCCACGATGTCGATGACGCCCATGGACAATGCCTCCTGTGACGGCGTAGAGATGCTCTTCTTCACGATATCCTCGGCCCACTGCTCGCTCCGGCCACGTTCCCGGGCGATGCTCCTTGCATAGGCCACGGCATCGTTCGTCACCTTCTGCACCATGGTGCTGTCCTTGGCATCTTTGCCCTCACCGCCGCCCCCGACACTCACCGGGTGAGCTGCACCGATGTTCGTGCCCGGCGCCATGGCGGCGATATCGGACGCGAGTGTGATCAGTGCCCCGGCCGACGCCGCACGGGCTCCCTTGGGAGCGACATAGACAATGACGGGTATTTTCGCGTTCATCACCTTCTGGATGATGTCCCGCATGGCGGTGTCGAGGCCCCCCGGGGTGTCCATGCGCATGATGATGGCAACCTTGTTGGTCGCAATCGCATCGTCGATGTTCTCGATGATATACGAGGCAATGGGCGGGCTGATGGCATCCTTCACATCAATGACCACGACATCCGCCGAGCGTGCCGGGGGAGGCACGGCCGCCAGGAAAAACAGGACCGCTAAGAGCCAGCCTGCCGCTGCACCGGCAGTCCGAGGTATTCCATGACCTTCTTGATATCTTCCCATACTTCCCTCTTTTTCGACAAATTCTTCAGCAGGTAGCTCGGGTGAAATGTCGGCATTATATTGATGCCTTTGTACGTATGGAAGGTTCCCCTGAGCCTGCTGATGGGGGTAGCGGTATCCAGGAGGGTGTGCGCGGCAATCCTCCCGAGCGCTATGATGACCCGCGGATTTACGGCCATGATCTGCGCCTCGAGATACCCGATGCACCGGGCTATCTCATGGGGCTGCGGGTCCCTGTTTTCAGGCGGTCTGCACTTGACGATGTTCGCGATGTACACATCGGGTCTCTTAAGCTTCAGCCCCTTTTCGATAATGTCCGTCAGGAGGCTTCCCGCAGGCCCCACAAATGGTCTGCCGGTTTCGTCCTCCACCGCCCCCGGGGCCTCGCCGATGAACAGGATGTCCGCCTGAGGGTTGCCTTCGCCGAACACGATGTTCTTCCTCGTGCTTCCCAGGCTGCATGAGGTGCAGTCTGCGCAAGAGAGGCGGATCCGCTCCAGCTCTTCCTCCGGGTCTTGCGGCCGGTCGGGAGCTGCGGACTGTGACACCACGGGGGACGTCAGGAACGGTCCGGCCCAGAGCATCTCATTACGCAGGATCTCTATCAGTTGTTCCCTCACAGCTTGTCTTTCACGAGGTCCAGGATCTTGTGGGCAAGGGTCTCTTTCGCCATGTGCTCGAAATCATACAGGACGCCTTCCTGAGAAAGGACGACCCCGCTGTTGGTCTCCGAGGCAAAACCGCTGCCCTTTTCCCCCACCCGGTTCGCCACGATCATGTCGAGCCCCTTCCTTATCATCTTGTCCTGGGCATAGGTCTTCAGGTTGTCCGTTTCCGCGGCAAAACCCACGAAGATCCTCGACTCCTTCAGGGGCCTGATGGTCGAAAGGATGTCGGGGGTGGAGTCCAGCTCCAGGTGAGTCATTTTTTCGCCCTTCTTGATCTTGTTCTGGGAGTACATCTGCGGGGTATAGTCGGCCACCGCGGCCGCCATGATGAGGACGTCGCAACCCGCCAGGTTTTCCCTGACTGCGTCGAGCATTTCGCCGGCGGAGCGCGCATCGATCAGCGTGGCCCAGGGCGCATAGTCGATGCCGACGGGCCCGCTGATAACCGTCACCCGCGCTCCCCTCAGGCACGCCGCCTCCACGATGGCCCCTCCCATCTTCCCGGTGGACCTGTTCGTGATGTACCGGACAGGGTCGATGTCCTCGCACGTGGGTCCTGAGGTGATGAGGATGTTGATGCCGGAAAGGTCGTGCCGGCTCAGGAGCATCTTCACCTCGGAGACTATCCGATCAGGCTCTGGAAGCCTTCCTGCCCCCTCCCACCCGCAGGCGAGCTCTCCCGATGCAGGCTCGAGCACATGAAACCCCCTCCTCTTGAGGGTTTCGATGTTGTCCCTGGTTGCCGGGTTCGAAAGCATGTTCACATTCATGGAAGGACAGACCAGCACAGGCGCTTTCGTTGCAAGGATGGAACAGGAAAGCAGATCGTCGGCAATGCCGTGGGCCAGCTTTGCAAGAAAGTCCGCCGTGGCCGGAGCCACGAGGAAGAGGTCTGCCTGGTCGGCAAGCGCGATATGGTCTATCTCGTAGCTAGAACCCGGGACCTCGGAAAACATCTCGGTGAGCACGGGTCTCCCCGAAAGGGTCTGGAGGACGAGCGGCGTCACGAAGTAGCCGGCAGAATCCGTCGTCACCACGTGGACATCCAGAGAGAGCCTCTTGAGCCCCCTCACTATCATCGGCGCCTTATAGGCGGCAATTCCGCCCGTGATGCCGAAGACGACCGTCTTTTCCTCTAAATCTTCTCCTGCGGGATTTCCCATATCTCCACCCTCGTCGAAAGAGGATCTTCAGAGATGAGTATGGTTGCGATCTTCTCCTGTTTCTTGAAGAAGAGCTTTATCGATCCCTGAAATTTGTACTGGTTCAGCGCCACCCATCCTTCCTGGTTCATGGACGTGATGAAAAACTGGGAAAGGGATTCAGGCTCTACACGGCCCGAGACCACCAGTTTGCCCTGTCCGTTCAAGATGAACGAATCCTTTGGTACCTTTTCCATCTCCCCGGGGATCATGATGTCGCTGAAATCCAGGTATCTGGGCGATGGAGGGGTTTCCTGCTTGGCCGGCATGCCGGAAAAGGTGTCTTTCATCTGGGCGCAGCCGGGCAGTAACAACGATGCCACAACAAGGCTCAATAGAATGGTTTTTCTCATTATCAACCTCCCTATAGGAATGGATTGTATCTTCTCTCGGTCCCCATGGATGTGGCCGGGCCATGCCCGGGCAGCACCTTCACGTCGTCACCCAGGGGCAGGAGCTTTGTCTTTATGGAATTGATCAGGGTGTTGTAGTCGCCGCCTGGCAGGTCGGTCCTGCCGATGGACCCTGCGAACAACGTATCTCCGGCAAAGCAGTACTTCCCATCGGCGGTAACGAGTGAGATGCCTCCGGGCGAATGCCCCGGCGTCTCGATGACAGTGAGCGTGATGCTCCCGCATTGGATCTGGTCTGAATCGACGAGGAACCGGTCAGGGTCAGGCGGCTGCTCGATGTGGACACCGAAGAGCCTCCCCATCCGGGATGCGGACTGCAGCAGGGGCAGTTCCGAAACGTGCATCATGATCTGGGCCCCGGTTGCCTTCTTGATCTCTCTGAGTGCCCCGATGTGATCCACATGGGCGTGGGTGTTCACCACAGCAAGGACCTCGAGCCCCATGGTTTCGATCTCGCGCAGGATCCGATCAGGCTCTCCCCCCGGATCGATCACGAGGGCCTGCTTGGTCTGTTCATCAACGAGGATGAAGCAGTTTGTCATGAATTCAGTAACCACTACCGTGCTCAGCTGCATCAAGTCACCCCCCAACAGTGTGGCGCATGAGTTCCTGGTACACTCCCGTCTCATTCCCGGGCATGGACACACGATAGTATACCCGTAGGCTCAGGTCAACTGCCATCACCCCTTGTTGTCGGGGAATTTGGCTTCGGGCCTCTGACATTCGGCGCCAGGGGAAGGATCGACCGTCGGCTCTGGGGGGAGGTTGATGCCCTCGTTTACCAAGACATTCACGCAAGGGCAGCAGGCGAAGAGAGCTGTATAAATCCACCCCCTCGCGGCATGCATACAGCGGAAGCCGCGTAAGCCCGGGAGACTCCCGGAGAGGTGTGTGTTTCGTCCAGGGGGTATCCAGGCACGTTTCGTACGATGCCGTGTTTTTCATATTGGCCTGTTCAATCCGTTCCTCAATCCGGACATCCGGCGGGATGTCCGGATTGGACAGGTACCGTTTTCCTCCGTCATGCCAGCTGTCAGAAGCAGGCGTGAGAGGGCCTCCCGTTCACCACTCCCAAGACAGGGGAAACTTTTTTCATCTCCGGCGGATTTTCTCATGGAAACCCCCTGCCTGACCATTATTATTAACCGGTACAAGGTGAGCTCTTCCTCATGAAGATCGGGGTACCAAAGGAAATCAAGCGGCAGGAATACCGGGTCGCCGTCACCCCCGACGGCGTCGGCGAGTTGCGTTCCCATGGCCATGAAGTGTACGTGGAACAGGGAGCTGGCAGCGGATGCTCCATCGGCGACACACTCTACGAGGATTGTGGTGCAGTCATCCTTGCCTCCCACGAGGAGGTGTTCGCCCGGGCGGACATGATCTACAAGGTCAAGGAGCCCTTGCCCGAGGAATGCGGGCTCTTGAGGCAAGGCCAGATCCTGTTCTCCTTCCTCCACCTCGCCGCCGACCCCGGGCTCACGGAGGTCCTCCTCGAGAAAGGGGTGAGTGCCATTGCCTTCGAGACGATCCAGCTCGAGGACGGCCACCTCCCCCTGCTCGTCCCCATGAGCGAGATCGCGGGCAGGCTTTCGGTGCAAGAGGGGGCGAAATACCTGGAAAAAGGCTTTGGCGGCAGGGGAATACTCCTGGGGGGAATCCCCGGCCTGCCAAGGGGAAATGTGGTGATCATCGGCGGCGGGACCGTTGGAATGAATGCCGCGACCATCGCCGTCGGCATGGGGGCCAGGGTGACCATCATGGACATCGACAAGGCAAGGCTCCAGTTCCTCGACAACCGCTTCGGGCCCTCCGCCGATACGCTCTATGCAACAAAGGGGAACATCAGGAGGTGCATCGAGACGGCAGACCTCGTCATCGGTGCGGTTCTCATACCCGGGGCGACCGCGCCCACGATCATCCGGAGGCAGGACCTCAAGTCCATGAGGGAGGGGACGGTGATCGTGGATGTCGCCGTGGATCAGGGAGGTTGCGTGGAGACATCGCATCCCACCTACCACGATGACCCGGTCTTTCTCGTGGACGGCATTGCGCACTACTGCGTGGCCAACATGCCGGGCGTCGTGCCGATCACCTCCACCTGGGGACTGGCAAACGCCACGCTGCCCTATGCCCTCAAGATTGCCGGGCTGGGCATGGAAGGTGCGATGATGGACTCTTCCATCGCACGGGGAATCAACGTGCACCAGGGGCACATCACCCATCCGGCTCTCGCACTGAGCCTCGGCCTTCCCTGCAGGAAGATCCCCTGATGCCGGGCGGTGCGTCTCCCCGGAAGCGACCTCGCGGGGTTTTTCTCCACAGAAGGCTCTACAAAGGCATCCAGGTAAAGTTTTTCTCCCGGATATCCGATGACTTATTCTGATATGGCACATATTCTCATAGTAGAAGACGACATCAACCTCGGGCAGGTGATTTTCCAGGAGCTGAAGAAGCACCACCATGATGTGGAGCTCGTGGAGAATGCCGAGGCTGCGCTTGTCCGCGTCAACAAGTATATCTACGACCTCCTGCTCACCGACCTCAAGCTGCCGGGCATGGACGGTATCGAGCTCCTCAAGCGGGTGAAGGCGGCCAACCAGACCACCGTCGTCATCGTCATGACCGGGTATGCCTCCGTGGATACGGCCGTGGTGGCCATGAAAAACGGCGCCCAGGATTTCATCCAGAAGCCGTTCGGCCTGCATGAGCTCGTCCAGAAGATCGACGATGCCCTCGCCATCAAGCGGATGAGGAACGAGATCGATTACCTGCGGCATACCCAGGAAGGGGTCATCTACCGCACTTCGGACATCGTGGGGGCGAGCTCTGCATTGAAGAAGGTGCTCACCATGGTGGAAAAGGTCGCCAAGGCAGACTCGACGCTCCTCGTCACCGGGGAGACAGGGGTCGGCAAGGGGCTGATCGCCGGTGCGATTCACCACAATTCAAACCGCTCCAACAACAACTTCGTCCAGGTCAACTGTGCCGCCCTGCCCCAGAACCTCCTCGAAAGCGAGCTCTTCGGGCACGAGAAGGGCTCTTTCACGGGAGCCGTACGCATGAGGATAGGCAGGGTGGAGCAGGCCAACATGGGAACCATCTTCCTCGACGAGATCGGGGACATGGATATCGGCCTGCAGTCGAAGATCCTGAGGGTTCTGGAGGAGAGGGAGTTCGAGAGGGTGGGGGGAGAGAAGACCCTGAAGGTCGATGTCCGGGTGATCGCGGCAACGAACCAGGATCTCCGCACCCTGGTGGAACAGGGAAGGTTCCGGGAGGATCTCTACTACCGGATCAATGTGGTCAATATCCTCATCCCGCCCATCAGGCAGCGCAAGGATGACATCGAGCCGCTGGTGAGCTATTTCATCAGGAAATACTGCATGGAGTTCAACAAGCCGGACATGGGGATAGACGCACCTGCGCTTTCCTCCCTGACAGACTATGACTGGCCGGGCAATGTCCGCGAGATCAGAAACTGCATCGAACGGGCCGTGCTGCTGGCCGAAGGTGATGTCATCAGGCGTCAGGACATATCCATCCATCAACCCGGCAACCACCTGCCCGCAGCCCAGGACAGCTCCGACACCGCTATGTCCCTCTCGTCACTGGCCGTGTCGGAGAGGGAAATGATCCTGGATGCGCTCAAGAAGAACGACTGGATTCAAAAGGAAGCTGCTACGGCACTCGGGATCAGCAAAAGGGTAATCCACTACAAGATCAGGAAGTACGGAATCACTCATCCACGCTGGATCAAGAACCGATAAGATCCACGTACAGCGACGTGACTTCGGGATCCAGCGCCTTGCCTGTCATGGAACACAACTCTTTGAGTGCCTCGCGGTGGCCCAGCTGAGGCCGGTGGAGCCTCGGCGAGATGAGTGCATTGTAGGTATCCACCACCCTCATGGCCCGGGCGGACAGCGGAATGTCGCTCCCCTTCAGACCCCGGGGATACCCGCTCCCGTCGAAATTTTCATGGTGGAACATGAGAAGGGTCTCGTCGAGATCGAGCACCACTACATCTCGGAGCATGCGCGTGGTGATGATGGTGTGGGTGTTGAGCTTCTTCTTGTCGAACGGCGTGAGATCGCCTTTGGTGAATATGGTGGTGGGTATGCCGAGGTACCCGATATTCGCCGCCAGCGACGAGTTCGCCCATTGGGCCGCCCGTACGTCTCCCATTCCCAGTTCCTTGGCCAGCGTGAAGATCTGATCGGAGACCTTCAGAGAGTATCCCATGGGGTAGCCGGCTCGCAGATCGCTCAGGATGGATGCGGTGGACATGATGCCGGTGTACCAGTTCTGCGTGTCTCTTTCGAGGCCTGTCGCCACGGCCCAGGCGGGTGCGAGGTACGTGACGATCCACTCGAAGATGTCCGGAGGCAGCCCTTCGTGGTGCAGGTACCCCAGATCGGCACCCTCCCAGCTCACGAGCGTGCCTGGGGGTTCGTGGCGTATGCTTATCTCGTCCGCCTGGCACTGGATCTTCAGGAGATCCAGCAGATCTCCCATCGTCTTCAGGGAGGGGCCGGACTGGAGGAGCTTCCTCACCTTCAGTTCGAGGGAGACATTCACGGTCTTTATTGCCCCTGTCTGGGAAAAGGTCGCCACGTGAAT
>JAJFUP010000278.1 GCA_021372395.1 Deltaproteobacteria bacterium
CGGGATCGGGGATGCGATCGCCACTGCATCGGGACCGGCATCCCGTATCATCTCGGAGAAGTCCGTGTAGGCCTTCGCGCGGATGCCATACGTGCCGAGACGGGCGGCTGCAGTTTGCGAGCTCCCTGTTGTCGACCCGAGCACGCAGGAAACCGTTGCGCCGTTCGCATGGAGATATTTTGCAATGAATTCGCCGATCCCGTTTCTCTTCCGGCCGGCACCGATGACAGCGACCTTCATGGGTGCACCCATACCACAAGAGGACACCGTGGCACAATCAGGGCATGCCCAACCATGGATCTACTTATCGGGTTTCTTTTTGGCCGAAGTGCGCGGCAGCCCGGCTCGCGGCGAAGAGGACCAGAAGAGATACCGGGAAGCAGATCACCAGGAGGCTCTCATGGGAGGAGAGCTTCAGCGCCAGCGCCAGCACCCCCCCTGTGGCCACGGCACCCATGGCGCCGACGTGATTCAGAGAGAACCTCTTCGCGTAGAACCCGAAGATCACCGGGATGACGAGGCCCCCCGAATAGACGGTGTACGCCATGAGCAGCGAGCTGATGATGCCTTGTGCATGGAGCGCGATGATGACCGAGAAGAGTCCGATGAGCACGATGGCGATCCTCGAGTAGAGGAGCATCCTCTTGTCCGTGGCGTGGGAACCTCCCAGGAGCGGCCTGAGCACGTCGGAGACCACGATGGTGCTGGTGGTGAGAAGACACGTGGCGGCCGTGGACATGACCGCTGCCAGCAGGGCCGCTATGACGACCCCGTTCACGCCCGCGGGCAGGAGGTTCATGACCACCGTCGGGAAGGCATTCTCGGCAGGGATGCCGGGAAAGAGCACCCGGGCACTGACCCCGATGAGCGTGATGACAAAGGCCAGCGGAATCATGACCAGGGCAGCGGTGAGGGTTGCCCGTTTCGCGGTGGCGGGAGACCGGGCGCTCAGGAGCCTCGAGTAGATGTCGGGGCCCACCAGGTACGTGGAGCCGACAAAGAGGAGGAAGATGAGGAGTTCGTTCCCGGTGAACTGCTCCGAGACAGGGAAGGAGAAATGCGAGGGAGGGAGTGTCTCCGCCATGGCGGAAAATCCTCCTGCGGCATTGACGCTCAGGACCAGGCAGGCCACGACCCCTGCAAGGAGGATGATGAACTGGATGAAGTCCGTCTTGAGCACCGAGTATTGCCCTCCCAGGGCGGTGTACCCCACGAACACCCCGCCCATGACGACTACGGAGAGCCACAGGGGGACCGGCCACAGAGAGGTCATGATCTTGCCTGCCGCCACCACCTGGGCGGCGATGACGCCGAGCCATGCAATGGAGATGAGAAGCGAGGCAACGATCTTTACGGTCTCGCTGCCATACTGCCTCTTGAGGAGTTCCGGCAGGGTGTAGACCTCGGCGGCCCTCACCTTTTCCGCAAGCCGGAACGTCAGGATGAACAACCCCACGGAGCCCACCAGCATCCACCACGCACCCACGAGGCCCCTGGCGTATCCG
>JAJFUP010000293.1 GCA_021372395.1 Deltaproteobacteria bacterium
ATCGGGATCGTGAAGAAAAACGCCATCATGATGATCGATTTCGCCCTGGATGCGGAGAGGAAGGATGGGAAGAACCCGGAGGAAGCGATCTTTCAGGGGGCGCTCATCCGGTTTCGGCCCATCATGATGACGACCATGTCCGCCCTCATGGCGACGCTGCCCATAGCGCTGGGCCTGGGTGCGGGCGGAGAGACCAGGCAGCCCCTGGGTCTCGCCGTGGTGGGCGGCCTTATCTTTTCACAGATCGTGACCCTCTACATCACCCCTGTCACCTACATCTATCTCGACAAGCTTCAGTCTGCCGTGCGCATCCGGTACCAGGGATCCCGGCGCACCTGACCGGCACGGGGGGATCCCCCTCGGCCATGCCCCTTCAGCTCAGGGGCCCCCGTCACCTGGGCATCTCTTCTTCTGGGCCGCCCGACGGTCCGGGGGCGGGTTCCATCGGGACTGCGGGCGTTGGAGCGGCTTCAAGAGGAGCCGGGGGTTCCACACCCTGGACCGGGCCGGCAGGTGCTCCCTCCCCGGAAGGCTGCAGCAGACCCGTGGTGTCCGCCTCTGCGGTGACGGCATCGGCCGGTACCTCTCCGGCAGACTCCGCGGGCGGGTGCATGACCTCCTCATACTCGGGTATCACGATGCCCCTGCGCACCATGATCCGGTATATCCTGGCCGAGCGGTACCGCACGTATTTCGAGCTTCCGACCGGGTTGAGCCGCAGCGGGCTGGGAAGGATGGTGGCGAGCCGGGACGCCTCCTCACCGCTCAGGCCGGAGGCGTGCTTCCCGTAGTAGTGGCGGCTCGCGGCCTCGATGCCGAAGATCCCGTCACCCCATTCGGCCACGTTGAGGTAGAGCTCAACGATCCTCCTTTTCGAGAGGGCGCGTTCCATCCGCCAGGTGAGGATGGCCTCCTTGATCTTCCGGATGGGGTTCTTCGACGGGGAGAGGTAGAGGTTCTTTGCCAGCTGCTGGCTTATGGTGGAGCCCCCGGCCTTGAACTCTTTCTTCTCGATGTCCTTCTCGAGGGCCTGGTGCATGGCCTCGAAATCGAACCCTTCGTGGCGCCAGAACTTGTCGTCCTCCGCAATGATGACGGCCTTGATGAGATAGGGGGAGATCCTCTTCAGCGGCACCCACTTCCGGACGATCTTCCTGTCCTGCCCTTCGCGGGCCCACTGTCGTTCCCGGTACTCCATGAAGGCGGTCTTGTCCGGGTTCTCCTTCCTGAGCGCGGAGACGTCCGGGTACACGAAGCAGAGCAGGATGTCGGCGATCACGAGCACCATGATCGCGAGCACGGCATAGGTCAGAGATTTCATCATGGGAAAGGCCCTCTCCTTGTCTTCACCAGTTCTGAGACAACGTCAGTTGACGGGTGTCATAGAATATTTTGCAGAAATTATCAAATGGCGCAAGATGGTGGGGCTATCTCCGCACTGGCCGCGGCATGGAGCGATCCGTCCGGATCCTCCCGGATGCCTTCCGGGCGCTTCATGGTGCGGGAAGGCTCAGTACACCACGGCCGAGAGGTATCCCACCACCGAGGAGTTGTCTCCCGTGATGCTGCCGGAATGGGCATAGCGCAGAACCCTGGCAGTCGTCCTGGATATCAGCCCGGCATAGAGGAGCGCAGTCAGGATAGGCCCTCCTCCGCAGGCCTCGCTGTAGGCCTTTTCGAGATCCAGGCTCAGGCCCGGGATGTCGAAGGATTCGACCCGTGCTGCGATCTGCCGGTCCATCTTTTCGGCCTTGTTCGCGGAGTGGAAGTGCGAGAGGTCGGAACTCGCCACGATGAGCGTGTTGTCCGGGTCCTGTATGCTCTCGTGAAGCGCCTGGGCAAGGGCCTCGCACACCGAGAGATCCTGGTGGCCCATGATCAGCGGACAGAGGCTGAAGGGCTGGAGAACGGACTGGAGAAAGGGGAGCTGGATCTCCAGGGCATGCTCCGCACTGTGGGGCTCCGTGTCGTCCCGGATGAATTCCGATGCGAGAAGTCTCCTGCAGAGGTCTTGGTCCACCGTGACGAGGCCGAGCGGCGTCTCGTATGCGCCATTTGGCCAGACGGAGATGTACGGGAAGTATGCATGGTGAGAAGGGCTGATGACCACGACCGTGGAATAGTCGTGTCCGGAAATGGCCTTGTATGCCCAGGCCGCCACCGGGCCGGAGTACAGGTAGCCCGCATGCGGAGCGACGATGGCCACGGGCTTTGCGGTGATCTCGGGGATGTGGGCTCCGTCGAGATACCGCGAGATGTCCTCCCGCAAGGCCTTCGGGTTTCCCGGGTACCAACTCCCTGCGACCACGGCTCTGCGGACAGGTCCGCCCATATGATCCCCCTTCACGCGGCGCCAGGTGTCCGGCGCCTGTCTAAAGAATTAAGGAAATACGGGGACGTAGTCAAGGCCGGCGGCTTCGGGAAGGTCGAACATGAGGTTCATGTTCTGTACGGCCTGGCCCGATGCGCCTTTGGTGAGATTGTCGATGACGCTGATGATGGTTGCCATGCCGGAGGTCTCGTTCTTGCTCAGGTGGATCAGGCACCTGTTCGTTCCTCTCACGTCCTTGGTGGCAGGGAGAGAATCGATGACCCTCACGAACGGTTTGCCCCGGTAGAACGCCTGAAGGCAGTTCTTCAGCTCGTCTCCGGTGTGCGGGCTTTTCACGTAGATGGTGGAGAGCATGCCCCGGCTGATGGGGATGAGGTGCGGGGTGAACTCGATGCTCACGGAAGTGCCGGCGGCGCTCGAGAGCTCCTGCTCGATCTCCGGCACGTGCCGGTGGGTATGGCCCACCTTGTAGGCCGAGAAGGACTCGCCCGTCTCGCAGATGTGGGCCTTCAGGCTCAGGCCCCTGCCTGCGCCCGAAACCCCGCTCTTGCTGTCCACGATGATCCCGTGCGCCTCGATAAGGCCGTCTTGCAGCAGGGGGATCAGGGGGAGCAGCACGCTGGTGGGGTAACAGCCGGGGTTCGCCACGAGCCGGGCCTTCCCGATGTCTCCGGCATAGACCTCGCTCAGGCCGTAGACCGCCTGGGAAAGAAGCCCCGGGTTTGTATGCTCCTGGTACCACTGCCGGTACACGTGTGCATTGCGGATGCGGAAGTCTGCGCTCAAGTCCACGACCTTGACCGAGTCGATGACCTGCTCGATGAAGGCCATGCTCACCCCGTGGGGGAGGCAGCTGAAGACGAGGTCGCACCTGGACTTGATGGCGGAAGCATCGAACTCCTCGAGCTCCATGTCGAAGTATCCCTTGAGGAACTCGAGGACAGCGGAAATCGGCTTCCCGTTGTACTGCCGAGACGAGCAGTAGGTGATCCGCGCTTCAGGGTGCACGTGAAGGAGCCTGATGAGCTCCGCCCCGGTATACCCTGTCGCGCCCAGGATACCGATGGAGATCGTCAATGAAGACTACCTCTTGGAGAACTGTGGTCTCTTGCGGGCCTTGTGGAGGCCGTATTTTTTCCGTTCCACCATGCGAGGATCTCTGGTGAGGAAGCCTGCGGCCTTCAGCTTCGACCTGAACTTTTCGATATCGAAGGTTGCCAGCGCCCGGGATATGCCGTGCCGCAGCGCCCCGGCCTGGCCTGCAATGCCCCCGCCGCTGCAGGTGGCATAGATATCGAACTGCCCTTTTGTGTCGGTGACGTCAAAGGGCTGCTTTGCGGAGATCTGCAGCGTCTCCCGCGGGAAATATTCCTGCATGGGCTTGCCGTTTACGGTCATTTCACCTTTGCCGGGGGACAACCATACTCGCGCAGTGGCATTCTTCCGACGTCCAGTGGCGTATGTCTTTTCTACCATCGAGATTCCCTCTTACAGATTTATGACTTGTGGGTTCTGGGCCTCGTGAGGATGGCTCTCCCCGACATAGACCTTGAGCTTCCTGAACATCGCCCTGCCGAGACTGTTCTTCGGGAGCATGCCTTTCACCGCGCGCCTGATGACTTCCTCCGGCTTCTTGATGAGGAGGTCCTTTGCCGTCACATTCTTGATGCCGCCTACCCACCCGCTGTGCCGGTAGTAGGTCTTCTGGTCCCATTTGTTGCCCGTGAGTTTGACCTTGTCGGCGTTGACGATGACGACGAAATCACCGACATCGGTATGCGGTGTGAATTCCGGCTTGGTCTTTCCTCTCAGGATGGAGGCAACCTGTACGGCAAGCTTGCCAAGCACCACATCCTTCGCGTCCAGGAGGACCCACTGCCTGTCCACCTCACCCTTTTTCGCTTGGTATGTACCCATGCACACTACTCCTTAGCACGATAAATAGGGCTCGGATATATCTGAAGACTTCATCGATGTCAAGCGCGATCGGCAATTTCGAAAAACAGGGGAGGGATAATCCGGCGCGAGGCCGCTCGTGTCCCTGTGCAGTCCTCCGGGCGGGGCAGGAGGGGAAGCGGCTGATGAAAAGTTCCGCAGCGTTCCTGCAGAAGGTTGAACACCTAAGGGGCCTGGAGACTCTCTCTTCTCCGGCTTACGGGAGCAGGAATCCGGCCAGGGAATACAGGATCATTCCCAGCAGCACCGTACCGCCCAGTGACCGTGACCACCACGCAAAGGCCAGGGTCGGCAGGGCCACGAGGAACTCGGGCCTGGTCAGGTCGAACGTCCTGGATGAAGGATCGAGGAAGAGCGAAGGCACCACCAGAGCACTCAGGATGCTTGCCGGCACGAACTTCAGCCACTGCACGAAAAGCGGCGGGATCTCCCGTCCGGAAAGCCAGATGAGGGGAAGCCACCGGGGGAGGTAGGTGACGACCCCCATGCCGAGGATGCAGAGGAGGTATT
This sequence comes from Deltaproteobacteria bacterium, assembly GCA_021372395.1. Taxonomy (GTDB): domain Bacteria; phylum Desulfobacterota; class Desulfomonilia; order UBA1062; family UBA1062; genus MWEI01. The sequence goes on from JAJFUP010000293.1 coordinate 4,799, forward strand.
GTCCGGAGGTCATGGGCGTCGCCTCTCCTTCCTCGCGGCCGCAGGCAAGGATCCCTGGAGCATCACCCCCAGGGTGGCTGCAATCATGGTGGCGAGGATCACGTACCAGGTGCCGGGCAGCACGAGGGAAAAAAGCACGGCGAGCACGCCCGAGACGAGTGCGGTGAGTGCGACGATCCTGCTCGTCAGCTGCAGGACGAGCAGGGACAGGAACATGGCCGTCAGTGCATAGTCGAGACCGAAGGCGCCTTTCGGGACCAGGTGGCCGATGTACCCGCCGGCAATGGTGCTCGCGATCCAGAACAGGTTCGCGGCATGATTCACGGTGAGCGCGCTTCGGATATCCCACGGGCCTTTTGAAAACCTCGTGAAGTTCACGGCAAAACTTTCATCCGTCATGCCGTAGGCAAAGAGAGTCAGGAGAGATTTCCGGGTGCCCTTGAGGTGGAGCGACAGGGTGGAACTCATGAGCACATGTCTGAGGTTCACGAAGAACGTCGCAGTGATGACCGGGATGACGGAAGCCCCGGAACTGATCATGGATACCGCGATGAACTGCGCACTGCCGGCAAAGACGATCACGGACATGAGCCCGATCTGCACCACCGTGAAGCCCGATTGCCGGGCAATGATGCCGAACGAGATGCCGATGGCAAGGTAGCCCGCACAGATGGGCCATGCCGCCTTCATCCCCTGTACCCATGAGGGCGCTGTGTTCCGGATCATTTCAGCGCCCAAGCTACCTCCCCTGTACCGGATGCATCACGATGGCGGGAACAGGCTCATTTTTCCGGGTCACGGGGAGTGCAGGTGTTGCCGGCCTTCTCCGATTGAGGGGACCGATCCTCGGTCCCCGGGGTGCAGCTCATTCACGTGTTGACGCCGAAACGGGGGAGTATCCATCGATTCAGGGCAAACCATGCAGCAAAGATCACGATGATCGGGATGAGAGATTCCATGTACCGTCCTTATCAGATATTTGAGCACTTCGTAAGGCGTCCCAAGGAAAAAATCAAGTCCTGAAGCGGGAATCCGAGCATAAACCCGGTGCTGCACGGCTCTAGGGCCTTGACATCCGCCCCGATTTCCAGTTCATACAAAGGGTATGGGTATCGACGCCGTTATTGTTGCAGGAGACGGGAGGGCTTCACGAAAGATATTCAAGAAGAACAAGGCCCTCCTCGACGTGGCGGGAAAGCCGATGATCAGGTACATTATCGAGGCCCTGCGCTCGTGTGACGCCATCGATCATGTGGTGGTGGTGGGGCCGAAAGAGAAGTTCGAGGAGGTCATCGGCGACTGTGACGTCCACATCGTGCAGCAGAAGAGGAGCCTCGCCGAGAACGGGTGGGAGGGGTTCTGCCAGACGCTTCCCGAATACCGCCGGACCGGCATCCTGACCGAAGACATCATCGAGAAGTACCGGGACAAGTACGTACTGTTCCTTTCCGGGGATATCCCCCTGCTCTGTGTGAGCGAGCTCGAGGAGTTGATCTCCCGGTGCGACATGGAGAGCTATGATTACGTGGTGGGCATCACCTCCGAGGAGATCCTGAACCAGTTCGGGCCACGCAAGGGAAGACCCGGCATCAAGATGGCGACGTTCCATACCAGGGAAGGGAACTTCAGGCAGAACAATCTCCACATGGCCCGGCCCTTCATGCTGCTCAACGGCATCGACCTCGTGCTGAAGGTGTACGAGTACCGCTACCAGAAGGAGCTGCTCAACATCGCGAGGACCATTGTCGAGATCATCCGGCTGGGCCCGGGCAAGATCGGGAAGACGCTGTTCCTCTACCTGCTCCTCCAGGTATCGGCAGGCCTGTCTTCCGTCGGGCTCGAGCCCCTGGCCCGAATCGTGAGCCTTCCGGTGAGGAGGGAGAGGCTGGAGAAGCTCATGTCGGCGATCTTCGGGGCACGCGTGAAGATCGTGGAGACCACGGTCGGCGGTGCAGCCCTGGATGTGGACAACGAGAAGGACTTCATGGTCCTGTCCGTCATGTACAAGGACTGGATGAATCAGATAGCCCAGAGGGTTCACACCCTGGCGGGATGACCCCCTACTCGTCGAGATAATCTTCGAATCCCGGGGTGTCTGTCTTGAGCGGTGCTTCGTTTCTCGTCGTTTTCACGAGGGGAGGTCTGGCGGGTTTGTCTTCGACGTAGTCTTCGAACCCCGGGACATGATCCCCGGTGACCGGCTTTGCGGCCTGGGTCTTGTGCCCGTTGTTGTCGTGGGCCTCGATGTAGTCCTCGAAACCGACCGGTTCCTGTCGGGCCTGAACCGGGGTACAGGGAGACCCGGGGGCAGCGGTCCCGGCGGCCTGCCTGAGATCGAGCATCTTCTCGTTGTTGATGTAGCCGGTCTCCACCACGTCTGAAATTTCCAGCATCTTCTTCACGACATTCCGGATGGCCATGGCCTCTTTCTTGACCTCCGCAAGGGCATTTCTCGCGTTCTGATTCAGGTTCGTCTCGGTCAGGAGCATGTCGAGCTTGAGCAGGATGGTTGTCAGCGGTGAATTGATCTCATGATTCGCCGCGATCGCGGTTTTTGAAACCGCAGCAAGCCTCTGGGCCTTCATGTTCTTGGTGATCAGCATGGCACGCTGTATGGCCTGCGTCCCCACTTCGGAGATCGTCCGCAGCAAGAGGGTCTTCTGGTTGATCTCGTCCGGGCCCAGGTTGTCCTTGAGGATCACCTCGATGGCCCCGATGGTCTTGCCGTCCACCTTCAGGGGGGCAAAGACCGAGCCTGCAGTCCTGGGGAATATCCCGTTGGTCCGGTCGAGCATGTCCTTGGTCGCGCTCGCCATACCCGACCGTGTCTGGGGAAAATTGCTCAGCCAGAAGGACTCGGTCACCATGATCCGCATGTTGTTCAACCGGATGAGGGACCGGGATTTCTTTGCGTCGAGGATGGTGAGCGTGTGGGATGAAAGGGTGTTGGTTATCTCCGAGAGCTTCAGGGATGCCTGGAGGGTGCTGCTCATCTGATTGAGGCTCGAAAGCTCGACGGTCCGGTGCTCGAGGGCCATCTTCTTCTGCTCGAGGTCCAGGGAGAGCTTTCCCAGCTGTGCGTTTGCCGACTGCAGAACCTCGAAATAGGTCTTGGGCTCGGCCTGCGGTATGCCCAGCTGATCGCTGATGCTCGAGATGTTGTCCTTCAGGGAAATGGAGATGTCCTGGATGTCATGGCTCGTGATCCCCAGGTTTTTCAGCAGCGCCGGGTCGACGAATCCCGTCAGGTTCTCGGTCAGGCCGAGACCGAGGTGGTTGGTCACCATGTCGGCGACGTGCACGATGGCGCAGATGCTTCTGGTCGCCCCGTCGTCGGTGATGTCCACGAGGCTGTGGTGGTACCCCACCGCCTTGCTGAGGTGCGAGGGCAGGTTCCACCTTTCCATGAGGTACCTGCCGATGGATGCATGGTCGATGCCCACGAGGTCCTGCTCGATCTCGATGATGTCGGCGCCGGCAGTTTTCATGGCCTCCATGACCTCGCGGTATTCTCCCTTCCTGCAGATGAGCTGGTCCGCGATGACCTTACCCAGGTCGTGGAGCAGGCCTGCGACGAAGGCGTCTTCGGCCGAGGAGGGAAGGATCTTGCCGGCAATGGACTTGGCGCACACCGCACATGCGATGCTGTGCTGCCAGAACTTGTAGAAGTCCAGGGCATGGCGGTTCTTGTCGCTGAAGAGGTTCAGGACGCTGATGCTGAGCACGATGCTCTTCAGGACGTTGAATCCCAGCAGCACCACGGCCCCGCGGATGGTGGAGATCTCCTTGATCCTCCGGTAGAAGGGGGAGTTGGCGACCTTGAGCACCTTGAGCGCGAGGGCCTGGTCCTTCTCCACCATCTCGGCGATCTGCCGGGCACTCACGTTGTCCTCCAGCGTCTTCTCCATGATCGCGGTGGCGATGGAGGGCAGCGTTGGTAGTTCCCCGATATCATTGAGGAGGGATTCAATCTGATCGGGTGACATCTTTTCCATCGTAGATCTTATCGTTCAATCCTGTTCCAATCTTGAGTCGAGAACCCTTCTGTGGTACTCATTTTGAATGACGCACCATCGCGAGCAGACCAGGAAGGTGTTCGTGGGGGGCCTCCCTGTCGGTGGGGGCGCTCCTGTCAGCATCCAGTCCATGACGAATACCCGCACCCATGATGTGGATGCAACGGTCTCTCAGATCCTCGAACTCGAAGGGGCGGGGTGCGAAATCGTCCGGGTGAGTGTGCCCGATGAAGATTCCCTCAGGGGACTGCCGGAGATCAGGAAACGCACCCACACCCCGCTCATTGCGGACATCCATTTCGATCACCGGCTCGCCATCGGCTCCATGGAGGCCGGGTGCGACGGCATCCGCATCAACCCCGGCAACATCGGCGGGAAAGACAAGCTGAAGGCCGTTGCAAAGACAGCCATGGAGAGGAAGGTCCCCATACGGGTCGGGGTCAATCTCGGCTCCGTCAAGCAGAACCTTCTCCAGAGGTTCGGAGACGACCGGGTGGCTGCCCTCGTTGAAAACGCCAGGGAATACGTTGAGATGCTCGAGGACATGGGGGTCGACGCGCTGAAGGTTTCGCTGAAATCCTCGGACGTGCTCGAGACCATCGATGCATACCGCCGGTTCTCGAGGGTATCCCGGTGGCCTTTGCACCTCGGGGTGACCGAGGCAGGCCCGCTCCTCTCGGGGCTCGTCCGCTCCTCCGTGGGGATCGGTGTGCTCCTTGCCGAAGGCATCGGGGACACCATACGGGTTTCGCTCTCGGCGGACCCCGTCCAGGAGGTCTTTGCCGGGAGGATCCTGCTCGAGTGCCTCGGCCTGAAGGCCGAGGGGGTCCGGGTCATTTCCTGCCCCACCTGTGCCAGAGCGTGCGCGGATGTGGCGAGGATCGCCTCCGAGGTGGAGGACGCAGTGAGAACCATCAGGGAGCATCTGGTGGTGGCGGTCATGGGGTGTGTGGTCAATGGTCCGGGCGAGGCGAGGATTGCCGACCTCGGGGTTGCGTGCGATGCAAAGGGGGCCGTGCTCTTCTCTCACGGCAGAAAGCTCAGGCGCATAAAAACAGGTGAGATCGTGGACACGATCCTCACGGAAATATATAAGGAGACGCATTCATGAAGATTTCCTCGATGTTCCTCCACACGCTCAAGGAAGAGCCGCGCGATGCAGAGGTGGTGAGCCACAAGCTGATGCTGCGGGCCTGCATGATAAAGAAGCTGGCCTCGGGCATCTACTCCTACCTCCCGTACGGGCTGAAGGCCATTCAGATCGTCGAGACGATCATCCGCGAGGAGATGAACGCCGCCGGTGCCCAGGAGGTCCTCCTTCCCGGGGTGCAGCCCTGTGAGATATGGAAGGAGAGCGGCAGGTGGTCGCTGTATGGCAAGGAACTCCTGCGGTTTACCGACAGGAAGGGTGCGGAGTTCGCCCTCGGGCCCACCCACGAGGAGGTCATCACCGATATCGTCAGGGACTTCGTCCATTCGTACAAGGACCTGCCGCTGAACCTGTACCAGATCCAGACCAAGTTCCGGGACGAGATCCGTCCCCGCTTCGGGGTCATGAGGGCACGGGAGTTCATCATGAAGGATGCGTATTCCTTCGACCGCACCGACGCCGGGGCCGAAAAGAGCTATCAGGCGATGTTCAGCGCCTATGAAAAGATCTTTGCCCGGTGCGGGTTGAAGTTCAAGGCCGTGGAGGCCGACTCGGGGCCCATCGGCGGGAATTTCTCCCACGAGTTCATGGTGCTCGCCGAGACGGGCGAAGACGCCATCCTGAGCTGCCACGCCTGCAATTACGCCGCGAACCAGGAGCGGGCCGAGATTGCCATGCCCGAGACGCTCGCGTTCCAGGCGGCACCCGGCGGGAAGCCCTCCGAGGTCCATACCCCGGGCATCAGGACGGTGGACGAGGTGTGTGCCTTTCTGAACATAGAGTCCTCAGGCCTCATAAAGACCCTCATCTACCAGACGGAAAGAGGCCTCGTGGCTGCCCTTGTCAGGGGCGATCACGAGATCAGCGAGGCAAAGCTGAGGCGGGCCTTGGAATGCGAGAACGTCGAGCTGGCCGACGAGGGGGACATCGAGAAGTGCACCGGTGCACCCCGGGGGTTCGCGGGCCCGGTGGGGCTTAAGGTGAAGCTGGTTGCCGACGCTTCCCTGCTCGAAGGCGGGCCTTTCGTGGCGGGTGCGAACCGGGAGGACCATCACGTCAGGAATGTGTGGCTCTCCCGGGATGTACGGGTCGATGTGGTGGCCGATATAAGGGCAGCGACCGCGGGAGACCCCTGCCCCCGGTGCCAGGCAGGCAGGCTCGAGATCATCCGCGGGATCGAGGTGGGCCACGTCTTCAAGCTGGGCACGAAATACTCGAAGGCCATGAACGCGGTCTTCCTCGATGAGGACGGTATCGAGAAGCCCCTGATCATGGGGTGCTACGGCATCGGCGTGAGCCGGACCGTTGCCGCCGCCCTGGAACAGCACCACGATGAGAACGGGATCATCTTCCCCGTGGCCATCGCCCCCTACCATGTCATGGTCGTCCCCATCAATGTGAACGATGCCTCTGTCATGGAGGTTGCCTCGCATATCTATGAAACGCTGAAATCCCGCGGGGTTGAGGCGCTCCTGGACGACCGGGATGTGAGGCCGGGCGTGAAGTTCAAGGATGCGGACCTGATCGGCATCCCCTACCGGGTGACCGTGGGGGCCAAGGATCTCAAGGAAGGCGTGGTGGAGATCAAGGAGAGGGCAAGCGGGCGGGTGGACAAGATCCCCCACGGGGGCGCTGTGGACTACTGCCGGGAGATGCTCGAGGCGAAGGGTGTAATATTTGACCGTACGGATTAATGACATTCTTGATGAGGTGTCTGCATACATCCCCGATGCAGACAAACGGATCATCGAGAAGGCCTATGTTTTTTCTGCACGGGTCCACCAGGGGCAGACGAGGCTCTCTGGAGAGCCTTACCTCAACCACCCGCTGGAAGTCGCGTTCATCGTTTCCCAGATGCACCTTGACGTGACTGCGGTCGCCGCTTCCTTGCTGCACGACTCCATCGAGGACAGCCTCACCAAGCTCGAGGAAATCAAGAGCGAGTTCGGCGATGAAGTGACCCAGGTCGTCGATGGGCTCACGAAGATCAGCAAGATCAATTTCCGGTCCGAAGAAGAAAAGCAGGCGGAAAACTTCCGCAAGATGATCCTCGCCATGAGCAAGGACCTGCGGGTGCTCCTCATCAAGCTCGTGGACCGCCTTCACAACATGCGCACCCTCCAGTACCACAACCGCCCCTCCCAGGTCAGGATTGCCAGGGAAACGCAGGACATCTATGCCCCCCTGGCGAACAGGCTCGGGATCTACTGGCTCCAGGTGGAGCTCGAGGAGTTGAGCCTGAAGTACCTGGACCCCGACGGGTACCGCATGCTGAAGACCAAGCTCGATGCCATCGCAAAGGAGAAGGAAGGGTATCTCCAGGACATCATCGCCCAGATCCAGGCAAAGCTGGGTGAGGCGAATATCCCCTCCGACATCAAGAGCAGGATCAAGCACATCAACAGCGTCTATCAGAAGCTGAAGCGGCAGGGACAGGGCGTGTCCTTCGAGAACGTCTACGATGTCCTGGGGGTGCGGGTCATCGTGGATACCGTGGGCGAGTGCTATGAAACGCTCGGCATCATCCATTCCATGTGGAAGCCCATCCAGTCGAGGATCAAGGACTTCATCGCTATGCCCAAGGCGAACATGTACCAGTCGCTGCACACCACCGTGTTCGGTCCCGGAGGGGAGAGGATAGAGATCCAGATCCGCACGCGCGACATGGATTACTTTTCGAACGAAGGCATTGCCGCGCACTGGAGGTATAAGGACGGGACCAAGATCAGCGAGCAGGACGGAAAGAAGCTCTCGTGGTTGCGGCAGCTCCTCGAGTGGCAGAAGGAGCTCAAGGATCCGAAGGAGTTCCTGCAGAGCGTCAAGATAGACCTCTACCCGGAAGACGTGTACGTGTTCACGCCCAAGGGGGATGTGCTGCGCTTCCCCCTTGGGGCGACCCCTCTGGACTTTGCCTATAACGTTCACACGCAGCTCGGGAATCAGTGCACGGGCGCCAAGATCAACGGCCAGATCGTGCCGCTGCGCTACAAGCTCCACAGCGGGGACGTGGTGGAGATCCTGCGCTCCTCGAAGCAGCACCCCAGCAAGGACTGGCTGAGGATTGCCAAGACCCCGAGGGCGCTGAACAAGATCCGCACCTGGCTGAGGACCCAGGAGCTCGAGCAGAGCATTGCCCTGGGCCGGGAGATCGTGGAGAAGAAGCTCAAGACCCTCCATATCTCCAAAGACGTCGATTTTGAGCAGCTCGCCCGCGAGTTTTCGTTCAAGAACCCCGAGGACCTCTTCGCTGCCATCGGCTTCGGAAGGCTTTCGATCAACCAGGTGCTCCACAGGTTCGTGCCCGAGGAACAGAAGCGCGAACAGAAGGATATCCTCCCGAAGAAGAAACAGGAAGGATCGAGCGTCGTGGTCAAGGGGGTCGAAGACCTGCTGCTGCGCTTTGCGCGTTGCTGCAGGCCGATCCCGGGGGACGACATCATCGGGTACATATCGCGGGGCAAAGGCATCACGGTCCACCGGTCCAACTGCACCTATGTAGCCGATATCGATCCGCAGCGCCTGGTACAGGTGGAATGGGATGCATCGGTGGCCGAGACGCACGAGATCGAGCTGTCCGTGGTCTGCCAGGACAAGCCGGGCATGCTCAGCTCCATCACCTCGGTCATCGGTGCGCACAACGTCAACATCACGAAGCTCAATGCCTACTCCATGGCGGAAGGGATTTCCATCTGCGTCATCCGGGTGATGGTCAAGGATCTCCATGAGCTGGAGAGGCTCTCCCTGGACATCAGGAAGATCAAGGGCGTCGAGAGAATCGAGAGGGTGTAGCGCCTTTTCCGGCCAGGGACCTCAGAGCACGGCCCGGATCTTCTCCAGCATCTTTCGCTCCACCACGTTCCTGGAACGGCATGGGTGCCACTTCCGGGTGGCGTTTTTGTCGTAGGCCTCGATCCGGGAGGTGATAGTCACCTGCGAGCTCATGTCGCCCGTCGGGGCGATCCGGATGCAGAGGCTGTACCCCACCTGCGTGAAGAGGGCCAGCCGGATATCCGGCCTTTCCGCTATGTCTTCGATTTCCTGATGGGCCCTCATCCCGACGGAGTAATTGACGAACTTGGTAATGATCAGGCCCGTGGCCTTGTCGGCCTCTTTGACGGGCAGGCCTTCCCTCTCCAGGACCTTCAGGGATTTTTCCCAGACATTGTCAAACCGGGCGAGAAAGAAGGACGTGTCTTCCATCGTGGGCGGCGGTGTCGGGGCGACTGCACAGCCGGGCACTGACAGCACCAGGACCAACAGCGAGAGAGAGACAAGCCGGGTGTTCATTGTGCGACTCCTCATTGCATGTCAGGAAGCAGTCTTCGACTCTCCCCATAACACGGAAACGACAAGAAATGAATACGCAAAACATCCATGCGGGTATCCCGGATGAGGGGGGTTTAAGCTCTGTTTTCAGGACGGTGCGGGCAGAGGCCGGAAGCATTCGATGACTGCAGGGAATTCCCGACAGATGCAGAGAGGTCTCCCCACAAATGCCCTTGGCAAGTAAAAACCTGAGGAAAAGCCCGGTGAAGCGCTTGATGCTGCTAAGCTGCGTGTTTCTTGACCCTGTTCGATTTGATGCACTGGGTGCAGACCTTGACGCTCTTGACGCCCTGGGGTGTTTCTACGCGCACCTTCTGGAGATTCGGCAGCCAGGTCTTCTTGGATTTGTTCTGGGCATGGGAAACCTTGTGCCCTGTGAGCGGGCCCTTACCACATATATCACATCGTCTTGACATGGCGCTTTATCTCTCTTTCCTGTGCAGTATGATTCGATGGTGCCGAAGCCGGGATTTGAACCCGGACGGGAGTTACCCACCACCCCCTCAAGATGGCGTGTCTACCAAATTCCACCACTTCGGCATAACGTGGAAGTGTTTAATAACAGCATGGGCCTGGCCTGTCAATATGGAAAATTATCAGTCCCCTAGCCGGGGCGCGCCGGATCCTCCATCTGCGGGCTTTGGCGTCGAGCGAAGCCCGCGGGTGAAACGCCGACGGTACGTGGACGCGCAGGGACTCATCGCTGCGGATTGCATCTCACGCGATGCATCTTATTATTATTGAACACGAATAAGAGGGGATTTGCCCCTTGGCATGGCTGACCGGAATCATTAAGATAAATAAAAAAACAGAGGGAGGAACTCTCACATGGCGAACAGGCTCGAGATCTACAAGTGCGAAGTGTGCGGACACATCATTGAAGTGCTCCACGAAGGGAAAGGGACGTTGGTCTGCTGCGGCCAGACCATGAAGGTGTTCAAGGAGAACACCGTTGATGCCGCGAAAGAGAAGCATGTCCCGGTCATCGAAAAGACGGCCGATGGTTTCAAGGTCATGATCGGAGCCGTCGCCCACCCCATGGAGGAGAAGCATTACATCGAGTGGATCGAGCTCGTGGCCGACGGGGTCGCCTACCGGAAGTTCCTCAAGCCAGGCGATGCCCCGGAAGCGGTGTTCTGCATCGACGCATCCCAGGTCTCGGCCAGGGAGTACTGCAACCTCCACGGCCTCTGGAAGGCATAGGGAGGCACGAACATGCTCGGCAAGAAGATGGAAGCGGCCCTGAACAAGCAGGTCCATGCGGAGCTCTACTCGGCGTACCTGTACCTTTCCATGAACTCATACTTCCAGTCGATAAACCTCAAGGGATTCGCCACCTGGATGCGAGTCCAGGCCCTGGAAGAGATGACCCATGCCGAAAAGTTCTACCAGTATGTCATCAACCGGGGGGGAAGGTCCCTCCTGGAACCCATCGAGGGGCCTCCCGTGAAGTGGGCGTCTCCGCTTGAGGCTTTCCTCGATGCGTACAGGCACGAGCAGAAGGTGACCTCCCTGATCAACGCGCTGACGGACCTGGCCGTCGAGGAGAAGGACCACGCCTCCCACACCATGCTCCAGTGGTTCGTGAACGAGCAGGTGGAGGAGGAGTCCAACGCGGATGAGATCTGCCAGCAGCTGAAGATTCTTGGAGACAGTGGTCAGGGTCTCCTCATGCTCGACCGGGAACTCGGGCAGCGGGTGTTCACCCCCCCGCTGCCGACCCAACCATGAAAATTCAAGAGAGGTGTCAATGATGAAGATGTATTTCAGTGCGGATGAAATCTTTGAAATGGCCGAGGAGATCGAGCGCCAGGGAGCGCGGTTCTACGAGAAGGCCTCTGTTCTGTTCGATGAGCCGGAGATCAGGCAGATGCTCCTGAGCCTGTCCGGCATGGAGATCGGACACGAGAAGCTTTTCTCCTCGATGCGTGCCCGGATCCTGAGCGACGCCTACCGGGGGAATGACCCGGACGAGATGGCGGCATCCTATATCAGGGCCTTCACCGACGGCAAGGTCTTCACGGTGAAGCAGAACATGTGCGATGCCCTCACAGACAAAACCACGCTCCGGGATGTCCTGAACATGGCCCTCGAGGCCGAGAAGAACTCGATCCTCTTCTACACCGGTGTGAAACGGCTTCTCCCCGAGGCCCTCGGCCAGGAAACCATCGAAAGGATCATCGCCGAAGAGATGACACATATCGTGAACCTCACCGACAAGCTGAAAAGCTGCTAGCGTCGAGGATGTACATCAGGGAAGGGGGTCTGGCCCTTCGGGATACGCCGTCAGGGCGTCGGACTCCGCCTGGCAGCGGTCAGGGCTTTCCCCCTCCTGAACCCAGGTGCACCCCTCGGGCGTCTTCCCCCCTTCGTCCCGGGCTCGTGCTGCGGCCATCCGGGGTAAAGGCAACGCGCAGCCCTGCGGCGAAATCTTGTTGACGGGCGGCAGGTACTGGTGAGACAAAGCAGGGAGCACCCTTGACCAAAGGTCTGTGTTCCGGGAAACTATACGCAAAGGAGAAAACGGTGTCGAATGTCTTCAAACCCATTCGGATCAGCGACAAGGTTTACTGGGTCGGTGCCATAGACTGGACCATCAGGGATTTCCACGGGTACACCACCAAGCGCGGCAGCACCTACAACGCCTACCTCATCCTGGCGGACAGGATCACCCTGATCGATACGGTGAAGGCGCCCTTCAAGGACGAAATGCTCTCCCGCATCGCCTGCCTCGTCGACCCAAAGGAGATCGACTACATCGTCTCAGACCATTCCGAGATGGACCACTCCGGAAGCCTGCCGGACATCATCAGGGAGGTCAGCCCGGAGAAGGTCTTCGCATCGCAGGTAGGCGCGAAGACGCTCAAGGAACACTTTGCCGTCGAGGACGAGATCGTCGCGGTCAAGGACGGGGAGGGCCTGAGCCTCGGGAACATGAACCTCTCCTTCATGGAGACCCGCATGCTCCACTGGCCCGACAGCATGTTTTCCTACCTGAAAGAGGAGAAGATCCTCTTCTCTCAGGATGCCTTCGGCATGCACCTGGCAACCGACGAGCGGTTCGCCGACGAGATCAGGCAGGATGTCCTCGAGTACGAGGCAGCCACCTACTATGCCAACATCCTTCTGCCCTACTCACCCCTCATCCTCAAGCTCCTGGACAGGGTCGCTTCTTCGGGGCTCGACATACGCATCGTCGCACCCGATCATGGTCCTGTCTGGCGGAAAGACCTCCCCAGGGCCCTCGGGCTGTACCGGATCTGGGCCGAGCAGGAACCCACGGACAAGGCCGTTGTGCTCTATCACACCATGTGGCATAGTACCGAGCACATGGCCAGAGCCATTGAAGAAGGCCTTCTGGCCGGGGGTGCACGGGTGAAGGTCATGTCCATGGGGTCGTTCCACCGCAGCGATGTCGTCTACGAGACCCTCGATGCGGGTGCCTTGGTCGTGGGATCATCGACGCTCAACAACAACATGCTGCCGGCCATGGCGGACGTGCTCACCTACCTGAAGGGGTTGAGGCCGAAAAATCTCATCGGTGCCGCCTTCGGCTCGTACGGGTGGAGCGGAGAGGCGCCTTCGCAGATTCACGACATGCTCGCCGAGATGAAGGTCACCCCCGTGGGCGAGCCCATCAAGGCCAGGTACGTTCCTGACCGCGACGCGCTCCTGAAGTGCTTCGATCTCGGGAAGACCATGGCAGAGCAGCTGAGAAAGGTGGCGAAGAATGGCTGAAAAACCTGAACGCATGGCACTCTGGGACATCACCTACGGCCTGTACATCGTGAGTTCGCGCTCGGGCGAAAAGCTCAACGGCCAGATCGCGAACACGGTCTTTCAGGTCTCTGCAGCCCCGCCCACCATTGCGGTGAGCATCAACAAGAATAACCTCACCCATGCATACATCAATGAGAGCGGGGTGCTGAGCGTCACGGTGCTCGAGGAAGACACCCCCATGCCCTTCATCGGGAACTTCGGCTTCAAATCGGGCCGGGAGGTCGACAAGATGTCCCAGGTTACGTGCCGGTTCGGTCAAACCGGGTGTCCCCTGGTGACGGACCATGCGCTCTCGGTTCTCGAGGCGAAGGTGACAGGCACCCTGGACTGCGGGACACACACGATATTCGTGGGCGAGGTCGTCTCCAGCGAGGTTCTCAGGCAGGGAAACCCGCTGACCTATGCCTTCTACCAGAACGTGAAGAAGGGAAAGGCACCGAAGAATGCCCCCACGTACAAGGGCGAGGTGCACTCAGCGTCGGCAGCACAAGAAAAAACCGTGGAGGTTCCAATGCAGAAATACGTATGTGGCGTGTGCGGGTATGTGTATGATCCGGAACAGGGCGACCCCGAGGGGGACATCCCTGCAGGGACACCGTTCGAGAAACTGCCGGACGAATGGACCTGTCCGGTGTGCGGGGCTCCCAAGAGCGAATTTACACCCGAGTGAGGCGGCCCATGACCCTCGGCAGCCTTCACGCTGCCGGGGAGAAGGCCCTTCTGGTGTATTGCCGGACCTCTTCTTCGGGGATCCACCGTGGATGACTATGCATTCCAGGGGAAGGGGAACGCGCGATTGCAGGGCATGAGACCATCTCCCGCAGACCTCGAGGGGCTTCTGGAAAGGCTCTACCGCACCTACAACAGGGCCTGGTTCATCCATCCTGACCCCCTGGAATTCCTCCATTTCTACCCCGAAACCCCTGATCGCGAGATTGTGGGCATCATCGCCTCGTCACTGGCCTACGGGAGGGTTGCCCAGATCGTGAACAGTGTCTCGGCCGTCCTGGCCCTTATGGGGCCTTCCCCCCGGGGGTACCTGGAGGAGGCTTCACGAGAGACGCTTACGCGGTCGCTGTCCCGCTTCAGGCATCGATTCACCACGGGCGGGGAGCTCATCGATTTCCTGCTGGGGATCCGGGAGGTCATCCGGGCCCACGGTTCCCTCCACGGGTGTTTCCTTGCAGGGTATGACCCGGGCGGCCGGGATTCCACGGGGGCGCTCGAATCCTTTGCGAACGAGCTCAGGAAGCACATGGGCCCGGGGTATAACAGCCTTCTCCCCTGTCCTGCCAAGAAGAGCGCCTGCAAGAGGCTCCACCTCTTTCTGCGGTGGATGGTGCGCCGGGACGAGGTTGATCCGGGGGGGTGGGACGGCATATCGCCGGCGAGGCTGGTGGTGCCGCTGGATACCCACATGCACAGGATCGGCCTTTCCCTGGGCATGACCGGGAGAAAGGCCGCCGATCTCAGGACGGCCCTGGAGATAACCCGGGCATTCCGGGAGATCGTTCCGGATGACCCGGTCAAATACGATTTTTCTCTCACCCGCCTCGGCATCAGAGACGATGCCGACCTCTCCGTGCTGACGGATCCGGGTGGTTTCGAACATGGTTCAATGAATCCCATGAGAGGAGCATGCAATGGATGAGAAGCTAAGAGAAGCCGTGTATCAGGCCTACACCGGCGAGTCAAAGGCGCACCTGCGGCTCAAGGTCTTTGCCGAGAAGGCCCAGGAGGAAGGGTACCCCCAGCTGGCGAAACTCTTCAGGGTGATCGCCTTTTCCGAAGAACTCCATGGGAAGAGGGCGCTCAAGCTGCTCAAGGAGATCCGGAGCACCGAGGAGAACCTCGCGGAGAGCTTCGAGTCGGAGACACGCGTGGCAGGTGTGGCGTACGATTCCTTCATCAGGTATGCCGAAGAGGCAGGGGACAAGATGGCATCGCTCTACTTCAGCCAGTCCCGGGATGTGGAGGAGATCCACGCCAAGCTGTACAAAGAGGCCATGGACCATGTGCTGGAGGAGAGGGAAACCACCTACTATGTCTGTGACGTCTGCGGCTATGTCTCGGACGGGATCCTCCCGGAGGAGTGCCCGGTGTGCGGGGCGAAGAAGGATCGGTTCGTCGTGGTTGCCTAGGATCCCCTTCAGGCGCTCCCGCGTACGGTAGCGCGGTCACGACCGGGGGTCAGGGCGCCGAAGCAGCTATATCCTGTCTGAAGGTCAGCAGGTTTCCCAGAAACCCCCATTGCCGTTCCCCCGGGGTCCTGGTGGAGGAGGCCAGAAAAGAGACCGACCACTTCGTCTTGTCTCCCGTCTTCTCCCAGGAGATCGTTCTCCAGAGGATGCTGGTTCTCGCCGAGGCGAGGTCTTTGTCCGCG
>JAJFUP010000305.1 GCA_021372395.1 Deltaproteobacteria bacterium
CACGGCAAAGATCTGGGATGATGAGCTGATCGTGGGGAATATATCCCGCTACTTCAAGGGCACCCAGGTGTACCCCGAGTACGAATGCTGGATGCTGGAAGGGTTCAAGAAGATCAAGAGGGAAGAGGAACGGTACATGGAGGGGACCCTCCAGGAGAGGAAGGGCGACCGCCTTGGCATTTACCTCATCCAGCCGGATGACAAGGAGCAGATCCTGGAAGCGGCAAAGTTCTGGGACGGGAAAGACTGGCGCTCTCTTGCCGAGAAATATCTGAAAGAGACCAAGAGCGATTTCCCCCAGGTGGAAAAATGGATGCAGCAGCTGGTGTTCCTGCGCTTCATGTTCGACGTGCCCGAGGGCAGACTGATCGTGGATTACCAGAAGATCATCGACGAAGGCGTCGAGGGCATCATCAAGAGGATCGACGGCAAGCTCTCTGGCCTGGGTGATCTCAACACCAAGGAAAAGTTCGACAAGTACAATTTCTACCAGGGAGTCAAGTTGTCGCTCGAAGGCCTGGTAGTCTTCGCCGAGAATCATGCCGCAGAGGCCGAGAGGCTCGCTGCGGAGTGCAAGGATGCGGTACGGAAGGCCGAGCTGCTCGAGATAGCCCGCATCTGCCGCAAGGTTCCGCGGAAGCCCGCAGACACCTTCTATGAGGCCATGCAGTCCTTCTGGTTCACCCACGCGGTGCTCTTCATCGAGCTCAACGGCCGAGGCATCTCGCCCGGCCGCTTCGACCAGTACATGTACCGCCCCTTCAAGAACGATATGGATGCAGGCACCCTCACGGAAGCCAGGGCCCTCGAGCTGCTCGAGCTCATGCGCATCAAGTGCGGCGAGATCAGCAGGGCGCATGCCACGTTCACCGAGTCCTACCTGGGCGGCAGCGTGTACCAGAACCTGACGCTCGGCGGAGTCGACCGCTACGGCAAACCCTGTGACAACGAGCTTTCCCTGCTGGTGCTTCAGGCCGGTGTCAATGTGAAGACCTGGCAGCCAACCCTGTCCGTACGGTGGCGCGATGACATGAGCGAGGATTTCAAGCAGATGGCCGTGAAGACCATCAAGGCCGGTTCAGGATACCCTGCCCTGTTCAACGACAAGCTGGCCACCGAGCGCTTTATCAAGCACACCGGCGCCAATCTCGAAGATGCACGCGACTGGGCTCCCTGCGGCTGCGTGGACATGCAGATCTGCGGAAAGCGCATGCCCATGTACGCGGTTCCCCACACCAACAACCTGAAGATCTTCGAGCTGGTTCTCAACGGCGGTATCAACCCGGTGACCGGCGACAAGCTCTTCGATGTGAAGCTCGACATGAACAAGGCCTCCTACGAAGAGATCGTTGCTGAGTATACACGTGTTCAGGACGTCATCATCAACCGCGAAGAGGAATACTGGAACACCATCATGCTGGTGCACAACGACCTCGGTCTGGTGCATCCCATCATGACATCGCTCCTCGATGACTGCATCGACAAGGGCAAGGACGCCTACGAGGGCGGATGCCGCTACAACGACCCGGCCTATGTCATCTCCTGCGGTGTCGTGAGCGTTGCCAACTCCCTTGCAGCCATCAAGAAATACGTCTTCGAAGAAAAGTCCCTCACCATGGCGGATCTCCTGGATGCGCTGAAGGACAACTTCAAAGGCAAGGAGATGCTCCGCAAGAAGCTTCTTGATGCACCGAAGTACGGCAACGACGATGATTACGTCGACCTGATCCTTGCAGAGCTCTACGATGCATGGTCTGCGTCTGCGCAGAAGGTAACGAACTGGGTCGGCGAGCCGTGGCGGCCGAGCACCCTGTCGGTGACGACACAGGTGCTGTTCGGCAAGGCGTGCGGTGCAACCCCGGACGGGAGACATGCCTGCGATTTCGTCGCAGACGGCGCACTCTCGGCGCAGCCCGGGACAGACTGCAACGGGCCCACCAGCCTTATCAAGTCCGCTGCCAAGGTCGATGCGACCAACCTGCAGGCAACCCTGTTCAACATGAAGTTCAGCCCGTCCGCCATCGAGGGCAAAGGGGGCGCCGACAAGTTCATCGGGCTCAATGAAGCGTACTTCAACCTCGGAGGATACCAGGTTCAGTACAACATCGTGGACCAGAAGATGCTCCTCGACGCCCAGAAGAACCCGGAGAACTACTCGGATCTGATGGTACGGGTGGCTGGTTTTACCGCCCGGTTCGTGGACCTCGGTCCGGATGTCCAGAAACAGGTCATCGAGAGGACACAGTACGAAGACCTGTAGAATATATATGCAGAGGGGGCGCGCTCACCGGCCCCCTCGTGCAAACAAGGAACAGTTTATCGAGATTTCAAACACATGGATAAAGGGGAACAGATAGTAGGTTAAAAAAAGGTTCGGTAGGAACGTAGGTATCTCTTACATCAAACCAACGTGGGAGGAAGAGAAAATCATGGCGTTAAAAGAAGAGAAAGTAATCGTAGTCGATCCTGACAAGTGCACAGGTTGCCACAGCTGTGAAATGGCTTGTTCGATCAAGCATTTCAACAAGTGTCATTCGTACCTGTCACGCATCAGGATTCAGGAGTTCAGGGATGTGAATACGTTCATCCCGGTTGTCTGTCAGGCTTGTGAAGATGCACCATGCATCAAGGTGTGCCCCATGAACGCCCGTGTCAGGCTGGACAGCGGCGCTGTCGTAACACAGGACGACAGATGCATCGGCTGCCGTGCATGCACGTACGCGTGCCCGTTTGGTGCCTCAGTGGTCAACCCGGAGAACGGCAAGACCATGAGCTGCGACCTCTGCATGGGTGACGAACTCGGCCCATGGTGTGTCAAGGCCTGCACCATGCAGAAGGCCCTCCAGTTTGTTCGTGCACAGGATGCAGCAAGGGCAAAGGGAAGAGATTTGGCCAAGATCATAGCAGCAGATTACATGCCTCCGAAACAGGATGACGGCGGCGACTTCGCATTCAGCTTCAGCTGCTGATAACGGCACGGTCTGTAACTGGAAACGGTAAGCACACATTAGAGACAAGGAGAAAACAATGGCAGATTTTTATGGTTGGAAAGGTCAGCGGTTACGCCTCGATATGACCAACTTGACATATGAAATAGAGAAGCTCCCCATGTCCTACTACAAGAAGTGGGTCGGGGGAAGAGGAATGAATTCAGACGTATGTTACCATGAAACCAAGGCAGGCATGGATCCTCTCGATCCGGCAGCACCCCTCTGCTTCGGCAGCGGACCGGTTGCAGGCAGCTTTGCGCCTCTTTCCGGCCGTACCACCGTGAGCGCCCTGTCCCCCATGACCAGCTCGGTCATGGGCGTGGATATTCATGGTAACGGCGACACCAACATGGGCGGCGCCTTCGGGCCGGCCATGAAGTATGCAGGCTACGATCAGATCATCGTCAAGGGCCAGGCAGCCAAACCCACCTGGGTGGTCATTGATGGCGACAAGATCGAGTTCCGGGATGCCGGCCACCTCTGGGGCCTCGGTTCCAAGAAGACAACCATCAAGGTGATCGAAGAGCTGGGAAATCCCGATGTCAGGGTTGCCTGCATTGGTCCCGGTGGCGAGAATCTTGTAAAGTTTGCTTCTGTAATCAACATTATGAGTGCTGCAGCTGGAAGAACCGGCATGGGCTGCGTCATGGCTTCAAAGAAC
>JAJFUP010000007.1 GCA_021372395.1 Deltaproteobacteria bacterium
AGCTACTGGGACCACAAGACCGGCAAGGTGAAGCAGGTGTACAGAGATCTCCCCCCAAGGGTGACTGAGATGATGGGGAAGAAGATCATCGAAGCCTATGCCCCATGGGTTGCCTCAGTTGTCAGGAGGCATGAAGTAGAAGGTAAGGCCATGGATGAAGCGAAAAGGTTGCTTGCTGAGGGGATGGATATCATCCCGGTTGAGGTGGCCTGACAATCGAGGTCAATGAGGACATTGGGAGACGGGTCATTCGTGTCTGTCTGCAGGCCTCTAAATCCCCGTCTTTTTGATGATTGGGATTATTGACTTTTCTACACCACCCTGCTACACCAGTCACGAGGTTGAGGCTTGTTGCTTGGTCAAACCTTTGGGCTTCAAGGGATAACTCCTTGAATATCAAACTGATTTGGTAGCTGAAAAACGTAGGTGGGGGCCAAAAATTAATCCCCGCGTGCCTACCATTTTTTTTATGGAGCCATTATGCCTGATATAACCGTAACTCTGGACGGCAAGCCCGTGTCCCTGGATGGTTCAACCCTCCGGGACCTCATCACCGACGCTCGCGTGGTGGCGGCCCGTGTAGACGGGGCGCTGGTGGATCTTTCCTCGCCCGTTGCCGGGGGCCAGTCCATAGTCACGGTCAAAGCCGACTCCGCAGACGGGGTCCAGATACTGCGACATTCCGCCTCCCATGTCATGGCCGAGGCCGTGAAGATCCTCTTTCCCGATGCCAGGCCCACCATCGGCCCGGCCACGGACGACGGGTTCTACTACGACTTCGATCGCGACGAGCCCTTCTCCTCCGAAGACCTCGCAAAGATCGAGGAAAAGATGAACGAGCTCGTCGGTCAGGACGCCCCGTTCGTCCGTAAAGAGATGGGCAGAACCGAGGCCAAGGCCTTCTTCGAGCAGAGAGGAGAACCCTACAAGGTCGAGATCATCGGCGACCTCCCTGACGACGTCGAGACGGTTTCCCTGTACGAGCAGGGCTCCTTCGTGGATCTCTGCCGGGGCCCGCACGTGCCCGCCACCGGGTACCTGAAGGCCTTCAAGCTTCTCTCGGTCGCAGGCGCCTACTGGCGTGGAGACGAGCGCAACAGGATGCTCCAGCGGATCTACGGCACCGCCTTTCCCGTCCCCAAGGACTTAAGGGCCTACCTCACCTTCCTGGAGGAGGCGAAGAAACGCGATCACCGCAAGCTCGGTCGCGAGCTCGAGCTGTTCATGTTCTCCGAGGATCTGGGACCCGGCATGGTGATCTACATGCCCAAGGGCGGAAGGCTCAGGACCATCCTCGAGGACTTCGAGAAGAAGATCCATTTCAAGAGGGGCTACGACATCGTCTATGGGCCGAGCATCCTGCGGGGCAGGATGTGGGAGATCTCCGGTCACATGGACAACTACAAGGAGAACATGTACTTCACCGAGGTCGATGGCCAGGTCTACGGCATCAAGCCCATGAACTGCCTCTCCCATATCCTTATCTACAAGTCCAAGGTCAGGAGCTACCGCGACCTGCCGCTCCGCTACTTCGAGCTCGGCAACGTGACCCGGCACGAAAAGTCCGGGGTCATCCACGGGCTGCTCCGCACCAGGCAGTTCACCCAGGACGACGCGCACATCTTCTGCAGGCCAGATCAGCTCATCGAGGAGATCACCTCCATCATCGACCTGGTGGAGGAGGTGATGGCGGTCTTCGGGTTCGAGTACACCATGGAGATCAGCACCCGGCCGGAGAAGTCCATCGGTTCGGACGCCGACTGGGAGATGGCCACCAGGGCACTCATAGACTCGCTGGACAAGAAAGGGCTCCCGTACGACATCAACGAGGGAGACGGCGCCTTCTACGGGCCCAAGATCGACGTGAAGATCAAGGACGCCATCGGCAGGCAGTGGCAGTGCGCCACCATCCAGTGCGACTTCTCCCTGCCCGAACGCTTCGACACGCACTACATCGGCTCCGACGGCGAGAAGCACCGGCCGGTGATGCTCCACCGGGTCATCCTGGGCTCCATCGAGCGGTTCATCGGCGTGCTCATCGAGCACTTTGCCGGCGCGTTCCCGGTGTGGCTCTCCCCGGTGCAGGCCGTTGTCATGAACATCACCGATGCCCAGGCCGAGTATGCCGCATCCGTCGCAGAAGCCCTCAAGGCCGCAGAGGTGAGGATGGAGATCGATCTCAGGAACGAGAAGATCGGGTTCAAGATCCGCGAGGCCAGGGTTCAGAAGGTGCCGTACATGGTCGTGGTGGGCGACCGCGAGAAAGAAGACGGAACCGTCTCCATCCGCGAGAGGGACGGTCAGCAGCAGACCATGCGCGTGGACGAGTTCATCGCACTCGTCAAGTCCTCAGATCCTGTGATCTAAACGTGTTGACAACAGGTACACGCTGGGTTAGAAAGGCGCTTAAACTTATTTTATCAGCAGGAGGGTCTCATAGCTAGGAACGGCTTTTTCAGACCGAACGAGAAGGACAGGATCAGGGTTAACGAGCGCATCGTTGCGGAGAGTGTCAGGGTCATTTCTGCCGACGGTCAGCAATTGGGCATCATGACCGTGCCCGCAGCCTTGCAGTCTGCTCAGGACCAGGGAATGGATCTCGTTGAGGTCGCTCCTCAGGCGACTCCTCCTGTTTGCCGTATCATGGAGTACGGCAAGTACAAGTACGAGCAGTCCAAGAAGGAAGCGCTTGCAAGGAAGAAGCAGACGGTCATCGTCATCAAGGAGATCAAGTTCCGGCCGAAGACCGATGAGCATGACTATCTGTTCAAGCTCAAGCACATTACGAGATTCTTGACTGAGAAAAACAAGGTGAAGGTTGTCATGCGATTCAGGGGCAGAGAGATCATTCACATGGATAAAGGGCTTGAGATGCTCAACCGTGTCCGTGATGATGTGGCTGAGATTGCCTCTGTCGAGACCGGGCCCCGGACAGAAGGCAGGGCCATGATCATGATGCTGGCCCCCAAGTAGACATAGGAGTGAATGATGCCGAAGATGAAAACCAATCGGAGCGCGGCGAAGCGCTTCACAGTTACCGGTACCGGGAGGATAAAGAGAAACAAGGCATTTGCCAGACATCTCCTTTCGTGCAAGAGCACCAAGCGCAAGAGACAGTACAGGAAGTCAGCCCTGGTGGATTCTGCGAATCTTGCCGGCATAAGGCAGATGCTGCCGTATCTGTAAGGGGTAGGGTACCATGCGAGTAAAACGCGGAACAGTAGGGTTAAAGAAGAGAAATAGGGTACACAAGCTCACCAAGGGCTTTGTCGGCGGAAGAAGGAATCTGGTCCGGACGGCGCAGGAATCGCTCGAGAAGGGTCTGGCCTACGCATACCGCGACAGGCGCCAGAGGAAGAGGGATTTCAGACGCCTCTGGATCGCCAGGATCAGCGCCGCAGTCAGGCAGCGGGGAGTCACCTATTCCCGGTTCATCAATGCCCTGAAGAAAGCCGGTATCGAGCTTGACAGGAAGATCCTCGCGGATCTCGCTGTTACCGATCCGAAAGGATTCAGCCACATACTGGAATCTATCGCTCAATCGTAGATGGAAAAGCAGCTTGAAGATTTAAAGACGGCATTCTGCGAAGACCTGGATCATATTCGTAAGCCTGAAGAAATCGAGCTGCTCAGGATCCAGTATCTGGGCAGAAAAGGAAGGCTTACCTCCATCCTTCGTCAGATGGGCACGCTCAGCGCGGAAGAACGGCCGCGCATGGGCGCGCTCTCCAATACCCTGAAGACGTTCCTGGAAGGGTCGCTCGAAGAAAAGACGCGCTCTTTCTCCACCGAGGCACCTGTGTCCGGCATCGATGTGACGCTGCCCGGCAGGGTTTTGAGAAGGGGATCCATCCACGTCATCAACCAGGTCATGGCAGAGGTCGAGGGCATATTCCACAACCTCGGTTTTGCCACTGCCACCGGGCCAGAGGTGGAGGACGACTACCACAACTTCGAGGCACTGAACCTTCCCGAAAACCACCCTGCCCGGGACATGCAGGCAACCTTCTACTTCCCGGAAGGGACGCTGCTGCGAACCCACACCTCGCCGGTGCAGATCCGGGTCATGGAATCCACCGAGCTCCCGGTGCGCATCATCTCGCCCGGCAAGGTGTACCGGTGCGATTTCGACATAAGCCACAGCCCCATGTTCCACCAGGTGGAAGGGCTGTGGGTGGAAGAAGGCATCAGCTTCGCCCACCTCAAGGGCGTTCTCTACGAGTTCATCCACACCCTCTTCGGCCCGGATATCCCGCTGCGCTTCAGGGCCTCGTTCTTCCCCTTCACCGAGCCCTCCGCAGAGGTGGACATGGGCTGCATCATCTGCAAAGGGAAGGGCTGCAGGGTGTGCGGGAACTCCGGCTGGCTCGAGATCCTGGGCTGCGGCATGGTGGACCCGGAAGTGTACCGCTTCGTGGGGATAGATCCCGAAAAGGTCACCGGCTTCGCCTTCGGCCTGGGCATAGAACGCGTGGCCATGCTCAAGTACGGCATCGACGACATCCGCCTCTTCTTCGAGAACGACCTGAGGTTCTTAAGCCAGTTTTCCACCAAGGGCATGCCATGAAGATCAGCTACAACTGGATCAGGGAATACGTGGACCTTGACGCGGATGTGTACCGGGCCTCCGAAGCGCTGACCATGAGCGGGACCCAGGTTGAGGAGATCCTTCCTCAAACCGTCCCGAGGGAGGTCATCTGCGCACGCGTCACCGAGGTCAGACCGCACCCGAATGCGGACAAGCTGCTGGTGTGCACGGTGGATACGGGAAAAGAGACGCTTCAGGTGGTCTGCGGCGCCCCGAACACGAAGGCCGGCATGATGAGCGCGTTTGCCCCGGTGGGGTGCGACCTCGGCGGCGGCATGCTCGTGAAGAAGGCCAAGATCCGGGGCGAGGAATCCTTCGGTGTGCTGCTCTCGGAACGGGAACTCGGTCTCACCGACGACCACACCGGCATCATGGAGTTCGATTGCGAGACACACCCCGGCGACGTGCTCGTGGATGCGCTCGACCTCACCGACTGGGTCATCGACCTCAATGTGACGCCCAACCGCGGCGACTGCCTCTCGGTGATCGGCATCGCGCGCGAGCTCTCTGCGCTCTTCCGCACGAACCTCAAACGCCCGGTCTTCACCATACAGGAAGACCCCGAGCCCATCGAGTCAAAGCTCAGCGTCGAGATCCTCTCGCCGGAAGGCTGCCCGCGGTACAGCGCCCGCTTTCTCAAGGACATCGCCATTGCCAAGAGCCCGTTCTGGATGAGAAGACGCCTGTTCCAGTCCGGGGTGAGGGCCATCAGCAACGTGGTGGACATCACGAACTACGTCATGCTGGAGTACGGCCAGCCTCTGCACGCCTTCGACTCCACCCTCATCGCAGGGGGCGGCATCGTGGTGCAGAAGGCCCACGAGGGACAGACCTTCGTGACGCTCGACTCCATTCAGAGGTTTCTCCGCAAGGAAGACCTCCTCATCTGCGACACGACCAAACCCGTTGCCCTCGCCGGCGTGATGGGCGGGGAGAACTCCGAGGTCCTGGAAACCACGAAGAGCGTGGTCCTGGAGAGCGCCTTCTTCGACCCCAAGGGCATCCAGCGGACGTCCAAGGGCCTGAACCTGTCCACAGAGGCCTCGTACCGGTTCGAACGGGGCATAGACCCGCAGGTTCAGGTGGATGCGGCAAACCGGGCTGCCTGGCTCATGTCCGAGTATGCCCACGCCCGGGTGCTCAGCGGCGTCATCGACGTGAACGCGTTCACCTATCCTTGCCGCGAGATCACGCTGCGGAAGGCTTATCTCGAGAAGGTGCTCGGCATCCGCGACACACGGACCGAAGACGTGAACAGCATCTTCACCAGCCTCGGGTGTGAGGTGAAGGGTGTCGATGCGGGCTGGCTCATCGCCGTTCCTGCCTTCAGGCACGACCTGTGCCGCGAGATCGACCTCGTGGAGGAGTTCATCAGGATCTACGGGATGGACATGGTGGAGGCGGACCTCCCCACCTTCAAGCCCCGGAAGCTCACCTTCGAGGAGACGCAGATAAACGGGCTCAGGGTGAGCCTTTCCGCCATGGGACTGACCGAGGTCGTCACCTACTCCTTCATATCCCCCCGGTGGAAGGTCTTCTTTGCGAGCGAAGCACTGGAGCTCCTCAACCCCATCTCAGACGAGATGAAGATCATGCGCACATCGTTGATTCCCGGGCTCGCGGGTGTGGTGGAGCGCAACAAGAAGCTCCAGAACCGTGATCTCTCCATCTTCGAGATCGGCAGGTGCTTCATTCCGAGAACCGGGGACAAGCTGCCGGAAGAGCGCTATCGGCTCGGCGTCGCCATGAGCGGGCAGCGCTTCGACCCGCACTGGTCCGAGAAGGGGAGGCAGGCTGATTTCTACGACCTCAAGGGTGTCGCCGAGACGCTGCTGGGGGGTGTGGAGCTCAAGCCCTCCAACCACCCCTGCTACAAGGCCGGCTTCCAGGCTGATATTCTTCTGGACGATGCGGTTGCGGGAACCATCGGGTGCCTGCACCCTGACCTCCTCAAGATGATCGATGTGTCGGACGACGTAACCGTGCTCGAGCTTTCACTGGACGCCATTCTTCTCAGGAAATGGCAAGGTTTGAGCGAGATCATGAAGTTTCCGTCAACCTGGAGGGACCTGTCGCTCGTGGTTGACGAGAAGGTTTCCTACCAGGACATCCTGAAGACCATCCATGCCTTACGCATCCACGAGATCAGGCAGGTTTCTCCGGTCGATCTCTACGCGGGCGAAAAGCTGCCCGCAGGGAAGAAGGGCATCACCATCCGCATCACCTACCAGTCCGGGAGCCGCACCCTGGAGGATGCGACGATCAGTGCATGGCAAGACCAGATCGTGAAGTCACTCGAAAAGGATTCCGGAATACAGTTGCGGCAGTAGCTGCCGCGGTCTGCCTCCTGATCCTCGCCCTGCCCGTTGGCGCCTTTGCCGAGTACCGGATCAAAGGCAGCGGCAACACCGTCATCACCACAAGCTGCTACTGGGTGCAGAACAACCGGCTCTTCCTGTGCGAGGGCGGCAAACCCGTGGCCCTGACAGAGGTGATGTCCATTGAGACGGGAACGTTCACAGCCCTGGAGACGGAGATGAACCGCGACAGCGTACGGCGCTTTGTCGCCAACATGTCGTGGATGCAGGGCAGGGACCTGGAGCTCAAGGACCGGGACGTCGCAAACCTCGAAATGCTCGCAGAAGTCGATGAACTCGGAAAGTCACCGGAGAAAAATCACGAATTCCGCAGCCTGAAACAGGCATGTCTGAAGGAGGTCCTCTCCCTCAGGAAGGCTGTTGCGGCCCGGCAGGCAGCCTGGGCGACTGTGCGAGTTCCCGAGCGACCCCTGGTGATCCTCGGGGAGATCAAGTCGCTGCAGATGCTCACCTGGATCCTGTCCCTCGACGAGAGAAGGGTGTACCTCGAGACCGGGGACCCCACCTACCGTGCATACACCATAGAGCACATGCGGCAGTCCGCCACCTTCGAGCCCACGTTCTCCAGATCTCTGAACAAGGTGATCGGTGATCAGAAGGGCAGTGATCAGTAACTTCAAAGGGAAGGGGTGGTGGACCGGAGAAGCGGTGCCTTCCTGAAGAGGTTCAGGCGATCAGTCGCTGCAGGGTGGGATTCCGGGTGTCGAACGCTTCAAGATTGAAGCGGAGCTGGGACAAAACCGGCCCGGCACGTGAGCTCGACCAGGGTATGTGCTGCTCACACGTCCTGTTTTTTTCTGAATCCGGCGACGACCCAGATGACGCCCCACCCCAGGATGACCGGGCAGAGGCCGATCAGGGTAAAGGGCAGGAGTTCGCTCTGCCATGGCTGAAGATACGCCGCCCACACAATGATCCAGACAGCGGAGACGACGATGGCAAGACGCAGCTGGCCGGGAAGCGAGAGGAGAGATCTCTTCGGGGCCCTGCCCCGGCCTCGCGAAGTCCAGCGGGGCAGGAAAATCAGGAACACGAATAACAGAACTATTACCAGGATTTCCTGCATACCGGTCACCCATCTCCTCCAGCAGTGTGTTATATACTACATGATTTTCAGGGTCAAACGGAACGAGACGGGAAACATGCTGCTGGAAACACTTTTCATGAGAGTATGAACATGCTTCTGCAAGCCTTCCATGGCCACCCGGCACGGATGGTTTTAAGAGAAAACACACTCCCCGGATACGAGTCCTCAGGAAAAAAAGTGCAGGAGGAGACGGTTCCCTGTCTCCTTTCAAGAACGGCACCCGGGGAAGAAAAAGGGCTTCCCTTTACACAAAGTTCGCCGGATTCGAAAATAAGGCCCTCATGACTTTTGCCACGCCCTGGTAAAAGCTCGTTTTGGCGTGCTTGCCGATGTTGTCGGCAACGGTCAGGGCAAAATTATTCAGATGCTCCTCCAGGGTTTTGCTCTGGAGTTCTACGGCATAATCCGCGACCTTGCTGTCGCCTGTCTTGATGCCGTCCATCTCCTTGAAAGACAGGAATGACATGAATTCGAGCTCGACCGCGATGTGATCGGGGGGGAGCCGGAAATCTTCTTCGATTTTGAGCCCGGCGTCATAGTAGAGACGGGCGATCTTGAAGGTCGACTCGGCGAACAGATTTCCCTCGTTGTACACTGACTCATAGAGATAGACCAGGCGGCGGGGCTTCGAGGCAAAACACATCCACGTGTAGTCCTTCTCAATCTCCAGGAGCAGTGCTGCCTGGTCGACACTCGCAGCAGTAAATTCCTTCTGAAGCCCGCCTAGATAATCTTCCTGCCCCGTGATTCCAAGAACTTCAAGGGCATCGAGGGTTTCTCCCAACAGATCACCTTGGCAGAGGCTCTCGACGAGATCCTTGTCAGGGTAATTGAGGGCCTGGGCCAGGAGGGAATAAAGGGCCGCTCTCGCTGCTGCGCGGTTGAGTTTTTCTCCGGATTCGTTCATCGCTTTTTCCCATTCCTTTAGCATGCATGCCCTTCCGGGCATGATCTGCATGTTTGCGAAAAAGGAGAAGGAAACGGGCAGAACGGCTGAACGCCGTCCTGCCCGACCCTCACACCTTTTTCTTGCAAATTACTCTTTGGACTCCTTGTCCTTTTCCTGTGCTTCTATGCGGGTCCTTCTCTCGCTGAACTTTTTGAACCCGCCGATGGCAACGGCTGCGATGGCCGTTGGCACGGTGACAGTGTCGCTCATGGAGACCTTCTTCTTGATGTCCTTCGCCTGGACTTTCACATATCCGAATGAAGTCGGTTCGTTCTTGGCCAGTACGAAGACATGGGTGCCGCCGTTTTCCTTCATACCATAAATCTTCAGATTGTTCTTGGCTGAAATCGTCTTCGCCTTTTTCAGCATCTCCTCGTACTCGCCGAACTGCAACGCACCTGTCGGACAGACCTCCACGCAGGCAGGCTTTTTGCCCTCGCCAACTCGGTGTGCGCACATGCTGCACTTTACGATCTTTTTGGCATCTGCGTCGAACTGGGGCACGTGGAACTTGCACATCCTCACGCAGGTCTGGCAGCCGATGCACTTCTGAGCGTCGTAGAGGACCTGACCGGATTCCGACTTGGTCAGTGCCTTGACGGGACAGTTCTCCACGCAGTCAGGTGCTTCGCAGTGCATGCATCGCTTCTGATACATGCCGTCGTCATTGATGTTCACAAAGGTCCGGAAAAGACCCTTTGCCGCCTGGTCGTGGTATCTGAACTCCTGGATGCACCGGTATGCGCAGGAGTTGCAGCCCACGCAGTACGTGTCATCCAGCAATATGGCATATTCTTTCATGATTCATCACCTCACGATATCTTTTTGATGCTGACGTAAACATCCTCTACCCACCCCATGCCGGTCGGATCGTGCTTTTTTGACATGTGAGGATCCTTCTGGGGGATGAGCTCGCCATCCCTGTAGCCGAAGTTGAGGGCGGTCTTCAGGTTCTTGGCCCGGTGCCCGATGCCGTGGAAGAGCAGTACGCAGTCGTCCCTCAGGATTCGTTCCGTAAGGTGGAGTTTGGCCGCAACCGGCCTGCGAAGCTCCTTCATATAGTTCGGATCGTTCTCAAGTTGGATCTGGTCTCCTTCCTTCAGGCCCATTTTCGCGGCTACCTTGGGATTCATCCACACCGAATCCATATGGGTTCGGATGGTTATCTCCTTCATGACCGGGCTGTTGACGAAGTTGGGATCGGCGTGCATTATCCATGGTGCCCGGGTGACGAGCAGAGAGAACTTGAAGTCCCCAGTTCTCTCATGCCAGCGTGGAGCCCATATGGGCAGCGGGCTGTGGCCGACTTCGGCAAACTCGCTGATGTACATGCGGACCCTTCCATCGGGTTTGCCATAACCTATCTCTTTGATATGCTTATAGTTCTCGTATGGTTTCTTGTCGACCCAGATACCGCCGTTCTTGATGAACTCGGCGTGGTTTTCCCCGCACCCCGCTATCTTGACAGCGGCGTTGCCCACATTCGTGTCGATCTTTTTGTCCGGATTGCCGCTCCCGTCTGTGGACCAGAACTTCGGGGCCATGGCCAGGCCTATTTTCATGGCCAATGCCCCCCACTGAATCTGGTCGCCCGGCGTCTTCTGAACCGGCACTCCGCCGGCAAGGGCGGGGTACTTCGGGTAGTAGAGACGAAGATCCAGCTTGCTTTCCTCAAACTGGTGCGGGGCAGGGAGCACATAGTCGCAGAGGTATCCCAGGTCGTCCAAGTACAGATTCCAGTCCACGACAAGGTCCAGCTTCTCAGAAGCTTTCTCCATCATCTGGGGCTGAATCATGGCATGCAACCCGCGGTGCGGGTTCCTGAAGAATACCGCCTTTGCTCGGTCGGTGTGATAGAGGCCATAACCGATCATGCCGTAGTGTCCGGGTGCTGAGTAGTCCTTGTTCCGGTAGATGTCGTTCGTCACCGGGAACTCCTCACGGAAGTCGGCATGGAGGGTCGGCTTTGGAGGGTAGGGTTCCGGAATCGGGCTGATGTCGTCGATCCAAGGCAGCTTGACGTCGTGGAAAAGGAGGATGGCGCCTTCGTGGTCGATGGATCCGACGAGGGTGTTCAGGATATTTATGGCGTGGCGGAGTCTCCAGCTGTTTGCATAGTTGGGGCCGGCAGCGTCACGCTTGTAGGTGGGGACCATCCCATAGGGGGATGCTGCTGCTAAATCCAGGGCGCACTTCCGGATGGTCTTGGCAGGAACGTCGCTGATCTTAGAGGCCCACTCGGGCGTAAAGGTCTTCGTTCCTTCCTTCAGGAGTTGCATGACCGGTTTCGCACTGACCTGCTTTCCGCCTACGCTAACCTTGTAGGGGCCGCCGTCCAGGGCTGGTGCATCGCACTCGTTGATGGCCTCGACCTTTTTGTGCTTGGTGCACCAGGAGAGAAACCGGCCGTCTTCCGTCTTCAGAACGGCCTTGGTATCCTCGTCGACCAGGGCGATCGCGTCGGAGTACTTGTCGATGAAGGAGGCATTGTACTTGCCCGCCTTCAGGATCACGTTGATCATGGCCAGGGCCACTGCCAGGTCCGTTCCCGGCTTGATGGCATGGTATTCGCTGGCGTAGACATCAGTCATGGGGGTCCTGACCGGGTTGAACATGACGATCTTGCACCCGTTCCTCTTTCCCTCGGCCCAGTGCACTTGCATGCCTGCCTTGCCGCACTTGGAAAAGGAGTCGAAGCCGAACCAGACCTGGTACTTGGATGTGTCGTAATCATACCCGCACACGTGGTGGCTGGGCGTGTAGCTGCTGGAATAGAACTTGTTCGGCGGGTTGGTCGTGGCCAGGCAGTTGATGTAGTAGTGCGTGCCGAAGCACTCGGTGCGCTGGTCGCTTCGGACGCAGCCCATCGACTGGCAGAGCCGGTTCGTGTAGGCGTCGCCCGGCGATGCGAATACGATGTCCTTGCGATCGAATGTCTTCAGCTTTTCGATGACCTCGTGCACTGCGTCATCCGTTTTCATGACGATCCAGCCGGGGTCGAAGTCGGTGCCCTTCTGTTTGTTTGTCCTCTTGAGCGAGACCATCAGCCGATCCGGATCGTACATGGAGTCGACAAAGCCCATGGCCTTGATACAGAACTTTCCTTTGGAAACGGGGTCTTCCGGCCTTCCCTCCACGGTGATGGCGCGCTCGACGCCGGTGGCAGGGTCCACGCCCACGACAATGGTGTAGGCGCAGTCGGACTCGCATGCACGGCTACACACCTGGGGCACCCTTTTGGTGACCCGGTAGGGGAGCTGCTCCTGCGGATGGTCACCGAATGCCCATGCCGACTTCAGGTTCCGGAAGGGGAAAGCAGAGCCGGCTATGGCAGCACCGGTTGCCCCCGCTACTTGGAGAAATCGCCTTCGTGAAACTTCAGTTTTTTTTCCCATTTTTAAACCTCACACCTCGATTTTTGTAATGATGATGCTTGACCAATGTTTTGCCGGCCTGTTCTTTGATCTTCCGCACAATGTTTCTTGCATCCCTTTCTACCTTCCCAGGCCGAACACCGAGTGTATCTAATTGTTCCCCTTGAAGCATACTAACACCTTAATAATTGTACGGATATTGTGGTTCAAAGGTAAATACGGTGGAGACCATATATTCATGTGGGGTCATGACCCTACACCCCTGTAGGCGGCCATGATCCCCTGTAGGATTAAATTTCAAGCACTCCGCGTCTCCCGAGACTGGTGCACTGCATTGTATTTCAGGCCCGGCTTCATCTCCCCCCGTGAAACGAATTCCCCTGCGCCGGTCAATTTTACGGAAATGCAGACATATGCTTTCAGAGGGCATGTGCCGATCCGGATTTTGATGACGCCCCCCACATGTTTCATGGTGAAAATGATGATCACCTTTTTCGACCCTCAGAGAAAAGGGTGAATCCTTCCTTGAATTCGCAGGTTGTTGCACAGCGGGGTCTGCCATCGCGGCAGAACGGGAAAAATGTATTTGCTCCCTGCCGACAATGATGGTTAGGTGGTGCGAATCCAAGAATCACCCGGCATCCGGCGGGAAGTTACTCGCCCTGCTCCGGCAGGAGGATGGACGCATGTGCGCCCAGGTGATTTTCGCGAAGCCATCGGAATGGGAGCATCGGTAAAGGACAGGCAAGCATGAGATTTCTCGTGTTCCAGATCATGATCTTCGTGCCCTTCCTGCTGGGAATGGCGACCCGGAGAGGAGTCGAAAAAGCCCCGGACCTCTCCAAGCGGATCATCCGGATAAATCTCATGACGGCAGAGCCCCTGATCATCTTGTGGAGCATCTGGGGACTGGGCCTGACCCGGGAATTCATCCTGCTGCCCATCATAGGGCTGGTGCTGGTCCTGGTGGGGATGATATCGGGACGGTTTCTCGTGGCGTTTCTGGGGTTTTCTCCCCGGACACGGGCGAGCTTTCTCATCACTTCATCCATTTCCAACCAGGGTTATCCCATGGGCGGGTTCCTGTGCTACCTGCTCATGGGTGAGCAGGGACTCGGCATCTCGTTCATCTTTACCGCCTATTTCATGTTCTGCGTCTTTTTCATCATCTTTCCCTATGCCCAGAAGGTGTCCTCACGCAGCACATACAACCTCAAATTCATGAAAGAGTTTTTCATCAATCGCCAGAACACGCCCATCTATGCCATCCTTCTCGCGCTGCTGCTGCATGCGCTGCATATCGAGCGTCCTTCATTCTACTTTCCCTTCGATCTCCTGCTGCTCTTCTCCATAGGAGTGAACTATTTCTCCCTGGGGATCAATTTCAGGGTTGCCAAGATGCTTTCCTACTCAAGGGCAAATATGAGCCTTGCCGGGATCAAGTTCCTGATCGTGCCGCTGGTGGCATTCATCATCGTGGAAACCATGCACCTGGACGGGTATCTGCGGGCGGTTATCCTGCTGGAGTCCTTCATGCCCGCAGCGGTGTACTCGGTGGTCACCTCCGTGCTGTACGATCTCGATGCCGAGATGGCCTCATCCCTGTTTGTGTTCAATACCCTGATGTTCCTGTTCTTTGTCCTGCCGCTGCTCTTTTGGATGAAGACGCCTATCCTGGGTTTATAAGGGGGTCAGGCCTCAACATTTGACATCGAGGGAAAGCATACGCGATGGTTGAGAGCCGGTTGCATAAGTCCCGGAAGGTCATTCCTGCGAAACACATTGGCAGCGTCGACAATGGTTCGTTCTTTTCATCACCAAAGGACGAAAAACGTTTCATGAGTCATTCCCTCGAAAGAGGGAAGCCGGTCACCCCTTGCTGGATGGACCTTCGCTTTCGCGAAGGTGGCAGCTCACCGTGCTGCATATGGACAAGTATGCAGACTGGACCCCGCTTTCGCGGGGGTGACAGGTTAGAAGGTGTGCGATCACCTCTTGAGTCCTGATTCCTGATCCCGGCGAATCAGACTGACAAGGGCAGGGGCGTCAATTGGTCAGGCTGTGGATGGGCGCGGGTATCAATCCGCCGCGGCGGATGAACGGGTTGTCTCCCCGGGCGTTGTTGACCTGCAGGATGACGGATTCGCCCAGCAGACCGCCGAAAAAGGCGCGCTCACCTGCCTGCTTGCCCGGAACGGGAATGATGCGGGCCGCCGTGGTCTTCTTGTTGATGACGCCGATAGCCATTTCGTCTGCAATGATGGCCGCCAGGGTCTCCGCTGTCGTGTCGCCCGGGATGGCCACCATGTCAAGTCCCACCGAGCAGACACTGGTCATGGCCTCCAGTTTCTCCAGTGACAGGAAGCCGTTCTCGGCGGACTGGGAGATGTTGAGATCCTCGCTGACCGGAATGAAAGCCCCGCTGAGGCCCCCCACATTGGAGCTGGCAAAGGCGCCGCCTTTTTTCACTGCATCGTTGAGCATGGCCAGAGCCACCGTGGTGCCGGGAACGCCGATGCTGCGCAGCCCCAGGCTCTGGAAGATTTCGCCCACGCTGTCGCCCACATTGGGCGTGGGGGCCAGAGACAGATCCACCACCCCGAAGGGGATGCCCAGGATATCCGCAACCTCGCGGCCGATGAGCTCGCCCACGCGGGTCACCTTGTAGGCGGTTCGCTTGATGAGCTCGGTGATCTGGCCGAGATTTGCGTCCGGATGGTCGGCCACCATGCGATCGATGGCCTTTTTCACCACGCCTGGTCCGCTGACGCCCACATTGATGACTGCATCGGGTTCGCCCACTCCCAGATAAGCCCCTGCCATGAAAGGCACGTCCTGGGGGATGTTCGCAAACACGCACAGCTTTGCGCAGCCGATGCCGTCCCGGTCAGCCGTGAGCAAGGCTGCCTGCTTGATCTGTTGCCCCATGAGCAGCACCGCATCGATGTTGATGCCGGCGCGGGTCGTCGCCACGTTGATCGATGCGCAGACGCGGCTGGTGGAGGCAAGGGCCTCCGGCAGGGCCTCGATCAGGGCCCGGTCTCCTCTCGCTGTTCCTTTCTCCACCAGGGCGGAAAACCCGCCCAGAAAATCCACGCCGATGGCCTTGGCCGCTTCATCCAGGGTATGGGCTATGGCGACCATCTCTTCGGCCCCGAAAGGTGCTGCAACAACGGCAATGGGGCTGACCGAGATGCGTTTGTTGACCACCGGTATGCCGTACTTTTCGCCCACCAGGTCGCACACCGCCACCAGATTTTCGGCCGTCTTGGTGATGCGATCGTAGATCTTGGTCTGGAAGCGCTTGATGTCGTCGCTGGCACAATCCAGGAGGCTCAGCCCCAGGGTCACGGTGCGAAGGTCAAGGTGCTCGTTCCGCAACATCTCGAGTACGGAAAGAATTTCTCTATGAGTGAACATGACGTGAGATCGATCCTTTCTGCGAGTTTTTCCCTCCGGGGCAGCAGGGCTGGCCCGGGGTGTTTGGGTTCATGGAAGAAAGCGTTGTTGTGCCTTCAGGCCTTGAAGCTTTCATCATCAGATCCTGTTCATGGCTTCGAAGATGTTCTTGTGCTGTATGCTGATCTCCAGGTTCAGCTCCGTGGCCCTGGCGTTGAGCGACTGCCGCAATTTTTTCTGATCGACGGAGAGGGGGATGTCCACTTCATAGATCATGAAGTTGTTTTCCGGTGTCTCGCCGCCGCGGAACACTGCCCTGAGCTGCGTGACATTCACGTGATGGGCTGCAAACACGGCGGTGATCCGGGAAACAAGGCCTTTCCGGTCCGGGCCGCGGGTGGTTATCACGAATGATTCGCAGTCACCCGGCGTCGGAACGGCGTCGTCGGCGTCCAGGTCGCGGATATGGAAATGGAGATCGAAGATGGTGGTATTGTCCTGCAGGGCCTCGAGCAGCTGGTCGTGGGAGACCAGTTTGGGTCCTGAGACAATGAAGATCCCCGAAAATTGGTTCTGTACCATGGTCTGACTCACGTCTTCGATGGTGAAATCATGCTCGAAGAACACCCGGGTGACCGCGGCGATGATTCCGGGGCTGTCTTTTCCCAAGATCGAAATTACAAACTTATTCATGGCGTCTTATTCCATCCTGATTCAGTCATTGACTCCCCGTGACACGCATTTAGACGAGATGTTTACCGGTTGAGCTGATGTGATGTCCTTTCTCATGAGGCGGATTATATCGAATTCGTTTAGGTGTCAATGGGAAAGGCTCGGGGTCAGGCCTCAACATGTGACATTGCGATGGTTAATGTCACATGTTGAGGCCTGACCCCTGATCCGCACTTGACAAGCCTGCATTTCTGATCCAGAAAGTGAAGAGAAAAGAGGATAGCTGCTGATGATGAGTATACAGGCACAGGATCTGAAGAAGGGAAACAGTCTGCACCTGAATGCGGATCTGCTCCTGCTGTGCCTGCTCCTGGATGACCCGCGCCCATCGGCTCACGGTTATCCTTGAACTGACAGACAAAAAGAGGAAACCGAAAGGCCATGGGCGTGAAAGCCCATGGCCTTTTTTTTTATTTTATCAGGAAAGGAGCAGCAGGTATGGAAACACAGGATCAGCGGATCTATATCTTCGACACTACCTTGAGGGATGGTGAGCAGTCCCCCGGGGCCAGCATGAACCCGGACGAGAAGCTCCGGCTTGCCCGGCAGCTCGAGAAGCTCGGCGTGGACATCATCGAGGCGGGTTTCCCCATCGCCTCCGAGGGCGACTTCAGCTCGGTGCGGCTCATCGCCCGCGAGATCCGGGGGGTTCAGGTGGCCGCCCTTGCCAGGGCAGCCATGGCCGACATCGACCGGGCATGGCAGGCCATCGAGGATGCCGCGAGGCCCCGCATCCACACCTTCATCTCCTCGTCGGACATCCATCTGAAGTACCAGCTCCGCAAGTCGCGCGACCAGGTCCTCAAGGAGGCCTGTGCCGCCGTTGCCCATGCACGGGCCTACACACCCAACGTGGAGTTCTCGCCCATGGACGCCACGCGCACCGACCGGGACTACCTGTGCGACATGGTCGAGGCGGTCATCTCCGCAGGCGCTTCCACGGTGAACATCCCCGACACGGTGGGATACGCCATCCCGGAAGAGTTCGGAAACCTCATCGCCGAACTCTTCTCCCGGGTACCGAACATCGGCCAAGCCGTCATATCCGTGCACTGCCACAACGACCTCGGCCTGGCGGTGGCGAACTCGCTGGCAGCCGTTCGCAGCGGCGCCCGCCAGGTGGAGTGCACCATCAACGGCATCGGCGAGCGGGCCGGCAACGCCGCCCTGGAAGAGCTGGTCATGGCGATTACCACGCGCCGCGACCTCTTCGGGCTCGCTACCGGCATTAAGACCGAGAACATCTACCAGTCCTCGAGGCTCCTGACCCAGATCACGGGCATCAGGCCGCAGCCCAACAAGGCCATCACCGGGGCCAACGCCTTTGCCCATGAGTCAGGCATCCACCAGGACGGACTCATCAAGGACAAGACCACCTACGAGATCATGACCCCGCAGTCGGTGGGCGTTCCCGAAACCAATATCGTCCTCGGCAAGCACTCCGGCAGGCACGCCATGGGCAAGCACCTCGAGCAGATGGGTTACAGCCTGAGCGACGACGAGCTCAACCGGGTCTTTGTGCGCTTCAAGGAACTGGCCGACGTGAAGAAGGAGATCTTCGACGAGGATCTCGACACCATCCTCTTCGAGGAGGTGTTCCGCGTCGAAGAGCGGTTCCGGCTGGTGTATCTCAACGTGGTGAGCGGGAACGTGGCCATCCCCACCGCGACCATGCAGATGGAGGTCGATGGGAACATCGTCCAGGACGCCGGCTTCGGGGTGGGCCCGGTGGACGCGACCTTCGATGCCATCCGGAAGCTCTCGGGTACGAATTACGCGCTCCTGAGGTACACGGTCAACGCGGTCACCAAGGGGACCGATGCCCAGGGTGAGGCCACGGTTCAGCTGAAGAACAACGGGCACTCCGTGATCGGCCACGGCGCGCATCCCGATGTGATCGTGGCCTCGGCCAAGGCCTACATCAATGCCCTGAACCGCCTGGAATGGATCAGGAAAGATGCCGCGGGCGGTGCGGAGCAAACCCGATAGGAGAAAACGTCGGGTGTCACGGGCCGAACCCCTGGGGTTGCCCGTGACACCCGGCATGATGGTGTCGGCACATACATGTCGAGACTGTCCCCGACTGCCGGGTCCGGCACGTGTTCACCTCGGCATCATGCGGTGGTTGTGCTTCATGGCATAGACATGCCGGCTCGACCTGTCCTGCATCCTGTGCAGGCGGGCACGCTCGGCCGGGTCCAATCTCCCGTCGGAGCGCATTTCTTTTTTCACGTGCCGGATGCGAGCCTGTTCCCCCTGAAGCCGGGCGGTCTCCCGCGGTGTGAGCTGTCCGCTCCTGACCCCGGCGGCAATCCGGTCCTGCTGCCTGATCTGCCGCTCCCCCACGTTGCCTGCGAATGCCGGGCCTGCCCCGGCCAAGGTTGCCACCAGCAAAGACAGCCCTACGATCAAGAACATCTTTTTCATGTGAACGGTACTCCTTTGTTTTGATTTTATCCGTTCCAGACGAGACGCACGTGCGCTTTGTCTACAGAAACTAAAAAAAGGCGAGGGTGCGATTGGCGCTTGACGGATAGTTGACCGGTAGTTACTATCTTACCGATAGTAGCAATGATACCCGCAGTATTTGAACAAGAGCCGTGCCTGCATTGCGATCCGGGTGACGTTTTCTTGCAGGCGCACAGGAGGAGAGTTCTCGCATGATGGACTTCACGTTGACAGCTGAGCAGCTGATGCTGAAGGAGACGGTCGCGAATTTCGCAGCCAAAGAGATCCGACCCATTGCAGAAGAGATCGACCGCACCGATGCCTGGCCGGACGGCATGTGGAAGAAGCTCGGGGGCCTGGGGGTGCTGGGTGCCACCATCGACACCGCCTATGGGGGTGTGGGGCTCGACCTGCTGTCCGGTGCCCTGGTGGGTGAAGAGCTGGCAAAGGTTTCCCCGTCCATCTCCATCTCGTACGGGGCCCATGCGAACCTCTGCAGCAACAACATCAAGTTGAACGGCCACGAAGAACAGAAGCGGAAATATCTCCCCCTTCTGTGCTCGGGCGATCACGTGGGAGCTCTGGGGCTGACGGAGCCGAATGCCGGCTCTGACGCGGTCAGCATCCAGACCACGGCCCGAAAAGACGGTGATCATTTTGTCGTCAACGGAAGCAAGACCTTCATCACCAATGGCGTCATAGCGGACACCATCGTCCTCTACGCCAAGACGGACAGGCAGGCCGGCGCAAAAGGCATCACCGCCTTTATCCTGGAGAAGTCCTTCCCGGGATTTTCGGTCTCCCGGAAGCTCGACAAGGTGGGGAACAGGGGCTCCGAGACCGGCGAGCTGGTCATGGAGGACTGCATCATCCCTGAGGAGAATGTCCTCGGGCAGGTAAACGGAGGGATCGCCGTCATGATGCGGGGGCTCGACATAGAGCGGGCATTCCTTTCGACATACGCACTCGGCATGGCCCAGGGTGCCTTTGCCGAGGCCCTCAAATACTCCAGGGAGCGTGTCCAGTTCGGAAAACCCATCGCCTCTTTCCAGCTGATCCAGGCCAAGCTTGCCGACATGTGGACATTGATCGAGGCGTCCCGCCTGCTCTGCTACAAGGCGTGCGTGCTGGCCGACGCTGCGGAGAAAGGCGGCAAGGGCACCGATCTGCACAAGGTGACGGCGGCCGCGGTCCTCTTCGTGGGGGAGATGGCCGACAAGGTCTGTACCGAGGCCATCCAGATCCACGGCGGCTATGGCTACTGCATGGAATACCCGGTACAGCGGTTCTGGCGGGATGCAAAGGTCGCGACCATCGGGGCCGGGACCTCAGAGATGCGCAGGCTGATCCTCGCCCGCGAGCTGCTCATGAGCTGACACCGGAGAACCCGTGCCGGTCCGCTCCATGCTCCGGGTACCCCGGCCACAGGCAAGGATCACTTCAGGACAATGGCATCGGCGATGAGCTTCTCCGCAAGGCTCATGGTTGATTTGAGGTACCTGTGCGACTGTTCGTGCTTGGTGGCCTTCATGTCCATTACCTGGGTGATGCCCACAAAGAGCCCCCAGAGGATGTCGGAGAGGGCGAAGCTGTCGACATCCCTGATCAGGCCCTGATCTATCGCCGAGGCAATGACCCGTCTCGCAAGCTCGAAATCGTATTTGCCCCTGCTGCTGATGGCCGAGCGGGTGTCGGCATTGAGCTCGTTGATGAGGTCCTGGTGCTGGAAGAACGTGTGCGCTACCTTGAGCGAGTCGGGTGCCTTCTCGTAGCTGCGCATGAAGATTTTGAAGAGGTCTTTCACCAGGTCCCTGCCCGAGATGTATTTCCTGCCTGAGAGTTTCCTGTCGATGCGCTCGAACTGTTTGCCGAAGTCTTCCAGGAACGGCTGCATGAGAGAAGAGTAGAGCTCGTCCTTGGTATTGAAGTACTGGTAGATGGTCGGCTTGCTGATCTGGGCCTCGAAGGCGATCTCGTCCATGGTCGTCTTCAGGTAGCCTTTCGAGAAGAAGACCTTCTTGGCAGCCATCAGGATGCTCTGAATGCGCTGGTCCTTCTCCCGGTTTTTTCTCTCCTGTATCACCTGCTGATGCTTCTGCATCCATCACCTCGAAACCTGTAGGAACCCGGGTAGAGCGATGAACCAAAAGTTAAATGCTCTACCCTTGGTAATTCATAAACCAATGGTAAAAATAATGTCAAGCCGAATCGGTCCTGCCATGAGAATGATCGGCTGTGAAAGGATCTGCAGGGACTTATCGGTTTGTTTTGCAGGCGACACACCGGGAGGAACAATGATTTTTATTGACAATGAATGAACGAGTATCTAATGATCTACTTACAGTAATAAACTTAACTGTCAGTTAATATCTAAAAAGTTGTTGCATCATTGTGCCCACGGGTGGGGCTGGTTCGACGATGTGCGCTTCATCCATGCACGCAGCGCAGAATGATATGCGGTTCGATCTTCGTATCCAGGAGGTGTACATGGATTTTTCTCTCACGCAGGAACAGAAAATGTTCAGGGACACCGTCTTCCGCTACGGCAGGGACGAGATCGCCCCTCTCTGCGAAGAAGCCGATCTCAAGGGTGAGTTCAGCTTCGAGATATGGAAAAAGCTCGGGGATCTGGGGATACTGGGGTTGCCCTTTCCCGAGGAACTGGGCGGTTCGGGGGCAGACATCCTTACCTGCTGCCTGGCCGGCGAAGCCCTGGGGCATGCGGGGGTGGACGGCGGAAGCCTCCTGGCCTGGGGAGCCCACACCTACCTGTGCGCCTGCAATATCTTTTATTACGGCAATGAGGAGCAGCAGCGAAAGTACGTCCCCAGGCTCGCATCCGGAGAGTGGATCGGGTGCATGGGCCTCACCGAGCCGGGTTCCGGTTCGGATGCCGCATCGTTGCGGACCACGGCGGTGAAGAAGGGCGATTGCTATGTCCTCAACGGATCGAAGACCTTCATCACCAACGCGCCGGTGGCAGACGTCTTCGTGGTGTTCGCCAACGTGGACCGTTCGAAGAAGCACGAGGGCATCACGGCCTTCATCATCGAGAAAGGTACCCCGGGGCTTTCCATGGGCAAGCCTTTTCACAAGATGGGGTGCCGGTGCTCTGCCACGTCCGAGGTCTTTTTCGAAGACTGCGAGGTCCCGCAGGCCAACGTGCTCTCAGGCGAAGGCAAAGGCTGGCTCATCGCGCTTTCCGGCGTGGAGTGGGATCGCTGCACCCTGCTCTCGCCCATGCTGGGTACGGCGCTCAACAACCTGGACGCATGCGCACGCTACGCCAACGAGCGCCATCAGTTCAACCGCCCCATCAGGAACTTCCAGGCCATCCAGCACCGTATCGCCGACATGAAGGTCTTCATCGAGGCGGTTCGGCTCGCCATCTACCGCGTTGCATCGTCCAAGGACAACGGAGCCATGCTCAATCCCCTGCAGGCGGCAGTGAGCAAGGTGTATGCGGGTGACAGGGGGTTCGAGATGGCATCGGAGGCCGTGCAGGTCTTCGGGGGTTACGGCTTCATGCACGAGTACCCGGTGGAGAGAAACTTCCGCGATTCCAAGCTGGCGGCCATCGGCGGCGGCACGTCGGATATCATGCGCATGATCGTGTCCCGGATCATGATGATGTAATCGGGCTTAAAAGGGGGTGAGACCATGGATTACCAGCTTTCTCCGCAAGAGGTGAAGCTGCAGCAGGACCTGAACGATTTCTGCCGGGCCGCGATCGCGCCCAGGGCAAAGATGCTCGACTTAAGCTCACGCCGGAAGGCGTGCGAGTACATGAGGGAAAACCTGAAGATGCTGGCCAAAGAGGGCTGGCTGGAAGCGGGCCATGCGGGCGACTACATGGATCTGGTCGGCCTCTACCTGGCGGGTGAGGTGATTGCAAAGGCCTGCCCGGCAACCTTTCTGAGCGCCCGTGCGAGTGCATTCCTGTGTGCAGGCGCATTGAGGCTGTTCGGCACCACGGAGCAGAGGCAGCAGTATATCCCTGCACTCATGAAGGCAGAGATGGTGGGTGCCTTTGCCTACTCCGAAGAGACTGCCGGCACGGACCTCCAGGCCATCACCTCCTTCGCGCGCAGGGAAGGAGATGCGTGGCTGCTCAGCGGCACAAAGGACATCGTGGTCAACGCGCCCATGGCGGACGTGATGCTCGTGCTCGCGAACAGCGACACAGATGCCGGCCCCCTGAGCGGCATGAGCCTTTTCATCGTGGAGAAGGGCGTCAGGGGCTTGAACATAGCCGACCCTGTCGAGACCATGGGTCTGCGGGGTGTTCCCATTGCCGCCGTCACTTTTGACAACTGTGCTGCCTCCGGAGTCCTGGGAGGCACCCCCGGGAAAGGCCACGAGCAGGTGGACCGCATCCTGACCATGGGTACGGTGGGGATAGCGGCGCTCTGCGTAGGTATCGGGAACGCCTGCATGGAGATTTCCACCAGCCATGCCAAGAGCAGGAGCGCTTTCGGCAAACCCATCGGGCTGTACCAGGACGTGGGTTTCAAGCTGGCGGACATGTTCGCGTACAACGACCTGGGACGGATGCTTGCGCTGCGCGCCGCATGGGCGATCAACAACGGGGAGTCCGAAGCCGGGGTCCTGGCCGCGTGCGCCAAGCTCTTTGCCAGCGAGGCAGTGACGAAGATCACGGGTTGGGGCATGCAGATCTTTGCCGGCCATGGGTACCTCGCGGGCAGCGACATAGG
>JAJFUP010000032.1 GCA_021372395.1 Deltaproteobacteria bacterium
GGACCTGCTGGAGAACAGATCGCTCATGCTGGGCAGGAAGTGTTTTGCCGAGCGCTTCATAGACGGCAGGGAGTTCAACCTCTCGATGCTGGCGCGTTCCGACGGTGCCGAGGTCCTGCCGCCTGCGGAGATCGTCTTCACACTCCCCGAGGGCAGGGAAAAGATCGTGGATTACCGGGCGAAATGGGACGAGGATTCCCTGGAGTACCAGGCAACCACCCGGACCTTCGCCATACCCGCGGAAGATGCGCCCCTTCTGCAGGAGCTCGGGCGTATCGCGCTTCAGTGCTGGGAGGGCTTCGACCTCGCAGGGTATGCCCGGGTGGATTTCCGGGTGGACCACGCAGGCAGGCCGTGGGTCCTCGAGGTCAATGCCAACCCGTGCATATCTCCCGACAGCGGCTTCGTGGCGGCTTCCCTGAGGGCAGGCATCAGCTACCCCGACCTCATCGCCCGCATCCTCGCCGGTGCGTCCGGCCGGTGAGATTGTTGCATGACAGGGAGAGATCATGACATTCACCCCCAGAGACACCGTAACTCCCTCTGATCGGGACCTCGTGAGAAAGATCGTCGAATCCACGGGGTTCTTCACCCCCGAGGAGGAACTCATCGCCGTTGAGCTCGTGGACGAGCACCTGGCCAAGGGGCCTTCAAGCGGCTACTTCTTTCTCTTCTGCGAAGACGGGTCCGGATCGGTCCTCGGATACACGTGCTTCGGCCCCATCCCCGGCACAAAAGAGAGCTTCGACCTCTACTGGATCGCGGTGGACAAAGAGCGTCAGGGCCTGGGGGCAGGAAGGTGGCTGATGCAGCGAACCGAGGAGGCCGTCATGGCCTTGGGGGGGACACGCATCTATGCGGACACCTCCCTTAAGGACCTCTACGAGCCCACGAGGACCTTCTACCTTCACCTGGGTTACCATGAGGAGGCCAGGCTCGAGGATTTCTACGCCCCGGGAGACGGCAAGGTCATCTACGTCAAGGTGCTCGCCTAAAACACCCGGCCGCCTTTTGAATCCCTTTCCAAGAAGCGCACAAGGATTCCCGAAAATGCGTGGATGGGCAAGGCGACTACAACGCCTCGTCAGGAAGCCTGTGGTAGTGAAACACGGCGATGTTCCCGTCTGCGACCTCGACAACCGGATTCGCCATTGTCATAAAGTTGGAGACGCCGATCTGCCAGGTGCCCTCGAGGGTCGCATTGCGTAAGGGGTAGCGAAACCCGGTGAGCGTGATCCCCTTTGCCCGGTCGCCGAGCACGATCAGGGACACGGTATCGCCGGGGCTGCCCGTCAGTGCAAGGCGACGCCGCACGA
The DNA here is from genome assembly GCA_021372395.1 of Deltaproteobacteria bacterium. Lineage (GTDB taxonomy): Bacteria > Desulfobacterota > Desulfomonilia > UBA1062 > UBA1062 > MWEI01. The sequence continues at coordinate 1,317 of JAJFUP010000032.1, forward strand.
GGTGGATCGTCACGTCAGGAGAGGCAAAGCACACGTCGATGCCTTGCTCGACCAGCATGAATGCATTGTGCAGGGTCGAGAGGGTGTGATCGAGGCGTGACCCGGTCCCGCCCCAGACCGTGACAAAAGACGCCCCCTGCTCCCGGGCGATCTCGTAGGCTATCTGGGTATCGGTCAGGTCTTTCTCCGGGGGGTAGACCTGAAACCGGGCACCAGCGCTTTCCAGGCTCTCGCGGTCCTCAGCGGCAATCGAGTCCATGTCGCCGACAACCAGGTCGGGCACGATGCCGATGCGTCTCGCCATGCAGGCCGCACCATCGGTGCAGATGATGCGGGAATAGCCGGACATGCGGCTGCGGTACCAGGAAGGGTCCCCGTACTCGCCGTTGCACAAGATCAGCATCTTCATTGCGTCCGCATCTTTTCCTGCGCCCTCATCCACCCTGATCTCCTCTTTTAAGGGGCCCCGTAGAGCCGTTCGACGATCTCGTCGAAGGAGGCGAACCGCCGGGCGTCTACCCCGCCCTCCCTGCACAGCGTGTGGAGCGGCTCCTTGGCGAAAACCATGTCGGCATGCCGGGCAGGGCAGGCATCCGAATATCCGTCACCGATGTAGACACTCCGATGAGACGGCTCTTTGAGCCGCTCCATGAGCGTGGTCTTGCATACCCCGCAGTGCCCGCATTCATGGTTTGCATGGGGGCATTCCATCGTAAACCCGGCCTCATAGATCAGGGTGTTCGCATAGTAAGGGACATCGATACCGTGCTGAGAGAAAACCGTCAGGATGCAGAGATCGAACCCGTCACTGAGCACATGGACCCGGTCTTTGGCGCGGATGCAGGCATCCAGGAAGCGCGGGAAGCTCTCATCGATCTCGATGGACTCCAGCAGCCTGACCATGTCACCCGGCTCCGCATGGAAGTACGTGAAGATCCGGTTGGCGCATTCCCGGGTAGAGAGCTGCTTCTTCTCCCACAGCGAGCTGATCCTCATGACGGCCGGACGGTCAGCCTCGCGGACGAAGGCCTGCATCATGGCTGCCGTGGTGTCCAGGGTGGTGATGGTGCCATCGAAATCAACGAAAAAAGTCCTATCCATGAAACCGTATCCCTTTATCAGCGGTCATGCCGGACCGCCCGATGTGTTCATCATCGACTCTACCCCAATTTATACGTCCCGGACAACCGGGGATCGCGCGTCATGAGATCAGGCAATGGCGGTGCGCATACCCGCATCCATCGGCATGAAGACCACGCATGGGAGCCGCCCCAGGGGGGAGCTTGACATAGGGGGCCGTTTATGCGAATATGGCGAGCTGCATCAAGGAAAAGCGATAAAAAATCTTACAGGAGGTTTGCATGGACATAAATGAGCCTCCATCCGGAGCTGGTCAGGCAGGGTGAGGGAAATACTCTTGCGTGTCAGTTCTAAAAAAATTGTCTCACACCGCAATCCTTCCACTCTCTTCATAGAGTGACCCCTGCGTAATCCGAGGACCCCCAGTCCGACGGCCTGAACGGCGCGTCCGGGCGGCACTCGGCTTCACACCAGCTCTTGAGGCGGAACAGGTTCTCAAGGGATACCCTCGTCGCCAAAAAAAAGGCGGCATACCCATCAGGGCAGAGCTCTGCCCGTGCGCGAGCCGGGAAGGGATCTGCCTGCCGATGGCTCCGGGTAGGCCTGTAGCCCTGCTCCTCTTTTGTCCCATGCATCCTCGAAGGAGGGTTCACGATGGTGACCATAATCATTCAGCTCGTTTCATTGTTCTTAGCAGGGATCTTCATCGATCTTCTGGTGACCCGCTACACGAAATCCGTGGCGGAAAAAAAGGTCTGGAGCGCCACTGTCCTGAGCGGGCTCATCACCTGCGCCAACTTCGTGCTGCTCACCCTGATCATAAAAGAGAGCTCCATGAGCGGCATCTTCGACATCATGGCCTATGCCGGCGGCAATACGGTCGGCACCTATGTGGGCATGATGAAAAAGATCTTCTGATCGACGGTGACTGTCGAAATCGTTCAGCAGCGAACATGGCCGAGCAGGGGCAATCCGGGGCTGAGCGTTCTCCCGGGCTTGCACCGGCCGGCTCCGGCACGGGAATCCTCATCACCCCATAATTTTCTACTTTTCCCCGGGTCACCTGCCGATATCTCTATGGGAATTCAAATGAAAGGATTTTTTGTGAGGAACATATGGATGTAACCCTGATAAACCCGTTCATAGAAGCGACGCTCCATGTCCTGTCCTCGCTCGCCTTCACTGAGGCCAGGGCCGGCAAGCCATACCTGAAGAATGACTCCCTGGCCCAAGGGGATGTCTCCGGCATCGTCGGACTCACCGGTGAGACCAGCGGGACACTGTCCGTGAGCTTCTCCGAGCAGAGCATCCTCGCCATCGTGAGCAGCATGTTCGGTGAGCCGGTCAACAAGATCGACGAAGAGGTCAAGGACGCCGTGGGTGAGATCCTGAATATCGTTTCAGGCCAGGCCAGGCAGAAGCTCGAGATGAAAGGACGAACCCTCAAGGGCGCAATCCCCACGGTGATCACCGGGAAGAACCATACCATCTCCCATATAACCAAGCACCCGATCATCGCGATCCCGTTCGACACGGACAATGGAACGTTCACCATCGAGGTCTGTCTCGAGGGATAAGGCCTGACAGCCCGCAGCTCCTCCCGGCTGTCAGGTGACAAGATGCGCGAAGCAAGGTCATGAGCCTTTGCCTTGATCAGGCGGGGTGTCCCACGGCCCCGGTGCGCGAGCGTCTCGCAATTTCCGCCCTCCCCCTCCCGGGCCTTGCTGTCAGGGCTGACTGAAGGCTCTGGCCGGGAGTTCCGTGCCACCCATGCCCCTTGGAGACATGTCACTATCCTTGTCCGTATGATCGTGGTAAAATCGTAGTGCAGACTGTTTTTGCCGATGGTGGGGGCTTCTTGGCGCATGACGATACAAAGACAGCGCCCTCGAGAAGACCGGAGATGAATTTCACCATTCCTTACAAGGAGGCGATGATCCATGAAAGGGATTGCGGACAGGGCCAAGGCCCTGAAAGATCTCTTGCAGGAGGGCATCTGGAAGGTGCGGCTCACGGATCTGAAGGGTTTCCACAGGCTGCTGTTCTCCATTTTACGGATTCTGAGCGTCACCATCAGGAAATTCATGGCGGACCAGTGTTCCCTGAGATCATCGGCCCTGACGTTCTACACCCTCATGTCCATTGTGCCGGTCGCTGCCGTGGCCTTTGCCATAGCCAAGGGTTTCGGTTTCCAGAAGCTCTTGGAGCAGCGTCTGATGGAGAACTTCGCCGGCCATGAAGATGTGGTGGCCCAAATCATCGAGTTCTCCAGGCGGCTTCTCGAGAACACGCAGGGGGGCCTGCTCGCCGGAGTGGGCATCATCGTCCTTTTGTGGTCGGCGATCAAGGTCCTCGACAACATCGAGCTGTCGTTCAACCACATCTGGGCTGTGGAGCAATCGCGGTCCTTCGGCAGGAAATTCAGCGATTACCTCTCCATCATGCTCATCGCGCCCATCCTGCTCATCACCTCCAGCAGTGCCACGGTCATGGTGGTGACCCAGATCTCCCACATCACCGGCTTGCTGGGCCTGGGCCTCCTCAACCCCCTGATCGCTCTCCTCATGAGGCTCATCCCGTACTGCCTCATCTGGTTTCTGTTCGCCTTCGTGTACGTCTTCATCCCCAACACGAAGGTGACCCTGGCTTCCGGGCTCATCGCAGGCTTCACGGCAGGAAGCATCTTCGAGGTGGTGCAGGGCATCTACATCCACTTCCAGGTCGGGGTGGCGCAGTACAACGCTATCTACGGCAGCTTTGCAGCGCTGCCTCTCTTCCTGGTGTGGCTTCAGCTGAGCTGGCTCATCGTGCTCTTCGGGGCCGAGCTGTCCTATGCCCACCAGAACGCCAAGTCAGGAGATTCCCAGATCGATCCGTGCAGGATAAGCCCCTCCCGGGGCAAGATGCTCAGCCTCCTCATAACCCGAATCATCGTAGTGAACTTCGTCAAGGGAGAGCCCGCACTCAGCGCCGTTCGGGTGTCCGATGCCCTGGAACTGCCCCTTGCCCTGGTGAAGGCGACCCTTGCCGATCTGTGCGAAGCGGGCGTGCTCAGTGAGACGTGGAGTGACAACCACGCGGTTCCCGCCTACCAGCCGGCGCGCGACACGGGCACCCTCTCCGTGGCTTCGGTCCTTACGGCGCTCGAAGACAAGGGGCTCCACCTCTACCCGTTGCCCGAGACGGAAGAAATCGCGAACCTCGGCAACATCCTCGAAGAGCTGAGGCTTTGCCTGGAGAGCTCTCCTGCGAATGTGCTCCTGCGGGATATCTGATCTCCGGCAAGGCTGCCCGGCTAGGTACGGAAGATGAAGTACACCGCCCCCAGGAGGCACAGGCCTGCCCAGAGGTAATCGAGCTTGAGGGGCTGCTGCATGTAGAACAGGGAGAACGGCACGAAGACCGTCAGGGTGATGACCTCCTGGAGGATCTTGAGCTGCGAGAGATTCATCTCCTGATACCCGATGCGGTTTGCCGGCACCTGGAGCATGTACTCGAACAGGGCGATCCCCCAGCTGGCAAACGCTGCAATGTACCACTGCCTGGTGCTCAGGTTCTTGAGGTGGCCATACCAGGCAAAGGTCATGAACAGGTTCGAGAGGACGAGGAGCAGGGTTGTTTTCAGGATAATCGGCATGAATCTCTTTTTAATTTCTCCTGTTGCAGGATAATCTTTCCGAGGAATGCTCTAGCAGAGAATCCCCTGAGGTTCCAGAAAATTCTTATCACCTTTCACTTTCCAGGTCGACAACCCCGGCCACTGTGCTACTATTCGCTCTATGCCCGTACCTGAGCTCGATCGGACAGGGATCATGGCTCTCAACATGCAGGAACATGCCCCTTTCTCGGACGAGATGAGGTGGCTCTGCCCCGAAGCCGCGGCCATTGCGACCCTCAGGAGGCAGGAACTGCTCCGGGAGATCGAAGACCGGGCCTGTTCCGCGTTCAATGCCACGAAGCTCTTCACCGGGGAGATCTCACCCGGGTGCAGGCTCTGCGGTGAGGGGGCATGGTCGTGCCTGTTCATCAACAACCTGTGCAACGCACACTGCTTCTTCTGCCCGGCCAGGCAGGAAACCCTCGACGAGCCGGGCACCGGCACGCTCACCTTCACGAGTCCCGAAGAGTATGCAGACTACCTGGAGCGCTTCGGGTTCAGCGGGGCGAGCATCAGCGGCGGCGAGCCCCTCATCTCCTTCGACAGGACGATTACGTTCGTCACCCGTGTCAAGAAACGCTTCGGCGAGACCCTCTACCTGTGGCTGTACACGAACGGCACCCTCGCGACAAAAGACAAGCTGTGCAGGCTCGCCGATGCCGGCCTCGACGAGATCCGGTTCAACATCACGGCGACCGGATACGATCTTTCCCCGGCACGCATGGCTACAGGCATCATCCCGTGCGTCACCGTGGAGATCCCTGCAGTGCCCGAAGACCTCGAGCTCATGAAGACAAAGCTTGGGGAGATGGCCGACTCGGGCATCGCATTCCTCAACCTCCACCAGATCCGCTGTACCCCCCACAACCGGGGGAACCTCGAAGAGCGTCAATACACCTTCCTTCACGGCCCTGCCATCGGGGTCCTGGAATCCGAGATGGCCGCACTTTGCCTCCTCGAGCATGCGATCGGAGAGCACATCGGTCTTCACGTCCACTACTGCTCGCTCATCTATCGCCAGCGCTTTCAGGCAAAGGCGTCCCGAAGGCGATGGGCCCCGTTCCTGACCAAACCGCACGAAGATATCACCGAGACCGGCATGATCAGGACACTCTTCCTGGAAGGGGAACCCGAACGCATAGACCGGATCGAGGCCGGCCTCATTGCACACGGCATCGATCCTGCCCTGTGGTCAAAGCCCCTGAACAGAAACCGCCTGCTCATCAGCCCTGCCCTCCTGAGGCTCCTGGAGCCTCCTGCGAAGGGGGCGGGGGTCTCCTACTCCCACGCGTCACCCTGCCAGGGACTCTCCTACCACAACCCCTTCCGGGAGATCACGCTGGCCTCGGGCAGGAAGATCTTCATCGAGAGAGGCCCGGCCTTCCCGGACATCCCGCTGAGCCCTCAGGAGCTCGAGCTCTTCCGGGGTGCATTCCTCGATCGCCCGGAGCATCCTGCCGACATGGATGCGGTGTACGAGCAGGCCATGGCCTTGCATGGGACAGCGGATCACCAGGAAAAGTGGCAGAAGATCATCCACGCCGAAGGCACCCGGTCGGGCCTTCTCGAATACTACTGAAGGGACTCTCCCCCGCGATCACCCTCTCACGAGGACGACAGCATCCGGGAAGCCAGAAAACCGTCAAGCCCATCGGTGCTCTCTTCCGGGAGGTCGTGGTACCTGATCTTTGGTGTGTAGCCAAGCAGCCTCCCGATGCGCTCGGCGTGGCGCTGCTCCTCGTCGGGTCCTGCCTCGGCGGACAGTGCGGCCCAGATGGGCCGTGACGCATCCGGTGACAGCGGCACCCGGACAAGGGTGTCTCCCCCCCTTTTGTCTTTCCCGCAAAGGAAAAGCTGGCAGGATCTTCCAGGCGAGAAGGTCGCCATGTACTCCCGGTCCGCAGGGTTGTCGATCTCAGGGCAGCAGGAGGCGATGAACTCGCTGACCCCGCTCTCCCGGTATAAAGCTTCGGGAAGGACCCAGCTCACCAGCGTGGAGAGGTTTGGGGCGAGGAGCCCGCGGATTTTTTCCCCGAGCTCCTCCCTGCGGCCGAGAAAGGCAGGGTCAAGGACCTCGATACTCAGGGCCTGGCCGATCTCGTGAGGGTGCACCGGCTCGCTGTCCAGGCCGGAATCGATGACGATGCGGTGCACGAACGCATGACTCTTAAGTTCCCGCCGGTCTCCTTTGCGGGGCGCCTCCACCGGGAAGAAGTCGATGCCGGTTCCCTCCTCGGCATAGGCGAAGGCCTCCCGGATATCATCGCAGTCCATGTCCGGGGTCTCCGTGACAAGGTACGGCGGCTTTGGCTGGAAACGGATCCCGAGCCTTGCGGCCTGGGCCCTGAGCCTTGTCCCGGGTAAAACACTCAAAGGGTAGAGGCCGAGCTCGTCGCAGAGACCTTTTCCCAGCACGAAATCGATCGCCCTCTTCACATCAGGGAGGCTGTCTCCCGGCAGGCCCACCATGATGTCCGTCATGACGCGGATACCGGCATTCTTCAGCAGGCCGACGCCCCGGGCAAAGGCCGCAGGATCGAAATGACGGCCGATGGTCTTGAGCGCCTTCGGGTTGACGGTCTGGAGGCCGATCTCCACGTGCCGGAGCCCTGCCCTTGCAAGGGCATCCACGAGCCCGGCATCCAGGTCCTCGGCGTTGAGCTCGCAGCTCACCTGAAGATTTCCGCGTCCTGTTTCCGACACGGCAGCGAGAAGCTCCAGGAGATCGGGCCTCCTGGCGAAGCAGGGGTCGATGAGGGTCACCTCGCCCACCCCCTGCCGGCAGGCCCAGGAAAACTCCTCCCGGATCCGCGACCGGTCGAAGGCGCGCACCGTGGGGGAGCTCTTGTGGTAGTAGCAGTAGGTGCATCGCATCGGGCATCCCCGGACCGTCTCCAGGACCATGCTCCTGTTCAGGGACACACCGAGGATCCCTGACAGGTACGGTGAGGGGATCCCCTCGAGATCTGCCACAGGGGTCCGGGGCGAGGTGAAATGCCAGCCCTCCCCTTCCCGCACCATGAGGCCGTCGATCTCTCTCATGCCTTCAATGCCCCGGCCCGCTGCATGCAGCAGATCCAGGAAGGCCTCCTCCCCTTCCCCCACGACGCCGACGTGGAAGTCCTCCTGGCCAAGGAGAAAACCGTTGTCCGGGGTTATCTCGGGCCCGCCCAGCACGATGAGGCATCGCTCCAGGCACTGCCTGACCATCCTGCACAGGGAGAGCGTCCGCTCGATGTTCCACACATAGCAGCTGAAGCCCACGACATCGGGCCGCACCTCCTCAAGCCAGGCAAGGATCGCGGCGTCGCCCCCGAGGTTCGCGATGAGGGCCGGACAGATCATCACCTCTGCCGGGGCCTGGCGGGAAGCGGCATAGGAGGCCAGGTAACCGGCGGCCAGCGGCACGTTCTCCACGGAGTAGGCATAGTCGTGCGACTGGACCGGGAGCTGAACCAGGGCGGCCTTCATTGGAATCGAGGGCCTCCCGGCATCCGTGAGCTGCTCTGAGCCGGTGTCGTCTTATCGGGCATGCAACGGGATGCTGCTCCTCACTTTGCGATCTTCGTTATCTTCGTTCCCTCGAGGGTGAGGTTGAACATGAGCCCCTTCTGGCCGATCACGAAACCGATGATAGGCTGATTGAAGGTGGCGGAGTCGATGGCCTGTCCGACGCCGACATCCACCAGGGCCACGGATCCGTCGACACCCGCCTTCCAACCCGGGCTTTCCCGGAATTTCTTCAACGCCTCATCCTGGAGAAAGACGAGGATGACGGTCTTGGCCTGGGCGCCGAACTGAAAGCCGAAGGACCCTGCAGCGATGTTGTAGTAGTCCACGGTCTTCCCGCCGATCCTGAGGGCCCCCTCGCCGTACTCTCCCCCGATCCAGAAGCCGGCCTTGTAGACTTTCGGGAACACGAGCACGGCCTTGGATGCCTGGAGAAACTCCTTGGCGCCCGTCACGTCCTTCATGAAGCTTTCCATGGCCACGTCCACGCTCACGTCGATCTCCCTGGCCGTTGCGGCATGAAGGGCCGCAGGGGCAAAGCTCAGCATCAGGAAGGCAGCCAGCACGGGAATCACCCCGTACGCTCTGTTCGAACACCGTTTTCCCATCTTCATGAAATTGTCCTCCTCTGTCGTGGTTGCGCGCCAGGTAAAAAACCTGGGCCTCTCGTGTCGGGGCAGCCCTCGCATGAGCCATCGAGGCACCCTCTGATAAACGGTCTATCCCTCACTCCCACGCGTTTTGCAAGTCCAATCCCATGAACTTGACTGCACCCTACGCCTCGCCCGCGGTCTGGAGAAATATTTACCCCCCAGAGGGGTTCTGAGACCGAGGGCCTTGCAGTTTTTGCTCTCCTCGTGACCAGGTCAAGGTACACTTTTTCAGTAAAATGTTCCGCAGAGCATAATAAGTGGTTGACGAGGTAAAGGAATTTAAATATCATTCCCTGTTATCCATTGTTTCTTTTTTCGTGATCGTTATATTTAGAACGAATATGAGTACGGTAAATCCCTGAAAGGGGACATCGGGCTACGGCATCAAAGGGGATCACTGGCATCAGGGAATGCGTCTCGTGCCTCTGGGTAAATTCCCCTGTCAGCGAAGGACAAGGACGGACCTTCATCAAAAGCACATACATGGAGAACCCATCATGAAAAAAAACCATATCACTCCGGCAGCCCTTTCTTTGTGGGTCTTTGCCATGATCTTACTCACGATCATCCCCATGCAGGCTTCGGCCGAACGGATATTCCTCGCAGGCTACAAGGGCGGGTTCTACATCCGCTCGGAAGAGGAAGGCGGCATGGAGATGCGCCTGGGCGGGTCGTTCCAGGCGGACTACCGGGCATACGCCGAGACTGATCGGGCGGACAGCCGCTTCGACATCCGCAAGGCGCGCCTGCTCTTCCAGGGCCAGGTCACTCCCTGGTTCAGGTATGACCTGGAGTACGAGTTCCAGGGCAACGCCACCGACAACCTCGTGGATGCCTACGGCGAGTTCGTGTTCAGCGAGATGCAGGCCCTCAGGGTAGGCCAGTTCAAGGAGCCCTTCAGCCTGGAGTGGCAGGGTGCGGACAAGGCACAGTGGTTCGCGGAGCGCTCCATGGGGTACTATCTCTCCCCCCTGCGCGACGTCGGGATGATGCTCAATGGCAGCATGGCCCAGGGCTCGGTCAACTACGCCCTCGGGCTGTTCAACGGCGACGGCCAGGACGGCTCCGCCCGGGGGAATGACCACGCCACGCCGGAGATCACGGGACGCGTTGCCGTCAAACCGTTCGGGGCCACGGACATGGGATCTCTGCGCAGTCTCCAGGTGGGCGCCTCTGCCAGCTATGCCAAGATCGACCCCATCAACGTGGGCGTGGGCGTCAAGAGCACGGGCATGGCGGGTCTTACCCGCAATCTCTACGTCCTGAGCGTCAACAGCAACAAGTTCGGCGTGCTCCAGGACGTGAACAGCCGGATACGGGGCAATGTCGAGGCTGCCTGGGTGAAAGGCCCCTTCGCCCTGACAGGGGAGTACACGCACCTCAGGTACACGGACATCGACACGTCGGAGATTGAGCCCACCGATGCGGACTTCTCGTCCTGGTACGCGAGCATGGCCTGGTGCGTCACGGGCGAGGACTTCTCGCTTGCAGGAGGGGTGGTGAACCCCATCTATCCCAGGCAGTTCTTCAATCCGGATGAGGGCACATACGGTGCCTTGTGCCTCGCGGCACGCTATGAGCACTTCACGGGGGACAAGGAGTGGATCGTAAAAGACGCCAATGTTTCGGTACGCAACGCCGATGCCGCGAGCGTGTGCGCCACGTGGATCCTCTTCCCCATGCTCAGGGTCGTGGCCGACTATACGTACACCGACCTCTCGGACCCCATCAAGGTGAGGGTGAACCAGAACGGGAGCATCGACTACATCAACCGCGAGAACGTGCTGACGCTCAGGCTCAGCATGGACATCTGATCCATATCATCGATAACAAGGAATCATAACTACATTTAGGAGGGCAAATCTCATGAAACGGGTAATCATAGTTCTGGCCGCAGCACTGGCGGTGCTCTTCCTGAGCCCGGCAGCAGGCAGGTGTGCCTACCATCACGAGGGAGAGGACGATGCGCCGAAGTTCCTCGCCGTGTATCCTGCCAAGGCAGGCACCAAGCTGGACAACTGCAACCTGTGCCACACGGGCGGCTCGTATACGAGCGGCTCGAAAACGGTGACGCTCGGGAGCTGCCAGTGGTGTCACTACAAGTATGGCTACGACGGCAGCGGTGACATCCTGGAAACGCTCAATAGCTACGGCCTGGCCTACCGCACCGCGGGAAGCAGCCA
>JAJFUP010000060.1 GCA_021372395.1 Deltaproteobacteria bacterium
CTGTTCCTTGCATGCGTCGGGCTCGTGACACTCATCTCCGGTTGCGCCTCTCTGCCCATACGATACACCCTGAGCATGGAGACCTGTGCCGACAAGATCGCTGCATCCATTGCCCGGGACCTCCGGAAGGTCCAGGGGGAGAGGGTCATCCAGGTGGCCACCCCGGTGGACGCCGTGACCTATGCCCAGAGCGACTTCGGCCTCGCGTTCCAGGAACTCCTCACCGGCACCCTTGCCGGAAGGCTTCCCCATGTCGTGGACGTGCATTACAGGAAAGGCCCCGGTGCCTCCGGCAAAACGGGGACTTCTCCTCTGAGTCGAAGTGAGCCTGTCTCCACAGCCCCTGCGGGGATCGTCCTGGTGAGCACCTACCTGGCGAGCGGAGGGGAAGTGGTGGTTACCACCAGGGCCCTCGACGCGAATACCCGGGAGGTGATCGCCTCCACCTATGCCGTACTCAGTCGTTCCGAACAGGTGGACGATCTGCTGGAAAGGCCAAAAGGGGTGATCGTGTATGAGAAATGAAAAAAAGGTGCTGAGCTTTCTGGTACACTTCCTCGTTTTCGGCACAATCGTCGTCGTTGTGAGCGGCTGCGCGCTCGTCAAGCCGACACGGCACTATGAGGAATCAACCCCCATCGACTGGGGCCTCGCGAACACCTCCGCAGGCAGCGTCTCCGTGGTGACTTTCACGGCAGATGACCCGAAGTGGGGCGTATATGCGGCCAGGATGATGAAGGATTACCTCCTGGATGAGAAGGCGTATAGCCGGGTCGTGCTCACGGAGGACAAACAGCCCAAGACCGCCTATGTGATCACAGGCGCCCTCGAACACCTCGTCTACGGAGGCACCGACATCCCGACGGCAGTAGTTCTTACCGTGCGGGTGATCGAGACGAAAGACGGTCAGACACGCTTCATGCGCACTGCTCGGGCATCGTCACAGAGGAGCGCATATCACGTGACCATGATGCGCCGCATCTTCGTGCCGGCTCCCTATCCGGAGGAGCTCCTTGCCGGTATGCTCAAGCGCATCGCCCACGACATCGCGTTGCGGAGCACATCACCAGCGGTACAGAACCCCTGAGTCGGAGAGCAGGTAGATAAGGCCCTCGTTGCTCGCGATGGACCTGACGATGTTCACCCCTTCGAGCCCCGGTACCAGGTGCCAGGCACTTCCGTCATACCAGTACTTACCGCACCATATGTTCCCGCTCGGGTCCACATCGATGCTGCAGGCAACGTCATCCGGCTGGGCAGCCAGCGGCACGCCGTCTTTTTCCACCACGCCTCCCGCCACGGCCCAGACCGTTACCGTCAGCGGATCAACGCTTTGTTCAATGATGGAGACTGCGCAGGTATCTCCGTCGTAGAGGGGCTCATCCTGGGCCAGGAGCTTGTAGATCCCGGAATCGGTGGCGGCATAGACGCAATCAGGGCCCTCGAAGAGCTCGTTGACCCTGCCTGTGAAGTACGCATACGTGCCCCAGGGCGCATCGGGGTTGACGGTCGGGTTGTAGTAGTGAAGCCCCGAATCAGCCCCCACCCAGAGGATGTTGGAGTCGAGGACATCCAGCGACATCGTCCGGATCACGTCCGAGTCGGTGCAGGTCGTGCATTCGAGGGTCGACTCGGATCCTGAGGTGAGGACCTCGATGTCCTTGCCCGGGGACTCGACGCCCCAGATCGTGTATTCGAAGGTGCCGACGTCCATCCGTGCGATAAAGGTGGAGAAGTTCTTCTGCCAGGTGGTGTCCTGGTCTGATCTCGATGACAGGTACCGGATGTAGCTGTCTTCGACAGCCGCCCAGATGCCGCCCAGCTTGGAGTCCGTCTGTTTCGCCAGCGAGAGGACCTTCCCGCTGACGAGGGTGCCGTCCAGCTGCCGTTCGCTCACCTTCACGGTGAAGCTGCGCGACGTCTGCTTGTCTTCCTTATCCGAGATCGTGCAGGTAATGGTGTAGGTTCCGGTTTCTTCCGGTGCAACCCAGAAGGCCGCGTACGACGACTCGTCCGCCGCCTCAATGCTTCCGCCGTCAGCGCTCCATGCATAGGTCATGGGAGGGTTGTCGGAAATGGCGTAGACCTGGGCAAGGATACGCTGACCCGTTACGACATCTTCGCTCGAGATGCTGGTGGAGCTCACCGTGGGATCCGATGCCGAGCACCCC
>JAJFUP010000072.1 GCA_021372395.1 Deltaproteobacteria bacterium
TTGTCGTTTTCATCCGGGTATTCCATCACTAAACCGATTTCGCCGCTGTCCAGTTCCACGATTGATCCAACAGGATATATCCCCAGCATGTTTATGAAGCTTTTCAATAAAAGCGGATCGAAACTTTTCCCCGCCTCACTCCACATTCGCCTCAATGCTTCTTCCGGGGTGAATGCCCTGGCACGGTAGACCCGATCCGCGGTCAGCGCCTCGTAAACATCGGCAATGCGCAGGATCCGTCCCAGGAGACTCAGTTTTTTCATGAAATGTGTCTCGGGATATCCGGAAAGATCGACGTTCAGATGGTGCTCGAAGGGGCCGAGGATTATTCTCGATCTCAGGGAATGGGGCGCATGCAATCTGAGAATATGCCTCACCCCCACCAGAGGGTGTCTCCGCATATCAACCCACTCGTCAGCGCTCAACCGGCCCTTCTTGAGAAGGATCTCTTTCGACACTTCCACCTTTCCTAAATCATGAAAGAGGCCACAGACAGTGAGGTACTCCAAATAGATCTCGGACAAGCCCACATACCTGCCCAAGCATGTGGCAAGCAGCGCGACGTTCACCGAGTGGCTGTAGGTGTAATCATCGTAATCGCTGATGGTGGTCATTCCCAGCAGGAGAGAAGAATCCTCCTGGATCAAATCCACCAGAGCCTGGGCCAGACGCCTTGCCTTCCGGACCCCGGCAATACCCTTCGAGGCTTTCACGCCCACCTCCTTTACGGTATTCAGGGCTTGAAAGTAGGTATACCGGGCCTTTTCTTTTCTTCGCACATCAGCCTTCTGCGGACTTATCTCCTCATCCTTTGAGAACTCTACCCATGAGAACCGGGTCTTTTCCCTCTGCCGATCGAGCCAGCCAGGGGGGTCCTCATGTTTGACCGACTCATTGAGGAGGCGAGTGAACGCCAGGAAATCCTCGGGTACAGCATCCCTGAAGGTGGCATCAAAAGACAATCCGGAGATCCTCCTCTGGGAGAAATAATCCAGCATCTCATTCATGATGTGGAAGGTCTCCCTTTGATAAAGAAGCTTTTCTCCCTGTATGTAAAATCTTCCCCGCCAGATGTGGATGGACAGGTCGTTTTCTCCCGACAGCTCGGTTATGATGGTGTTGAATTTTGCCACACTGTCCCTGATCAGCTGATTGTTGTCCTGATGAATCTTTATGGTGCTGACAATATGATAGAAGGCCTTGATCAGGTCCCCTCCCAGCAATTTGTTCAGAGTCTTCTGATCCGACAAGGTTGCCATGTCTTTGTTCCTTATCCCCGTTCCTGTCTTGCTTTCCGGACGATACGCCGCACTCTCGGATTCAGGCTTCGAGCGGCCTTTTCCAACACCTGCCGGGCTTCTTTCATGCTCATTTTGCTCAGCGCAACGGCTGCGCCCTCCCGATGTGCCGAATTCCCGAAGACCGGTATCCATCCTTTCCCGAACAGGGTTTGACGAAGATAGGGGAGAGCGCGTGAAGAACCACATCGCCCGAGAGATGTGAAGCAAGCAATGACATGCTCGCTCTCCGTACTTTTAAACTTCCGGTGTTCAAGGTATTCCAGGAGAAACCTTTCAGCTGCCGGGTTCTGCGTCTGGCCCATCTGTTTCAGTATCAGACTGCGGAGGGATTCCTCCTTATCGTCGATGAGGCTGAAGAGTTCCTTCATATGAGCAGTACCCCGCTGCAACAGTCCCCGCGCCGCCTCCTGGCGTACATGTGGCGATGCATGGCGAATCAGTTTCGTCAAGACCTTCGAAGTCTGCTCTCCCTGCAGGTTGACGAACACCGTGACAAGCCTTTCCACAAGTCGTTCATCAGGATTTTTGAGCAGTGATTCCAGGGGGGCCAAGTCACGGGAAGCAAGTGAAGTGATCGCCTCCTGAAGCATCTGCCTCATGGGTGCAGGCTGGTTCTGGAGCAAAATGATGCCGAGCGTGGAGATGGCCTCGGGATGCAGAAGCTCGAGAATCTGTTTCATTTTCTCCATCTGCCTGGAGTCGATGTCCGACCATACCTCTTGGAGCGGTCCGAGGGATTGAGAACTGGAGACAGTGAGGACATAATCCTCTATCAATGGAATGGCCCAGGGTATTTCTGCTACGCAGGAAGTGAGGACATACTGCAGGCTTTGCAGGATCTTGAGCGCAATATCGAAGTCTTTTCGGGGCAGTGACCCCTTAAACTCTTCCTCCAGCACCTCAAGGATAATCTCGAAGTTGGCTTTTTCCCGATCCTGGAGAAGGCTGTC
>JAJFUP010000121.1 GCA_021372395.1 Deltaproteobacteria bacterium
GCCGCCCCTGGCCCGCACCGTCACCTCTTCCACCGAAAAGCCCGCCTGGACCAGGCGCCTCGTGAAGGCCGGGCTCGGCCCTGCCGACCACACGGCCAGCACGCCTGCCGGACGCAGTGCGTTGAATGCCGCCTCCAGGCCGGCCCTTGCATAGAGGTGGCCGTTGTCTTTCCGGGTGAGCCCCTCGGGGCCGTTGTCCACGTCGAGCAGGATGGCGTCGAAGCCGCCGCGCTCCGCCTGCAGGACCTCCGCGACGTCGCCGAGGCGAACCGTCACCCGGTGGTCATCGAGGGGCCGGCCTGCCAGGTCCGCAAGAGGGCCCCGGTTCCACTCCACTACCTCAGGCACGATCTCCGCCACCTCCACCCGGCCGTCCGCCCCGAGCCTTCTCAGTGCCGCTGCCGCCGTAAACCCCATGCCCATGCCGCCCACGAGGACCCGGGCCCCTGCACGCCCGAAGATCCTGTTGCACGCGAGATCGGCCAGGGCTTCCTCCGACCCGTGGACGCGGCTGTTCATGAGCTCGATGCCGCCCATCCTGATGGAGAACTCACCCCCTCGCCTAAACAAACGAAGCTCATTGCCGCTTTCCGGAATCTTCGCGCTGTCGATGATCTCCCAGGGGATCATGAAGGCCTCACCCTGCCGCCGATGAATGATGGCTCGCCATGGGAAGCAGGGTAAGCAGTCTTGCAGGGAAACACAAGCATCAGTTCGCAGGCTCCCTATTTCCGCTAGTGAATCATCTTCCCCCTCATTCACGAAATAGCCATGTCGTTCCCTTCTTGTTCCGATGACTTTTCGTCAAGAGATTTCTTCAAGAGATGCAAGGTTTTAGGACCACACCCCCAAACCCATGGTCTCAAAATAGTACTCACGCAAACAGTCGCTTCAATCTCGAGGAAACCGTATGGCATGAACTCTAAAAGACCGGGGATCACCATTCAATCCCGGCTCAGTAAAAGTAATCAAAGGTAGGTATCCAGGAATGATTTTGGAAAATCTTTTCTGGTATGGTGAGAAAATATTTACATACATCCAATACGTTTCTTCCCAAGGCCCTTTCATTAACCTGCTAATATTATTTATCATTGTAATTGTGATACTAGCAATACTCTGCTATTAACCTGGTATAATTATCGTAGATTTAGAGACTTTTTGTGGCACGTATCATGCTAATCAAAACAAGCATGTACATCTATCGGTATATTGAAAACAGAGCACCTGCATATTCGCAAGGAACTCATCCATCATGAAAGGAAGGTGCATATACGAAGAATGGGGGAAGATAGATCTCTCAAATCAAAGGGGTTTTATCTTTTTTCAATCGAAATGAATCCTGTCTGATCAGGCTGCTGATGTAAGTTTTGGAATCATATCTCAAAATGAACTGAAAGGAAGAACCTCATGGGAACAACCTTGAAAGAGCCCCGGCTTGCGTTGATCCATACTGAATCAGGTGCCAGGAATTATATCAGCATACCTTCGATCATCTTGAAAAAGATCTATTCTCTCGGGACTCTGAAAAACCTTGAAGACGGTGTGTCTTTCTCCATTAAAAACCCCATGAAGGATGCCCTGATCACCCAGCTTGCCGGCGTTTCCATCAATGGACTTGAAATCCCACTGGATGACGTCTCCATGAGCAGTGATGGAACCTGCCTCAAGGCCGTAGAGGTAAGCCCGGAACAACCTCTCCCTTTCCCCATGGGCCAGGATGTTGAATTCCATGTGCGGACAATGGCGTTAGCAAAAAACACCGAGCACGTAATCACCATCTCCTGCCACACCGATCTGTATGGAATGCTGGATCTGGAAGCCGGGGACTCGGTCATCGAGACCAGAGAAACAAAGAGAAAGATGCCGTATGACAAGCTGAACAACTATGACATCGACATTGTCCGACAGCGGCAGGATTTCATGGAAGAATATACCGGAACACATTTCCATCATATAAAGCAGCATTCCTTTGACCCCATCCTCACCAAGGGGAATATCGAGAATTTCACCGGTGTAGGGCAGATCCCGCTGGGGTTTGCCGGACCGCTCAGGGTCAACGGCGAGCATGCCAAGGGAGAGTTCTTCATCCCCATGTGCACGAGCGAAGGTACCCTGGTGGCATCCTACAACAGGGGGATGAAACTCATCAACATGTGCGGGGGCGTCAAGGTTACCGTGGTTGAGGATCACATGCAGCGCTCTCCGGCCTTTGCCTTCGATTCGGCACGGGAAGGCCGGGACTTCATGCTGTGGATCGATGAGCATATGGATGAGATCAGAAGGCATGCAGAGTCTGCCTCAAAGGTTGCAAAGCTTCTGACCATAGAGAAGTACATGGCCAGCAGGCTCGTCTACCTCAGATTCAACTACTACACCGGCGATGCCGCAGGACAGAACATGGTGAGCATGTGTACGTTCACAGCATGCAACTGGATCCTCTCCCAGGTGAATACGGTCCGCCACTTCTATCTGGACGGAAACATCTCCACGGACAAGAAGGCGTCTTTCATCAACAACCTGATCACTCGCGGCAAGAGGGTCATTGGCGAGATCCTCATCCCGAAAGAGGTAATGATCAAGCATATGAGGGTTGACCCTGTTACGCTGGATTACCTCTGCAGGGCGTGCCAGATCGGAGCCTTCATGGCAGGGGCCTCGAGCAACGGCCTCCATGCAGCCAATGCCCTGGCCGCTATCTTCATGGCGACGGGCCAGGACGTGGCAAACGTATCCGAGTCGTCTGCCGGCATGGTATGCACCGAAATCACACCGGAAGGCGATCTGTACGGGTCGCTTACGCTCACCTCGCTGATCGTGGCAACGTACGGCGGCGGTACAGGGCTGCCCACTCAACGTGAATGCCTGGAATCACTTGACTGTTACGGCCAGGGCAAGGTCTTGAAATTTGCAGAAATCGTCACCGCTGCCGCAACGGCCGGAGAGATCTCCCTTGCCGGCGCCATAGCGTCACTCGACTGGGTCACGAGCCACGAGCGCCTGGGGAAAAACCGCTAGTATATGGACTGAAAAACCAGGAAGGAGATGTGTGCACATGGGTAATGTAGCACAGATGAAACCATTTTCCGGTCAACTGCGAGAGAATCCGCCGGTTAAGGTTGTACCTATAGATCGTTACCGATCAAGGACCCTGGGCACTTCCGATCTCTTTTCCCTCGAAGAGCGGCTCGCATACTTGAGACAGTATGGGAACCACTGCATGTCATTTTCCACACTCCAGCCAGGGATGCACTTTTTTGACATCCCCGGGATGGGTTTCATTGCGTATATGCAGAAGTGGGGCAATCGTCTAACTCTCGCTGATCCTGTTTGCGATGTGAAAGACCGTGAAGTATTTTTCAGGGAACTCCTCAAAGATGGCAAACATACTACCTTTGTGCAGATTTCTCAGGATACTGCCGAGCTGCTTCACGATAAATTCGGCTATTATGCCACTCAGTTCGGGATCGAGATCAATCTGGATCTCGAAAAGTGGGACCTGAACGGAAAGAAAAAGCAGATTCTGAGAACATCGGTGAACCATGCAAAGAAGGAAGGTATTACCATCGAGGAAAAATGCACCAGCGAGGGATGTCGCCAACTTACAAGCGAATGGCTGAAAACACGCAGGGTCAGAAATCGAGAGATCGGGTTTCTGATTCGTCCCATGGAGATGGAGCATGAAGAGGGAACAAGGAAGTTTTTTGCATATCTGCATGGGGAACTCATAGGATTCATCTTTTTTGATCCGATATATTCGGATAATCAGATAACAGGGTATGTGCCCAATATATCCCGCTTCAGCAACAAGTTCAAACCGGGCATCTTCTACCCGCTCATGATCCATGCCATCGAGGTGTTTAAGCAGGAAGGCATACCGAACCTGAATCTTGGTCTTTGCCCTCTGGTAGTGGATGATAGGGACCTTTTTTGCGAATCAGGCATACAGAAAAAACTCAACCGTCTGCTCTATAAGCACGGCAATTGGATATTCAGCTTCAAGGGGCTGTATTTCACCAAATCACGATTCGGCGGCACTGAAAGGAAGGTATTCGGGGCCCACAGGGAAAATCTCCCGACCCTACCCTTCTTAACCATGTTCAGGCTGTCAAACCTTTTCTGATGGATGGGACTTGTATTCGTCAAGTGCCCGAGATAGCCGCGAGCATCCGCCCGATGCGGCTTAAGGGGGAATAGCGGCAAGGCGTGACCTAGAAAATGCCAGCCCCTGTCCAGTCAACCGGAGCCGCTTCTACGTGCCATAACCGTTCTTCCTGGAAATGACTCGGGTCAGATGGAAGACGACAACCCCGACCAAGAAACCGTACGCCATGTTGGTTGCCAGTGAAACGATCAGGGTTGCTGCCATGGAGATCAAGTCCTTAGTCCAGCGAACGTCTTTGGCGAATTTGGTGAGTTCTATCCCGACCAGAAACATCATGGCTCCAATGATGGCAGTAGGAAAGACAGCGAGCAGTCCGGCGATTGAACTGGCCAGGAAGAGCCCCATGGAGATTTCGATCAGCCCCTCGATAATGTTGGCCCCGCCCGTTCGTGCGCCAAAGTAGTACTGACCGGCCAAGCCGCCGGCGCCATGGCATAAGGGCATACCCCCAAAGAACGGAAGGATCGTATTCATGATACCCATATTCAACGAGAGGCGCCTCTCGCTTACCGGGTTATCCGGCCAGTATGTTTTGATCAACGACGAAGTGGCAATAACTGCATTGGTAGCCGTGAGCGGGATCTGAGCGAAACCTGCCAGTAAGAGCGTCTTCCAGACTTCATCAAGACGGAAACCCTCAAGTGTCGGAAGAACGAGGCCAGGGGGATCGACATGCTGGAACTGTCCTTTGAAAAGCATGATCGTTACACCCAGGACCATGAGCATGCTGGCCGCAGGGGCATAACGATTCTGACGCAGTACCAGCACGATCAGGATAGAGACGATACCAAGCGCCCACCAGGTCGAAAGCATCTTGAGCGCCTCGACAGCCAGGAGCACACCCAGTGCGACCTGGATACCCCGGATAACGGAATGGGGCGTAACTCTTGCAATCCAACCCATAACGCCGGTAACGGCAAACAGTAACCAGATCAAGCCCATAGCGAATCCGGAGGCATATACCATCGAGGGTGTCCAGTGCTGAGCAATGGCAACGACAGCGAGCACCTTCATCGGCTCGATAGGCATGGGAAGCCGGTACACGAGTCCGGTTACAATGTTTGCCAGGCCCATCATCACAAGAAATCCTGCCGGATTCAGACCACAGACAACGATATAGCCGATCGCAAACGGAAACAGGGTGCCGAAGTCTCCCATGGATCCGGCCAATTCCCTGAGGCTGAACTCAAAGGATTTGATCTTCATCGTCGGCTTGCAACTCTTTGAGATTTGCCGGTCGATTACGCGGTGTGATCATACTGCACTATCGCAGTGTCGTCCGATGCGCCATGATTCAACCCGGGGCCGATCAAGGAGGTCACCTGTTCGGGGCTCGAATGACATGCACGGCCGTAGCCTTGAATACTGCAATGATGCGTATCCCTGCCTCTATGTGCAGATCGTCCATTGCCATCTGGGTCACGTGGGCAGTGATGGGGAACCCGCAGTCGATCTGTACCCTGAAGAGGAGTCCGATGGGCTGTATCTTCGTCACTACACCGGGGAACACATTCCTGGCGCTCGAGTCGGCAGCATGGCCAGGGGGAAAGACCATGACGCTCTCAGGGCGTATGAAGCACGTGACGCGCTCTCCTGGGGAAAAGTCGCCTGTTGCATAGATGCTCTGATGGTTGACGCCCACTTCGAGCACACCCCCGGAAGATCCTCGAACCTCGCCTGCAAGCAGGGTTTCAATCCCGACAAACACTGCAACGGTCTCGTCGACCGGCTGGTGCATCACCTCCGAGGGAGTTCCTATCTGGACGATCCTGCCGCCACCCATCACCGCGATCCTTCGGGACAGCCGCAGGGCATCCATGCGGTCGTGGGTGGCCATGACGGCGGTGGTGTGCCTGGCATGCATGGCGCGGCCGAGGTCTTCGATGATGGATTCCTTGGTGGGCGGGTCCAGCGACGCAAAGGGCTCATCCAAAAAGATCAACTCCGGGTCGGTGGCAAAGGCCCTGGCAAGACTTGCCCGCTGGGCCTCGCCACCCGAGATCTTGCGTGCCGAGCGCGACGACAGGTGAGAGATGCCGAAAAGTGCAAGGTTCTCCTCGATCACCGATCGAATACCAGTCCGCTTTATTCTGCGGATCTTCAGGCCGGCGGCCACATTGTCATACACGGTCGAATCGAAGAGCAGTGGTTCCTGGAACACCATGGCCAGTCTCCTGCGGAAGGCGAGCAGTTCGGCCCCGTTGTCCACCGTCTTTCCGTGGAATATGATTGTCCCTCCCTGGCGCTTCATGAGACCGGCCAGGCTCAGGAGCAGCGTGGACTTGCCCGTGCCGTTGGGACCAATGATGGAGAGGAATTCTCCGTTCCGGATAGAGAGCTCCGGGATGTCGAGTACCGGGGTTCCCCCGCGGCTGACCTTGAGACCGCTCACCTGAAGGATGATGTCACTGCTCATCGAGGCCGCTCCCGCTGCTGGATCCAGGTAAGGACGGCATTGATGCAGAAAGTGACCATCAAGAGAATCACCCCCAGGGCGATGGCCACGTCGAAATTGCCCCGGCCTGTCTCCATGACCGTTGCCGTGGTGAGCACGCGTGTATATCCCATGATGTTTCCGCCCACCATGATGGAGGCCCCGACCTCCGAGATGACCCCGCCGAATCCGGCCATCGCTGCAGCGAGCAGCGGCAGCTTCGCCTCTTTGATGAGCATCCATATCATCTGCAGCCTTGTTGCACCCAAGGCGAGTATCTGAAGCCGCAGCGCTTCGGGGAGCTTCTGTATGGAGGCCAGGGAGAAGCCCGCGACGATGGGCGTGGCGATGACGGCCTGGGCGATGACGATGGCCGTGGGGGTGTAGAGGAGTTCCAGCATGCCGAAGGGGCCGTTGCGCCACAGGAAGATCGTCACGAGCAGGCCCACCACCACGGGCGGCACGCCCATGCCGGTGTTGATGATGCTCACCACGAGCCTGCGCCCCGGAAAGCGGGTCAACGCCACCCCCGTTCCCAGCGAGATGCCGATGAACAGGCTGATGAAGGTGGCCAGCCCCGAGACCTTGAGCGAGAGCCAGGTGATCCCGAGCACCTCACGGTCGAACGTGACCAGGAGCAAGATCGCCTTCTTTATGCCGTCGATGATCAGTTCCATGGATCCATCACCGGAACAACTGCCTTCATTTCTCTTTGATTAGAGCTAATTGCAAAACTCGAAAAAACCTTCACCCCCGCGAGAGAGGAGGTCAATAACACATTACATTTGCTGGGTTCCCGTTTCCGCGGGAACGACATACCGGAACTTTTGCAATCCCCTCATTATAATAATCTTACTCCAGACAATCAAAACAAGGACGGGCAGGGGAAATGCAGCCCGTCCTTGAACCGCCTAGTCGAATTCGGGCTTGCCTGCATCCGGGAAGAAGAGCGGGCTGCCGTACTTGTCCACGCCGAACTTGGCAATGATGCCCTGCACCTCCCTGCTGACCATGAAGTCGGCAAAGGCCTTGGCTGCAGGTGCGTTGACCTTGGGGAACTTGGCGGGATTCACATCGATCACGTGATAGATGTTCAAGAGCACCTTGTCACCCTCCACCAGGATGTTCAGTCCGAGGTTCTTCTTCAGTGACAGGTAGGTGCCGCGGTCGGTCAGGGTGTAGGTCCTCTTCTCTGAAGCAACATTCAGGGTCTGACCCATGCCGAGCCCGGTCTGCTGATAGTATTTCTGCCCCTCTGGGTTTATCCCTGCAGCCTTCCAGATATCCTTCTCCTTGGCGTGCGTGCCCGAGTTGTCGCCCCGCGACATGAAAACAGCACCTTTCGCCGCAATCTTTTGAAATGCCTCAGCCGCTGATTTCATGCCTTTGATCCCGGCCGGGTCAGCAGACGGGCCCACGATAATGAAGTCGTTGTGCATGACGAGTTTCCTGTTCACCCCGTTGCCCTCGGCCATGAACTTCTTCTCCGCAGCCGGCGAATGCACGAGCAGGACATCGGCCTCGCCCTTGGAACCCATGGCCATGGCCTGGCCCGAGCCCACGGCAATGGTCTTGACGAAATAGCCCGTCTTCTTCTCGAAGAGCGGGACGAGCATATCGAGCAATCCCGAGTCCTGGGTGCTGGTGGTGGTGGCAAGGATGAGGTTCTTCTGTTCAGCTGCATCGGCCGGAGAGCTCATAAACAACGCGGCCACACACAGCGCAAGGATCCACACGGACGATACATTTCGCATCTTCATAATTTTCTCCTCTCACATGATCTGTGGGTTATTGCTTCCTGTTCTTGGCCTTGAATGCATCTGATTCAGGAAAAAACAGCGGCTGGCCGTACTTTTCCCGGCCGAAGGTCTGAATGATCTTCTGTCCCTTGTCAGGATCTACGAGCCAGTTCACGTAAATCAGGGCATCCTTGTTGTGCACGCGCGGGCACTTAACAGGGTTCACCGGGATGAGCGAGATGTGGTTGAGGAGCACCTCGTCCCCTTCCACGAGAACCGCGATCTTTATTGTATCCTTCACCGTCAGATAAGTGGCCCGGTCGATAACGGTGTAGGCCCCTTTCTGGTCGGTGAAGAGCAGGGTCGGTACATTGCCTTCCGAGCCTTTTTCATAGACCGTATACCACGGGCCACTGGGGGTAATGCCGGTCTTGGCCCAGAGGTCCATCTCCGCCACATGAGTCCCTGACTTGTCTCCCCGGCTTACGAACATTGCCCCCTTGTCGGCGATGGTCTTGAGGGCCTGGATGGCCGACTTCATGCCCTTGACTCCTGCCGGGTCTGCAGAAGGCCCGACAATCACAAAGTCATTGAACATGAGCGGGATACGTCCGGTGCCGTAACCTTCCTGGACAAATTTCTCTTCCAGGGCCTTCGCGTGCACCAGGACGAGGTCGACATTGCACTTCCTCGCGATGTCCATGGCCGCTCCCGTACCCGCACCCACATGCCGCACCCTGATGCCGCTGTCCTTCTCGAACTGATCTTCGAGCGCGGCAACGATACCCGAATCGATGGGACCGATGGTACTGGCCATGAGGATGAACCCATTGTTTGCTGCGAGTACGGACGCCGGCTGAAAGAAAATGAAAACGCATGCAGCTGCTATGAGTCTCTCTTTCATGATTCCCCCCTCTCCTTTTGGTCATTCGAAGGATGAAGGCAGGGCAGTCCCGACCCTGCCTCCCGTTATGCTGTCTCGTGCCGGTCCTTCCTGGTGATGGACCGGGATGACCTCCCTCAGAAGTCTACCTGCCACTTGGCGCCGGCATAGGTAACCTTGCCCTGATCGGCACCTTTGGCGTCCTTCATGTAGTCGAAGACACCGATCTCGGGCACCACGGTAAATTTCGCCAGCTTCGTCTTTGCGACCGGGATGCTGGCATTCAGGTAGTAGGACTGGGCCTTGTCCTTGATAGAGCCGCTCTTGTCCAGCTCAGAGGAGACAAACCCGTAGCCCGTCTCGAAATTTATCGTTTCGATCTTTGCACCCACAACGGCCATCCAGCCGAAATCCTTGTCATTCGTGAGCTTGTCGGTGGTCACGTCGTATTGTGCACCTGCGGAATCCGCCTGGTGCAGTCCCAGCTGCTTGCAGTTCCTCCCCATCCATGCCATGGCATTGGCGTAGATCGGGTTCAGGGTGAGGCCGCCGCCGAGACCGAAGGCATAGGCATTCACGGTCTTGTCGATGTCATAGCTGTATTTTGCGGTTTTATCTTTGATTTTGAAGGTGTTGACTCCGCCGAAGACGTCCCCGAAGAACTGGTCCATCTTGAGGGTGTACCTCGCCTCAAGGTGCGGCATGAGGTTTTCGGTGCGGGGATTCGTGACAACGCCCGTTACAGGATCCTTGTACGCGTTGGCAAAGGTGACGGTGTTCGCGCTCGTTTTCGGGTTTGTCCCATTGCTCTGCACCAGGGCCACCTGAAGGCCTTTCCACCTGATCTTGACCTGCGGGGTGCGGGTGGTGTTTTCATCGATGAGGCCCCATCCCTTCAGGGTGAGATCCCCGGCAAAGACCTGGCTGCAGTAGTTGCCGTAGTCTCCCAGGGGCGTGTAATCCTGCCCGAAAAGGAACGTGACACCGTTGTAGGTATAGGTTCCATACATCAGTCGCAGCGAAACCGAACTGCTGTCCTGGAGTCCGAGCTCCACCCGCCCCCCGAGGTCTCCCTTGTTCACGGTTGCACCGAGACGGGAATTGTTCGCCAGGGCCCACTGGGTCGTCTTCTGATCCGGTCCGGTAAGATTTGAGATCTTATCGGAATCAGTGAACGCATTGTTGTCCGATTTCTGGTAGAAGGTCAGAAACCTGGCGCTCCCGTAAAACGACCAGGTTCCGAAGGTTTCTTCCAGCGCCTTTACCCGTTCTTCCAGCGACTTCTCCTGGGCTGGAGCGGGAGTGCAAAAAACGAAGACCATGCCTATCGCCATGAAGAACACGAGTGCTCTTTTCATCCTGTTTACCTCCTGCGTTTCAGTTTGGATGCGCCTTGCCTCAACTGAAAGGTGAGGCAACCTACTCCGGGGTTTTCCTGCTGGAATTCGTGAGGCGGGCTGAATGCTATTCAGCTCTGACAGGTATAATATAATGCCCTTGCATCGGGATGCAAACCCTCTCGCTCCATCGGGGGTCGGGTAGTGGAAGACAACAGGCTACTGGATAACCTCAAGCAAAGGGATATTCAGTAAAAACAGGAGGAACTACGCCTAAAGGCAGCAACCCTGAGCAAAATTACGAAACATTGTTGACACTACCTCTTGTTACTTTCCTTGTCGGGGAATCCATGCCCCAAACAGGAAACAGGGGGGCGTGAAGCCCCCCTGCAATCTTCTCAGTACCCCTCCTCGTCCGTCACCCAGTCGGCGATCTCGCCGTAGCCGTTCCAGACGATCTGGCCGGTCTTCCGGTTCTTCATGACAATGGCGTTCGGTGTGCAGTGGCCGCAGCACCAGCCGCAGCCGTAGCACTTGTCGAGTTCGTAGACAGGCGTCGTCCCCGCATCCTTGTCCAGCTTTATCGCACCGTAGGGGCACAGGGTTTCACAGACGCCGCAGCGGGTGCACTTCGCGTCATCGAACTCGGGCACGACAGGTGTTGTGTCCTGCATGTACGGGCCTTCGCGCTTCCAGTCCCTCAGGTACATGAAGTCCTTCGTGAGGTCCGGGATGTCCTTGATGGACTTGTAACCCTTCTCGTCCATCCACTTGTTCAAGCCCGTGATGGCCTTGCCGAGCACGCCGATGCCCCGGGAATAGACAGCCGAGCACATGCCCACAAGATCGCAGCCTGCCATGAGGTGGCGCGCCACGTCGTCGTACGTGAACACCCCTCCCCCGCCGATGAAAGGGACTTCGGGGATGGTGGCCGTGGTCTCCAGAATCTTCGCCAGGGAGAACGGTTGCCATGCCCTGCCCAGCAATCCCCCCATGGAGCCGGGGACCCCGTAGAAGGTGCCTGTCTCGTGGTCGATCCAGGCCCCGTAGAAGGCGTTATTCCCTGAGATGGCGTGGCCGCCGGCATTCCTGATGGCAACTGCCACGGCCGCCGCATTGACACATTGCGGCGTGGTCTTGAAGATGATGGGGACGTCCACGGCATCCACGCATGCCTTCGTCACCTTGAAGGCGGTGTCCGGATCCAGAGCCAGAGGCGCACCTACGTCCTTGTGGGCGTCGATGGCCCCGAATGTGGCGTGAGGGCCGCCGGTGTCCAGCTCGATGAGCTTGCACCCCCTCTCCGCAAGGTCCTTGAGGAAGGGGATCCAGGTTTCGGCATCGGGGCCGATGCCCGAACAGGACGCGATGTAGAGGATGTCGAGCTCCTTGCACGTCTTCAGGCACTTGGGGAGTTCCTCGTCCAGCCAGCGCTCGTACTCCATGTTGTGGAACATCTGGCTGCAGCACCAGGTATCCTTGAGGTCGTTCCCGAATCTCCTGAGGGAATAGAAGAACGGGCGGGGCCAGCGGTGCGGGCCGTCGATCTTGTGAACCGTCTTCCCGATGATCCACCCGATGCCCTGCTCTCCTACCCTCCTCACGAGCTTCTCGACCCCACCGAAATCGCATGATGTCACGCCCACGGGGTTTTTCACCTTGAAACCGCAAAACTCTGTCGTCAAATCTGCCATGTTCTCCTCCTAGATGCAGTATGTGTTTGCTTGCGCAATGAGGGGTCCGGGAGGACGTTCTGCTTATTTCTCCTGCCATGAAGCTGTTCGATCCGTCACACCGCCGTCCTGTCATCAGATGACCCATCGGTATGAGCCTCAACGATCGAGGCCTGTGGCAGCCTGCCGGCGGGTGAACTCCCATGGCAGGGTGCAGATATGTCACCGGGGGTCATGCCGTGAACCTTCTGCCGGCACTCATCGTGTGCTGATCGAAACATCATCATTCAGGTTCTCCCTCCCGTACCCCTCATGGGAGGGGAAGAGCAATAGGCGTACCAGTGGAAAGATGCGGCGGGACAAATTATATCTTTATTGATTACAAATTGTTATAATTTTGTCGTACGGGTGCCATACGACACGTATGTCGCCGGAAGCCTTCAAGAAGGGTGGCCGGTCCTGTCCGAGGCATGCCTCGGACAAGGGGGAGACAAGGTCCATGGTCAGACGACATCCGTGTCGCCAAGAGACGACCTAAAGGTCGCCTAGGAGGGAGCGCCACTTGGGGTCCTTCCTCAGGCTCACGATCCTGCGCTGCACCTGCCGGACCGTGATGCCCAGGATCCGGGCAGCCTCTTTCCTGTCCCCTCCCGTGTTCATGAGGACATAAGAAAATTGCCGGTCGGCGTCCTCCCTGAGCGAGCACAGGGAGCGGGAGAAGGGGGGGGCAGGTGCGGCCTGGATGCCGAGGGAATCAGGACGGATGAGCCTGCCGGTGCTGAGCAGCACCGCATTCTCGATAACCTGCCTCAGCTCTCGGATGTTGCCGGGATAGGCCCCCTGCAGGAGCACTTCTTTTGCCTCGTCGCTGAACCCGTCGAGATCGCGGCTATGCCTCGCACATGACTCCCAGAGAAAACGGCCCGCCAGGAGCAGGATGTCGTCCCGGCGCTCGCGCAGGGGCGGAAGATGGATGGGCGCCGACTTGAGACGATACAGCAGGTCGAGCCGGAAGGTCTTCTCCCTGCAGGCATCCTCGAGATTCCTGTTGGTGGCCGAAACGATCCGGACCATTACCGTGCGGGCAGAGGTATCACCGATGCGGGTGATGGTCTGCTCCTCAATGACCCGCAACAGCTTTGGCTGGAGGTGCAGGGGGAGTTCGCCGATCTCGTCGAGGAAAAGTGTCCCACCGTGGGCCTGCTCGAAGAAACCGGGGTGGTCCCCAGTTGCCCCGGTGAACGACCCCTTCATGTGGCCGAAAAACTGGCTCTCAAACAAGGTTTCGGGGATGCTCGACACATTGACCGTAACCAGCGGGCCTTTCGGGTAATGGCTCGCTCGGTGGATCCCTTTCGCCAGGAGCTCCTTTCCCGTGCCGGACTCGCCTGTGATGAGCACGGGGTTGCTGCTTCGCGCCATGATACGGGCATAGGCGAGGATGTCTCTCATGTGCGGATTCTGTGTGAGTGTGTCGGAGAACGCATCAGGCCCCCCCGGAGGCGGCATGGGCGTCGGCTCCGTCCCGCTGCAGGCGCGAAGTCCCTTCCTCTCGAAGGCCCTCTCGATGGAGAGGAACAGCCGCTGATTGTCGATGGGCTTCACCAGGTAATCGTAGGCGCCCAGGCGCAGCGCCTTCACCGCTGTCTGGACATCGTCCACCGCGGTGAGGATGACAAACTCTGTCTGAGGCACATAGGCCCTCGTGGACTCGAGGACCTGCAGGCCGTCCACCCCGGGCATCAGGAGGTCGAGGAGCACGATGTCGTAGGCGCCGCCCCTGATGAGCTCCACCGCCTCGCTGCCCTCGGGACAGATGTCCACCTCCCCGTACCTCCTCCACCGCAGGACACGGCGCAGGGAACTCAACGCGATGTGCTCGTCGTCAACGATCAGGATCTTCATACCCTCACCCTGGGGGTCGTGCCCACGATCTCCTGGAGCTCATGCAGCAGCACGGGTTTCACGAGCACATGCCAGTGCGGGGGCACATGTCTTGACGCATCCGGTGCGCAGACGATGACCGTGAGCAGGGGGAACCGTGAGCTTACCTCTTCGAGCAGGGGCATATATTCCTGCATGTCATCCGAATGATGTGCAAGGAGGATGTCGACCTCGGGGTGCTCGAGGATCGCCTGCTCGACACCCTCCCTGGTGGTCCTGACCAGGGGAAGCTGGATCATGTTCAGGAACGAGGATCTCACCTCCCGGGATATGCCGCCATCTTCCCCGAGGCAGAGGATGGTGGGGCGAAGATTCGGCCTGGCGTACCCCACGGGGAGAAGGACGCTGAATCGCGATCCCCTGCCCGGTTGAGAGAGAACGGCCAGGGTCCCGTCGTGCTCCTTGATAAGGTTGTAGGCCACGGACAGGCCGAGGCCCGTGCCCCCGGTATTGCGCCTCGTGGTGAAGAAGGGCTCGAAGATCCGTTCCATGACCTCGGGGGCCATGCCGGTTCCGTTGTCCTCCACCTCTATGACCACGGAACCGATCCCCCGGCAGAGGCGAGTCCTGATGGCCAGCCTTCCGCCATCCCGGGCGGCGAGGGCATGGATCGCGTTCAGCACGAGGTTGGTGACCACCTGTTCCAGCTTCTGGAAATCGCCCTCCAGGAGCGGGAGATCGTCCGCCAGGTCCACCAGGATCGTGCCTACCGACTTCCTCGCCTGGGAACCCACAATGGTCATGGCCTTGCCGATGACATCGTTTATCAGGAGAGGAACCCGATGAATACTCTCCTCCCTGCGGACGAAGTCTTTCAGGTTGGTCACGACCCTGTTGATCCGCTCCGAACCGACCTTGACGGCATCGATCATCTCGTCCATGCCCCGAATGAGTTCCACCCCCTCGATGCCGTTTGCCGACCAGCAGGGGTTTGCGTCCAGGTGGCCGAGAATAATGGGCCGGAAAAGGTTCCACGTCTCCTCGATGAGGGGAAGGTTGTACCCGATGAAGCTGTTGGGGTTGTTGATCTCGTGGGCCACCCCGGCCACGACCTCGCCCAGGGAGGCGAGCTTGTCCGCCTGGATCATCTGCTGGCGGTGGTGCTCCGTCTCCTGGCGCAGTTTCATCTCCCCGGTGATGTCCTGCCAGGTGCCGGCGATATGGCTGAAGGTGCCGTCCGGATTCCGGAACACCCTGCGGAGATTGCTCAACCACTTGTAGCTGCCATCGGCGCACCGGAAGCGATACTCGAAACGCTGAGTGGCGAGGAGACGCTGCTCCTCGAGTTCCCGGAAGATGCGGGGGCGGTCCTCAGGGTGCACGTGATCGAGCCAGAACCGCTCATCCTGCTCGAACTGTTCTGCCGAGTATCCCGTGATCTCCTCTATCGCGTTGCCGATGTAGATGGTCCCCCAATCCCCCTCGGCCTTGCGGGAATACGGAACGATGGGCAGCGATTCCAGGAGCATGGACAGCTGCTCGGTGGTGCTTCTGAGGGTTTCCTGGGAATTCTTGATCTCGGTGATGTCCCTGGCGAATATCGCGACCTTGATGACATTGGATTTGTTGTCAAAGACCGGGTACATGACATTGTCATACCAGACGCCCTTATCCTTGTCCTCGAAGCGCGTGGGCATGCCTGTGCAAAAGACCTCCTCGGCGTTGAGTTTCCTCACGCGGGCGAGGTCTTCGGGAAAGCAGTCCCAGATGCATCTTCCCAGTAGCTGGGATACGTTCCTGCCCACCCGTTGGGCGGTCACCTCGTTCAGATCGAGGACCGTCCCCTCCCGGTCGACCATGAGGATGGTCTCCGCCGGGGTGTTGAGAAGGGTCCGCACATCCCTGAGCTCCTCCCTCAACCTCTCCCGCGATCGCCTGAGCTTGTTGATCCCCTGCATCAGCTTCAGGTGGGAGGCGGAGGCATCTGGTCCTTTTCCCCGGCAGACAGACGAGCCGGGAGGAGGGAGCGTGCCGCCGTCTTCATGTCGTTCCATACCTGACCCCCCCCTAAGAGTGGGTGGGGACACCTTCCCTGTTCCTCCGGAATTTCCTTTTGCTGCACCAGGAAAAACAGGGGGGGTGTCCCTTGCGTCATCTCACTGCGTCTTGAGCATCTCCCAGTACTTCTCGTAGAGCAGGATGGCGTCTCCCACGTCGTTCTGGAACTCGCCGTTCTTCACGGTCGCATCGTCGGGGTAGACCGCCTTGTGGTTCCGGGTCTTGGGGTCGAGCATCTGCTGGGCCTTTGAGTTGGTCGTGGCGTAGCCGATGAACTCGCAGTTCTTCTTGGCGACATCGGGCCGGCACAGGAAGTCGATGAACTTGTGCGCATTGGCCACGTTCCGGGCGGTCCTGGGGATGGCCATGTTGTCGATCCAGAACACGGCGCCCTCCTTCGGGTAGATGAATTTGATGTTCGGGTTCTCCTGGTTTGCCTGATAGACCTCGCCACCCCAGATCTGGCCGATGGTGACCTCGTTGTTCAGAAACGGCTGCCTGGGAGAGTCGGAGTTGTAGACCTTCACGCTCGGCTTGAGGAGCTTCAGCTTCTCATAGGCCTTCCGGATGTGGTTCGGGTCCCTGTCGTTGGCGGAAAATCCCAGCGAGCGAAGCGCCATGCCGAACACGTCGCGCACGTCGTCCATGAGCAGCACCTTGCCCCGGTACTTGGGGTTCCACAGGTCGTTCCAGCTCGTGACGGTCTTGGGGTCGATGTACTTGCTGTTGATGCCGATAGCGGAGGCGCCCCACATGTAGGGTACGCTGTAGGCGTTGTTCGGGTCATAGGATTTGTTGAGAAGGGCGGGGTTTATGTACTTCAGGTTCGGGAGCTTGGATTTGTCCAGCGGCGCAAACATGCCCAAGCGCCTCATGCGGTCCACGAAGTAGGTGGAGGGGAAGACCACGTCGTAGCCTGCCTTCTGTACCATCTTCAGCTTGGCGAACATGGCCTCGTTGCTTTCGTAGGTGGAATACCGCACCCTGATGCCCGTCTCCTTCTCGAACTGCTTGAGCACGGAAGGGTCGACATATTCGGACCAGTTGAAGACAAAGACCTCCTGCTTTGCGGCAAAGACGAGCGTCGGCAGGATCAGGAAAAAAAAGACCAGGAATGCCTTCTTCATCTATCGGTTCTCCTTTGTGACGAGATGTGCCACCGTGACGGTGATGAGTGAGAGCAGGAACATGACGGCGGAGAGCGCATTGATCTCCGGCTTGATCCCGAGCCGTACCATGGAATAGATCTTCAAGGGCAGGATCTCGAAGTAGGGGCCCGTAGTGAAGAAGCTCACCACCACGTCGTCCAGGGACAGCGTGAAGCTCAAAAGCCAGCCCGCTATGATGGCGGGCATGAGCATGGGCAGCATGATGTGCCTGAACATCTGGAGCTCGGTTGCGCCCAGGTCCTTGGCAACGTCGATGATGTTGCGGTCGAACCCGCTGATGCGTGAGAAGACCGTGACCACCACGAACGGCAGGCAGAAGGTGATATGCGCCAGCAGCAGCGTCAAAGCACCCGTCTCCATGCCGAGGATGATGAAGAACATGAGCAGCGAGATTCCCATGACGATGTCCGGGCTCATCATGACAATGTAGATAAAGGTGTACATCACCTTGCGGCCCGGGAACCGGTAACGGTAGAAGGCGAACGCACCCAGCGTGCCCAGGATGGTGGCCGAGACGCTGGAGGCAAACGCGATGACGAGCGAGTTGACGAACGCCTCCATGAGCGGCCCGTCGGCGATGAGCTGGGTGTACCACGACAGGGTGAAGCCCTGCCAGTTGGTGGAGTACTTCGAGTCGTTGAACGAGTAGATGACGAGGATGAGGATGGGGATGTAGAGGAACAGGTACACGCACGCGAGATAGAGATACCTGAGGGTCTTTTTCACGCCATCTCCCCCATCCCGCTCGTGCGGGCCTTACGCGAACTCAGGAAGTACACGTAGAGGAACAGGCACATGATGAGCGTCAGGATCACGCTCGCGGCAGATCCCAGAGGCCAGTTCCCGGTGGTCAGGAACTGGTTCTTGATGAAGTTTCCGATGAGCATGGACCTCGCGCCCCCCAGCAGGTCCGGGATGTAGAAGAGCCCGAGCGCGGGAAGGAAGACCATGGTGCTGCCGGCGATGATCCCCGGGAGGGTGAGCGGCAAAACGATGCGCAGGAAGATGTGCCCCGAGGTGGCGCCGAGGTCCCGCGCCGCCTCGATGAGCCTGAGGTCGAGCTTCTGGATGGACGAGTAGATGGGCAGGATCATGAAGGGCAGCAGCGTGTAGACGAGCCCGATGAAGACCGAGGTCTGGGTGTAGAGGATGGCCAGAGGCTCATCGACGAGCTTTAAAGAGAGCAGGAGGCCGTTCACGATGCCGTTTGCCTTGAACAGGATGATGAGCGCGTAGGTCCGGATGAGCGAGGAGGTCCAGAAGGGGATGATCATGAGCAGGAGCAGGATGCGCCGGATGCGCTCGGGGATGCGGCCGAGGAAGAAGGCAAAGGGGTAGGCCACGAGCAGGGTGATGACGGTCGTGCCGAGTGCCAGTATCAGCGAGTTCCAGCAGACGACGAGGAAGACAGGCGAGAAGATGTCCTTGTAGTTCTGCCAGGTAAAGACGGCTGCGACGATTTGCTCCGGATCCCGCTGGAAGAAGCTGAACACGAGCACGAACAGGTAGGGGACCACCACGAAAACCGTGATCCAGAGCAGGGTCGAGCCGATGGATACGTTCCTGAACCCGCTCTTGCTGACCATGATCAGAGGATGACTTCCCACCCGTAAAGCCAGTCTACGTGTACACGCTCTCCTTCGCCATAGACCAGGTCCTCCTGGTCCTCGTTGAAGAACTGGGTGACGTTGATGGTCTCGCCGGCGTCAAGGCTGATGACGAGATCCACGGTCTTGCCCTTGTAGATGACCTCGTCCACCTTGCCGGAAAGGGCAGGTCCGCCGTTCTTGTCCGCGTCCCTGGTGACCTGGATGTCCTCGGGGCGCAGCAGCACCCTCACCTTGTCGCCTGTGCCTGCCTTCTTGCGGTTCTGGACCGGGAAGAGCTGGCCGTGGATGTCCACGACGGCACTGCCGTTGTTCACGTTCACCACGTGCCCGTCGAACACGTTGATCTCGCCGACGAACCTCGCCACGAACATGTTCTCGGGTTCCTCGTAGATCTTGATGGGGGTGCCGATCTGCTCGACCCTGCCCTCGTTCATGACCGCGATGCGGTCGGACATGCTGATGGCCTCTTCCTGGTCGTGGGTGACGAACACGAAGGTGATGCCGAGCTGGCGATGGACACGCTTGAGCTCTATCTCCATCTCCTGGCGCAGCCGGTAATCCAGGGCGCTCAGCGGCTCGTCCAGAAGAAGCACCTGGGGCTTGTTCACGATGGCCCGGGCCATGGCGACGCGCTGCTGCTGGCCTCCCGAGAGCTGGTGGGGCCTGCGGTTCTCCAGTCCCGAGAGCTTCACGAGATCGAGGGCCTCGCTCACCTGGTGCCGGATGGCCTGCTTGTCCGACTGCTTCAGGCGGAGACCGAAGGCGATGTTCTCGAAGACCGTCATGTGCGGGAAGAGCGCATAGCTCTGGAACACCGTGTTGACATTGCGCTTGTTCGGGGGGGTACCGTTCAGACGGGAGCCGTTCATGGAGATCTCGCCCGCGCTCAGGGTCTCGAGGCCGGCGATGAGCCGCAGGACGGTGGTCTTGCCGCAACCGGATGGACCGAGGAGGGTGAGGAACTCTCCCTGGTAGATATCGAGGTCTAACGAATCGACGGCGCAGACGTCGTCAAAACGTTTCGTCACCCCCTGTAATCGGACAATGGGCAGGCTCTCCATCCATAAAGCCCTCCGTCGTGTGGTGTAGGTTCAAAGTTGAAGTGTGTCTATACCAAAAGGCCCGGTTTGGCAATGACATTTTGACCGCTGAACAACATTTTTGTTCGATCACGAGTAGCACTATAATAAACATTTCAATTGGCCGCACCTTCCTGAATCCGCCCCGAACATCATGGTCCCTGTCCTTCATCGGAGTGCTGCAGGGGCGGGCAAACACCGGGGGTCGAGAAAGGGAGGGCAGCTCGGGTCGGCTATACCAGGGAGTTCATGACCGCGACGGCCTGCTCGTAATCCGGTATCCCGGCCCTGCCGCCGATGGCCCTGCACGACAGGCTCGCCACGGCCACGGCAAAGCGGACCGCATCGCCGATGACGAACCCCCGGCTCAGGGCCAGCGAGAACGCCCCGTGGAAATTGTCTCCCGCGCCGGTGGTGTCTTTCACCGCAACTTCAGGCGGCCGGACATGGACCAGGTCCCCCTCGTCGATGTAGCATGCCCCGTGCTCCCCATCCGTCACCACGAGACGGCCGGAAACCATGCGGTCGAGTTCAAGGATCCTCTCATGCTTCGAAGCGCCCTCCATGGACAGTCCGCCTTTCTCCAGGAAGCCGTAGTGGGGTATGAAAAAATCGGCCGCAGCCATCATGTCCTCGATCCCCGGCCGATGCCGCTCACAGTCGTATACCACGGGCGGAAGACCTTGAAGAGCTCCGAGAGGCCCGGCAAGATTCGTTGCCTGCGGCCCGAGCAGGATCACCCGGGCTTGCGCCACCAGATCTCCCAGGGCATCATCGAGTCCTGTGGGGGGAAGGTTCCCGGGCTCGTAGACGATGGTCCTCTTGCCGCTCCCGGCGGTGATGAGCACATAGGCCGCAGGGGTCTGAGCCCCGGGTACGATGCGCACATGGGCGGTGTTCACGCCACAGTGATAAAGCCTCTCCAGGCAGAACCTCCCGGCCTCGTCATCGCCGAGACTGCCCACATAGGCGACCCTGCCGCCAAGACGAGCGATGCAGCAGGCAGCGGTGGCACCCTGCCCTCCTCCATCCACGATCCGCTGCGTTATCTGCACCTTCGTGTCTTCCTCGGGGTATCGTTCCACCACGCAGAGGTGATCCACGCAGGCCCTGCCGATCACGAGGACATCCACGTCTCTTTCCGTCATGAGCTTGTCTTCCTCCCCGATATACCCGGAGTGTCTCCATCATACCATTTTGAAGGGTTCCTTGCCAGAAGGGAGGGGTCTCGAGTCCACAAAGATCCGAGAACTCCCGTAACGAGAGAACCGAAATTGCCGTTGCTTGAGGCGTACAGGGTCTTCAGCAGGCCATGCGTGCCGGCATCATCCGGAAGGGGCGTTCCCCCTCGCTCAAAATCCCGGTGTAAAACCACTTGGGGAAGTTGAAATACGCGGTGATGGACCTGGGAAGCAGGAGCGCTGCCTGGAGGAAGGACTCGAGGTCCGGCACGTCGTAGATATTCACCTCGAAACCCCATTTCTGGAGCGAGACGATGATGCGCCTCGCTTTGGGGGTGTTCCAGTTCACCGAAAACCGGCCAATCCCGCTATGGGACAGCATGGTGAGGTATTCCCGGGCTTCGCCGGGAGAGGAGCTCATCAGGGGTTCGAGGCCGTCCACGGGGTACTGCTTGATGGCCCTTGGGAATGCGTCCATAATGAGCTTCAGGCCGCCCCTCTTCACCTCTTCGCTGTTGATGGTGATCCAGACGCGTTCGTCGGAGAAGCCCACGTCCCTGAGCAGGCCCAAAACCCGGCCGGTCAGGCCCGGATCCTTGAGGTCGAGCTTGACCCCCCTGCCGGCCTCGCCGAGGAGGTAGAGAAAGTCATCGAGCCGGGCCGGGCACTCCCCCGGTGCAGCCGGGAGGTCGGAAAAGCGCCTGCCCCTTACGATGAGATCCCGGCCCGCCGCATCCAGCCGGACATGAAGCTCGGCCCACTGCACGGACGAGACGAGGAACGCTCGCAGCATGGCATCGTCATCCACCCCGTGCCAGACGAGCTCGATGGGACGGGGCAGCCTTTTTTCCGTGATGAGTTCGGTCAGATCGAACAGGTGACCGGCCGCAGGCCTCAGGGGTACCTCTGCACCTGATGAGTCGGGCCCTGCCTCGGCATGGAGAAGGAGCATCTCCCCCGAGGGATCGGCCTGCGCCATGGCCCTGAGGTTGTCCTTATCGCTGTCGATGACGGCCACGATGCGGTAGCCTTGGTTCCTGAACTCCTTGATGCCGTGCACCTTGCTCACCGTGGCGGGCAGTCCGGGGTTCATGAAGAGCAGGGAGTCCGGAAACTCCACGAGGTGCTCCCCGCCCAGGTCTTCCAGGAGCCGCAGGGTCTCCCGGCGGAGCTTCTCGGGCCGGCCCGTGTTCAGCCCCACGCAGGTGCCTGGCTGCATCTGGAACCACCTGATGACGTCGAGCACCCCATGCGTCGGCCGCTGCGTGCCGGGGATCGATGCCCTCGTATAAAAATTGGCCTCATACCATGCCGCAATTTCCTCCCTCACCCGGGGAGGAAAGGCAAACTCACGCAGAAAGACGCTCATGTCGTGTGCTGCTCCGGGCATGTCTTCGGAGGTGAGACCCTGGAAGAAGCCGGTCCCCTGTTCTTGGTCGTAGGCCTGCAGCAGGTTTAGAGCGCTCTGGCGTGCATCGAGAATGGTGCCGTCGATGTCGAAGACGATCATGAACCTGCCCAGCGGCTCTGCCCTCTTCATCGCCTCGTAGTGGAATGCCAGGTCGCGCATAGAACATGTGTTCTTTTCCATAGCCATGTCCCCTTCATCCGGCCATCCCGGATGCTCTCCTCTCAGACTCCCCCGCTGTTCGAGCACCGCCTCGATCCGCCGGATTTTCCGCTCCTCGACCCGGTGCCGAGGAGGCTTCTGAAGATCCGTTCAACGATCGAGTTGTATCCGTACACGTTTCTTGTCCGGACGATGAGGAATATCCGCGCCATGGCTCTGCCGATCGAGCCTGGGATCCCAAGAAGCGGTTTCTGATTCCCCATATGCCACCTCCACAAACCTTTTCGGAAAAATACGCTGTCATTATTAATAATTCATGCTGCAGGCTCCCCCGGCGTGTTGCCTACGGTGTGGAGCCCAAGGTCCTTCTCACGTGAGGGTTTCCGTGCATACCTGCCATTGGCTCGCTGGTAAGCGCAGGGGAAGGCTTGACCAGTTCATGCCACATCATCTCGCCCGAGTGTCCGGCGTGATTGCCGGAATGAACAGGTAGAAAGGTGCCAGTTTGTCGATATCCTTTTCTTTTTTGGATAATTTTGCATATTGACAAGCCCTCAAAGAGGATTATTTATGAATCTATAATGAGTTTAAAAGGATAGGAGATACTGCATGAAAGATGAAGCCGAGCGCGATATTTGAGCGGTGAAAGTTGTGAAAAGTGACTGTTTCAAATAGCTTGATATGGTCAAACATTGTTTGATTTAAGGGTATTTTATCAGACCAACTCCGCTATTTTCTCCTTTATCACAGTTGTGTCAGACTGCTGTTTTATGACCGAGACGCGCGTATCGGATGAGGAGCGGACCTCGCTGGGAGGAATGGGCCAGGCTGGCTCGGAGGGGTTTATTGTGGTGGGCAGGTCTCTTAATGCCTGCTTGTAGGCGCGCCACTCCTGTTTCTGTTCGCTGGTCATGAGCTCCCACCGGTCGGCATTGCAGTAGATGACATCGATCTCGGTCAATAATTGATCTCGCTTGGTCCGGACCTCTGTATCGAGCCAGGTCTCGCGATTGAGGATCCATGCCGATCCGGACCAGTCATGGTAGGGGGATGGCCGGGGGTCATGGTCGATATCCGTATCTGCCGGAAGGACTCCGAGTGTCTCGATCGTATACATGGATCCATCCTGGCGCCACCAGGACGTGCCCCGATAATCGGGAACCACCTGCCATGCGCCGCCCAGGAAGACGACCACCTCATCGGCAGACGGTTGAGGCGGTGGGGCAGCGGTGGCGTGCGCCGGCAGCAAAAAGATTCCAGGCTCGAGAGGGCTCTCATCGGCCAGTTCCTTACCCAGATATTCACCAGTGGTGGGATGATAATGGTAAATAGTCATGAATACGTCTCCTTAATATTTTATGCAGGGCAGCAGGGCCACGTTGCGCGGCCGGGTTTCTGTTCCTCCCGTAGCTGCGGTGGTGAAATCCTGATCGGTGTAGGGCACTTGGGTGGACCCCTGTAAGGAGTTGCTGGCCGAACCACTGCCACACGATCGCAACCTGACCGTGTGCGTGTGACTCTCGAGTGCGTCTGCTTGGGCCGATCCGAAGGTGCGCCCGCTGTCAACACCCCTGCCGTCATCCCAGCCACGGATGAACTCACTCCTCAGATCGGGCAGGTTAAACGTGGTCGTTCCGTTCCCTGCCCCAAAGGTGGTGCCCACTGCAGCAAAAAGGGCTGCATAGGCAGTCCTGGATACATTGGCCCCGTTGCACTTCAGCCAGCCGACTGGGGCAGTGCTGGCAGCCATCCATTCCACGATCCCGGCCGGAACCTGTGCTGAGCGCTTGGCGTTCACCATCTGGAAGCCTGTGCCATCATAGATCACGGTCGCGATCTGCCCACCCTGGATGTCGCCGGCATCCAGGGCCAGGCTGTGATGCTGAATCGATTTGGCGCCCAGGCCATTGACATTAAGGGTGGCCGGGCCGGTATTGGTGAAATTGGCCAGGAAACTGATGGGCATGCCTGTGACATACGCGCTGAGTGCCGGGGACAGGGTGACGGCGTAGACATTGGCAGAGCCGGTGGCTGCGGCGTAGTCGAGCGCGCCGTGCCCGTCCTCGTCGGCCCCGGTATGCCGGTGATTGTTGATTGCATTCAGGAATGCGGCCGTGACCCGCGTTCCCAATGTCCCCTGGGATTGATTGCCATCGCTAAACGTGGTCTTTGCCATATGGGGTACCCTCTCTAGCTATATGCGAAGATGATCTGCGTGTGGGCCGGTTTGAGATCCTCGAACAGGCCCTCTATTGCCGTCTGAACAGGCCACCAGAGCAGATAATCACCTGCGGAGGAGTCTCCGGCCCTGAAATAATATATGGGAGTATTGTTGGCCACCGTGACCCGCCAGACAAAGATGCCCTCATCTCCATACCCTTCAGCCCCTGAGGCCAGCTCCTCGATGGTGATGGTGTACCCCAGGTAGGCGGCCAGCTCGATGTAGTAATTGCGGCACAGGCTCCCTTGCTCTCTCAGCTTGGCCACCACCTTCTGCCTTCGGAGCTGCAGGGTGTCCGATGCCCCCGGGGTGAGTCCGCAGACACGCTCCCAGTCGGTCAGCAGCTCGTTGGCCTGTTCCGGGAAAATCTCGGCGAGCAGTTGCTCCGAGCTCGTGAGGGCCTCATCGAGGAGGCTGCCCTCGAGCTCTATGTCGGCGTCGAACACGCCGCCCAGCTCTGTGGGGAAGAGGAGCTGCAGCACGTCCTTATGTAACACTGATGGTCCCCGCCCGGATCATTCCGTAGTTTGAAGGCGTCACATCGGCCGCAGGCGTGGTGACCACGACATTGTCCGCCCCGTTCTGCATCGCGATCTGCACCAGCTTTGCCCGGTAGAGCGTCTGTGTGGGAATGAGGGTGGCCAGGTAGGCGGTGATGTCGTCTGCGATGGCCGTCAGATCCAGGCCCGTGCCCGTTGCCGTGAGGGTGACGTTCTGGGAGACGCTGGTGGGGGGGAGCACGCTCACCGCGGATGCTGTCACCGGGCGAACCGTGTCGATGTAGTCCAGCACCTGCTGGCACAGCGAGACGATCTCATAGGTCTGGCCTGCCTCGGTGAAGATGTCCAGGGCCAGGGCAAGCGCCGTCTGGCTCGTAACCGTTTCGACCGTGGTATAGGCGCTCGTGGCGGTATTCTTCACCAGGTCGCCTTTCTTCACCCCCGACGTAATGAACGTGGCCGCGGAATCGACCAGCTGGTCTTCCGTGACCGAGGAGATGGTCCCGGTCAGGTCTGCATGCGTCGAGGGGATCTCGCTTCCGGTGTTTGCCTCGTTGGCCAGGATCACCACGTCCACGGTGCCGAGCCCCTGGGCGATGGGAAAACACCAGGCCGCCGCCACGTTGTCGATCGAGAGGGCCCACTGCTCGTAGTCGTATTTGTTTCCACCGGCGGGCGGCCTCCTGATAACGGCCAGCAGCCGGGTCAGCAGGGCGGCATCCGTCTCGAGGTAGGTCCTGGCCAGGCCTCTGACCCAGGCGTGGTGCTCCAGGTTCACCGTGTCGGCCGTGTCCGGGAAGATCTGCCTGGCCACCCACTCCTGGTGCTTGTAGAGCCCCCAGAGAGCGGACGCGAGGCAGGCGCTCTTGATGAACACGAGCGATCCCTGGGAGATATCGATGCCGGGGAACTGGTTGCGGTAGTCGGTCAGGATGGCGTCCAGCAGCTCGTCAAAGTCCTTTTGGAAACTCATACCACCTCCTGGTAGGTCTCAAAGGTCACCGGGGAGAGGTCGGCCTGGGTGACCTGGATCCGGACCTTGAGCCGGTGGGGATCCTCGTCCGGATCCCGCTCGACATCCACTGCGATCTCTCTGGCCCTGCCGCAGTCGATCAGCCACTGGAGCGCCTCCCGGCAGTAGTCCTTTGCCAGGGCGGCCGCCTGATCGGTATTCTTCTCGCGCCTGAGCAGGTGCAGGCGGCTCCCGAACCCGGGCCGGGCGAAGAAGCTGCCCCGCTGCACGGTGAGGGAGAGGTAGATGTTGTTCATGATGTCGGTGGCCTGCTCGAAGGTCATCTCGCCCCGTCCTGTGGCTGTGTCGATACTGAAATCCATGCCGCTATTCCCTCATCATCCGTGCGAATGGTGGTTCGTATTGCCGCCGGCGTCCGTTATCGTGCCGCTCGCGCTGATGGACCCGGTTACCTGGAGCGTGCCCTGGATGCTCACGTTGCCCTGGAGCGTGGCCGCAGCCGCGCCTCCGGAGGGCGGCTGCATGGTGACGGTATTGCAGGCCAGGACCACCGCGGGCGCGCTGATGGTGGCCGATTGGGAGGCATTGACCACTGCCCGGGCGGTGTTGATCTCCACGTCCTGGACAGCGTCGATCTGCAGCGCTCGGCCCGTGGAGACGTGCAGCAGGTTGCCCCGTTTGAAGTGAACGAAGTCGCCCTCGTCGGTGTAGAGAGCCACCTCGCCGTCGGCCAGGCTGACGCGGTACCGGCGATCGTCGGACGCGATGAGATAAATGACGTTGCCCTGGACGATCGCAACACCCTCTGCACCGGCCTTGGGACTCGACGTGAAGCCGTAGTG
This sequence comes from Deltaproteobacteria bacterium, assembly GCA_021372395.1. GTDB lineage: Bacteria > Desulfobacterota > Desulfomonilia > UBA1062 > UBA1062 > MWEI01. The sequence goes on from JAJFUP010000121.1 coordinate 27,316, forward strand.
CTGGAAGTACTCACGAGCGGCGAATGTCTCGTTCGACCGCCCGGATCCGGAGAACCGTTTGATCACGCCTTCGGCAACCTGGGAGATGAGCGTGCGGACCAGTGTCATCATGCCGGCATTACCCCCAGCCTGCTGAGCCTGAGCGTGGTGAATGCGCCCGCATTCTTGTCAAGCTCGAACGTGCGGCCGTAGCAGAGCAGGTCCTTATTGATGTCCAGGACCTCGTCTTTGACATGACAGACTGCGTTGACCTGGTAGTTTTTCCCGTTCTGAGCGTGGCCCGGCACCTTCAGCTCGAGCTGCCATCCATCGAACTTCTGGCCGTCCAGGATGAGCTTGGCGTAGTTTTTCGGGTCCTGGCCGTCGTGCTCCACCGTGGCCACATAGGGCTTCGGAAACGGGAACGTGTTGTCGGTGAGCACTGCCTGGACATTGTGGCCTCCGGCCTCCGTGTCCTCATCGCCCTGCTTCTGGCCCATTATGGTCACGCTCGAGAACCGTCTGCCGATATCGTTGGTCCATGTGGCGCTCATGATGTTGTTCTCTCTGCCATATTTCGTGGTGATAAAGGAGTACTGCGCCTTGCCGCCCGTGGCAGGCTG
>JAJFUP010000127.1 GCA_021372395.1 Deltaproteobacteria bacterium
GAGATCGACGCCCCGTGCCTGTGCCGCACGGAGAGGCCTCATCACGGAGTTGTGCTCCATGCTGGAGGTGACCACGTGGTCTCCGGGCTTGAGCAGGCCGGCGATGACGATGTTGAGGGACTCGGTGGCGTTCTTCGTGAAAACCACCCGCAGCGTGTCCTCAATGTGAAAGAGCGAGGCCACTGCCTCGCGCGCCTCGAAGATGACCCGTGCGGCCGAGATGGAGAGATTGTGGCCCGAACGGCCCGGATTCGCCCCCACCTCGAGGAGGACATGCCCTATGGCCCGGCCGACCTCGGGCGGCTTGGGCCAGGTGCTCGCGGCATTGTCAAAGTATGTCGGAGATTTCGTATGCATCGTACAGGCGCCACCTCTGCCGTGGGTCTCGCCAGCAGGACCGCTGAATCGGCTCACTGGAGGCCCTTAGCACTAGTGGATCAGGGATCGGGATGTCAAATGCGAAAAGGGCATGCTTGCCTCGATTCCATTCACTTCATGAATAATAGGTGCATGACTCGTGCGCAAAAGCAGGGAGAGCGCTGAGATCAGGGGCAGAACAATCCACGGTGACCGACCCCCTTTTTTGCCCCAGGAAGCCGTTCGAGTGCCCGGAGAGATTTCATGATCCCCCGTGGCACCTCGGCAAAGCCGATGCGGCCTAGTTCAGCCCCGCGAGATCAACGAAATTGCCCCCCAGGAGCCTTGCCTGGACGACGCTGTCCGGGAACATCCGCGCGGTCCTGCGCTTGATGAACCCGTAGTCGTACCGGTGGTCAGGCCCGTGGAAGCCGTACGGACCGTCGGTCCCGAACATGAGGCGGTCGATGCCGAGGCAGTCCGCAGCGCCCCGGACAGCCCTTTCGCTCGTGTAGCTCGTCTGGGAGATGTCGAGATGCACGTTCTTCAGGGCGCGGATCCTCTTCCAGGTGTCGTGGTACCCGGGGAAGCCGGCGTGCGCCAGGATAAGCTTGAGGTCCGGGACATTGCGGAGCAGTGCCTCGAAATCACCCTCGGCCCCGAAGCCTGCATGGATGAGCAGGGGCTTGCCGATCTCCGAGAGCTTCTGAGCCACAGGGGTGAGCTCGACCGGGGTGAAGTGATGCCAGTACGGGTGGGCCTTGACCCCGATGAAGCCCGGCCGGTCCTTGAATTTTTCGAACTCGGCCACCTGGTCTTTCTTTCCCCTCGGGTTCACGAAGATCCAGCCGAGGAAGCGCTCCGGGTGTTTTCCGACAACATCGAAGACCTTTTCGTTGTCCGGGTCGGTCACGATCAGGTACGGCTTGCCCAGGATCTTGACTTCGCCCTTATCCGTGAAGTTGGAGATGAAGGCCTTGCCGACACCCCGCAGCGCCCTGGTCTCCAGAAGGAGCTGCAGCGCCGTGATGAGGAACTTCGGGGGCTCTGCGAACGGCGCGATCATGCTCGCCATGAGGGCAGTCCGATGAATCCCGCTCCTGTCCATCTCGCAGAGCAACTCCTCGACGCCGAAGACCCTCTCCTCCAGGTGGTAATGACAATCGATGACCATAGACACCTCCTCAAAAAGTTTCGGGTATGACGCCCGGTGCAAGAAATCAACAAAAACAGCCTACCAGAATTCGGCCGCCTGTTGAATTCATAAAGGGGTCAGACCTCAACATTTGTCAAAACAGGGTCGAATTTGTCAAATGTTGAGGCCTGACCCCCCGGATTTCAGGAGAAGTCATGGAGAAGGATCTGGGTGGAGAGCACGCCGAGGAGTGCGCTGTTGTCCCGGAACCCTGGGCTGTCCGTACGCGCACATTTGGCGATGAGCATCTCCACGCGGTTGTGGTCGAAGATGCCCCTTGAAACCAGATCGTCCTTCTCGAGGCAGGAGGCCACGGAATGGCTCAAGACACCGTTTCTGAAGAACGCCTCCTTGTTGGGCGCCCCGTAGGGCCGCTTGGTGCGGGAAAAGATCTCCGGCGGCAGCTCGGGGGCGAAGGCCTTCTTCAAGACATACTTCTCGCGCAGGCCCCTGAGCTTGAGTCCCGGGCTCAGGCGCGAGGCAAACTCCGCGAGCCCGTGGTGGAGGAACGGGTAGCGGCCTTCCACGCCGTGGGCCATGGTCATGCGCTCGCCCTGGGAGCAGAGCAGGTACCCGGCCAGCAGGAGCTTGATCTCCAGGTACTGTGCCTGGTTGAGGGGATGCCAGGAGCCGAACTCCTGGGGCATGAGGCCCGAGAGCTCCTCTACAGGGTCGTATTCGCCGATGGCCTCCTGGAATGCGTCCGTGAAGAAATTCCGGATGGAGGCGGTGTTCCTCCAGGTGGGCAGGTGGGAGTACCCGAAGTGATCCGTGGCAAGCAGGTCTTCCCGGTAGAAGGAGGCGAGCATGCCCCCCGAGCGCTTCAGCTGGACCGGCGCGTGGGGGTAGAGCTCGTGGAGGAGCAGCGGCCTGATCCTCGACGAAGGGCACCTCGACCAGAAGCGCCTGATGAGCGCCTCCTTGAAGATGTCGTACCCCCCGAAGAGCTCGTCTGCTCCCTCTCCCGTCAGCACAACCTTGATGCCGCCGGCGCGGGCGAGCTGCGAGAGGTGGAACATGGGGGCAGGAGCGGACCTGAGCACAGGGGTCTCGGTGTGCCAGACCACCCGGCTGAAGATGTCCCCGATGTCTTCGTACGTGATCCTCTTCACATGGTGGTGCGTGCCGAGCCTTTTTCCCATGGATTCCTGGAAGGAGGACTCGTCATAGGCCGGGTCCGCAAAGCTCACCGAGAAGGTCTCCATGCCCGGAGAGTATCTCTTCACCAGGGCGGAGATGATGCTCGAGTCGAGTCCGCCGCTCAGGTATGCGCCCACGGGCACATCGGCCCTGAGCCGTACGGATGCCGACTCGTCGAGGATCTCCCGGATGCCTGCTACTGCCTGTGCCTCGTCACGGATGTCGTGCTCCCCCTGTGCCGGAAAGGTCACGTCCCAGTAGATGAACGACCTCGCTTCCCCGTCCCGGACGACCATGCACTCGCCGGGCCTGAGCTGCTCGATGCCGGCAAAGACCGTTCGTGGTGCCACGGAGTTCCAGAAGGTGAACACCTGGGCAAGGCCGGAAGGCGAGATCTCGAGCGGGCCTAAAAGCGGGAGCATGGCCTTGATCTCCGAGGAGAACACGAGGCCGCCTTCATGCCGGCTGTAAAAGAGCGGCGCAATGCCGAACCTGTCCCTGGCGAGCACCAGCGTCCGGTTCGGGCGGTCCCAGAGGGCGAAGGCGAACTGCCCCTCCATGTGTTCGAAGAGCTCGAACCCGTACTCCTCGTAGAGGTGCGGGATCACCTCGATGTCGCAGGTGGTCCGGAATGTGTGGCCGCGCCCTGCCAGGTCGGCCTTGAGCTCCCGGTAATTGAACACCTCGCCGTTGGCGCAGACCCAGATCCTGTTGCGCTCGTCGGCCATGGGCTGGGCCCCGGATGCGAGGTCGATGATGGAGAGTCTCCGGTGGCCGAGGATCACATTCGTGTCCTGGTAGACACCCTGGTCGTCCGGTCCCCGGTGGCACATGCTCGACAGCATCCTCCCGAGAACCCCTACCCCCAAAGGAAGGAGATACCCCGGATGGTAGATCCCTACGATTCCGCACATGGCTTTCCATCCCTGCAGAGCTTTTCCGTGATGCGCTCCATGGTTGCCAGAACAGTGCCAGGTCGTCTCCAAGGGAGCTTCTTGTCATGTTTTCAGACAGGATACCGTGCAAACCACGGCGGCACCGGGCCGACCATTGTCCTGCCGATGTGCTCTGGCAGGCCGGAACATCAACACTCGGTGGTACAACAATGTATCTTTTCAGAAGAAAGTACACGGTATCGTGCCGTGTCAGGCTTTCCAGGCCTGCCTTCAGGCGGACAAAAATCGCGGCCCCGGGGCTTGGCGCCGGTAATGTGTGCAAAATCAAGGGAATGACACCCCTGGCATCGCCCTTGCTGAGGCATGACGAGTATGAATCCACGATGAGGAGGCAATGCCATGATCCCTATCGACAGGGCCGATACGGCCTTTATCCTGATATGTGCAGCGTTGGTCATGCTCATGACCCCTGGACTCGCCATCTTCTATGCAGGCATGGTCCGCACGAAGAACGTTCTTGGCACCATCATGCAGAGCTTCGTAATGATTGCGCTCATCAGCCTTGAGTGGGTGTACCTGGGCTACAGCATGTCGTTTGGAACGGATGTCTCAGGCATCATCGGAGACCTTTCCTGGCTCGGACTTTCCGGCGTCGGGGCTGCCCCAAGTCCCGTCTACGGCCCCACCATCCCTCATCTCGTGTTCGCGATGTTTCAGTGCATGTTTGCAGTCATCACCCCGGCGCTCATCACCGGGGCGTTTGCCGAGCGGATGCGGTTCGGTCCCTTCCTCGTATTCAGCCTCGCCTGGGCCATCATCGTATACAATCCTGTCTGTCACTGGGTATGGGCGAGTGGCGGATGGCTCAGGAATCTCGGTGTACAGGACTTTGCAGGCGGTCTGGTGGTGCACCTTTCCTGCGGGGCAGCAGCCCTGGCAGCCACCTTGGTCGTGAGTCCGAGGAAAGGGTATGGCAATGAAAACTTCGTTCCGCATAACCTCCCCATGACACTCCTGGGAACCGGGCTGCTCTGGTTCGGGTGGTTCGGGTTCAATGGCGGGAGTGCGCTGGCCGCCGATGATATTGCAGGAAGCGCCTTTGCAGCCACACACCTCGGGGGAATGGCGGGTATGGCCACGTGGCTGGCAATTGAATGGATTCACCGGGGCAAGCCTACAACGCTCGGCGCAGCTTCCGGTGCCGTGGCCGGGCTCGCCACCATCACCCCTGCCTCGGGTTTCGTAAGCCCCAATGCAGCGGTCATCATCGGGGTGATAGCGGGATTGGCGTGCTACACGGCCGTTGCATACAAATCGCGACTCGGATATGATGACAGTCTCGACGTGGTGGGCATTCACGGTGTGAGCGGTATCTGCGGAACCCTCCTCCTGGGGGTCTTTGCATCCAGGGCGATCAACCCGTCCGGTGCGAACGGCCTTCTTGCAGGAAATACCTCTCTCATCCTGTCACAGCTCGTCGGTGTCGTGGCGGTCGGGGCATATGTGTTCTGCGCGAGCTGGGTGCTGCTGAAGATCGTGGATTCCCTGCTTGGCCTGAGAATCTCCGACGACACCGAGAATCAGGGGCTGGACCTCGGCGAACACAGCGAAACTGCCTACGGGTCATAACTTTTCATGAGGGAGGCACAGATGAGAAAGATCGAGGCGATCATCAAACCCTTCAAGCTCGATGAGGTGAAGCAGGCCTTGAGCGCTATCGGCATACAGGGCATGACCATCTCCGAGGTCAAGGGGTACGGCCGCCAGAAAGGCCACAAAGAGATCTACCGGGGAGCCGAATACATGGTGGACCTCATCCCGAAGATCAAGATCGAGATCGTGGTGGACCAGTCCATGGTGGATCTCGTGGTGCAGAAGATCGTCGAATCGGCCAGGACCGGCAAGATCGGCGACGGAAAGATCTTCGTGCTGCCCGTGGAAGAGGTCATCCGCGTGAGGACCGGCGAGACCGGGAAGGACGCCATCTAGTACAGAGGGGGGTCAGGCCTCAACTTTTGACAAATTCAACCCCGGTTTGTCAAATGTTGAGGCCTGACCCCCAATTTCTGAGACAATTTTGTGCCCCGAAAGCCCGGAGATAACCCGGTGCTCATGAATTGAATTCCGTCCGGGTTTTGTTGTACCATGTGGAGGCCTCAAACGAAGCGGTAACGCATTCAATCTACAGGACGGGAAGCCTATGCCTGCCAATCTGCCGCCCACCTACCTGGAAGCGGAGAGACGCTACCGGGAAGCCAGGACCGTTGAGGAGAAGATCGCGGCCCTGGAGGAGATGTTCGCGATCATCCCCAAGCACAAGGGGACGGACAAGATGCAGGCGGACATCAAGCGCAGGATCTCCAGGCACAAGGAGGAGGCCCAGAAGAAAACAGGGGCTGCCAAGCAGAAGAACATGTTTTCCATCGACAGGGAGGGCGCCGCCCAGGTAATCGTGATCGGCCCGCCCAACTCGGGCAAATCCTCCCTGATCACGGCACTGACCAATGCCCAACCGGAGATCGCCCCATTCCCTCACACCACGCACAAGCCCACCCCGGGCATGGCTCCCTTCGAAAATGTCCAGTTCCAGCTCGTGGACACGCCGCCCATGACCACGGGTTACGTGGACCCCCTCATGGTCGATCTGGTGCGCAGGGCAGACATCACGGTCATCCTGCTGGACATCACGGCCGACCTCATAGCGCAGCACGAGGACATCCTCTCCCTCCTGGCATCGTTCCGGATCTTTCCCGAGGGCTTCCCGGTGCCCGACACGACGAAGAGACCCGTGTTCTCCAAGAAGGTCATCATCGCCGTGAACAAGGTAGACCGTACCGAACAGGAGGATGACTTTCAGAGCTTTCTCGAGCTTACCGAGCTTTGTCTGCCGGCCGTCCCTCTGTCCATCCTGAACGGGAAGAACCTCGACACTTTCCTCCGGAAGATCTACGACCTGTCCGGCATCATCCGGGTGTACGCCAAAAACCCCGGAAGGGAGCCCGACCTGGACGAGCCCTTCGTCATTCCGAGGGACAGCACGCTGGAGGAACTCGCCGGAAGGATACACAAGGATTTCCTCCAGAAGCTCAAGTTCGCGAGGATCTGGGGCAGGACGGTCCATGACGGACAGATGGTCCAGCGCGACTACGTGATGCAGGACGGCGACATCGTCGAGATCCACCTGTAAAAAGGTGCCTGCCCATCGATATCAGGGCTTGCATTCCGCCACAGATTCCTCTATGAGATACGCGCACTTGCTGATGAGGCTTCGCAACAGACAGCTCGATCTGCTCCGGGAAGGTTTCGCTTTCTTGAGTTTTTTATAGATGGTTCCATTACCCTGTAAGTCAAGGCTTACACTATTCACGCCGGCCTCCAACTCCAGCCGGCATCGATTGAGAGGACGGTATCATGTTGAGTGTGTTCATTGCCGGGTGTATCCTGATCGGAGTTTCAATCTTCATCAGAAAGATCTTTGCGGTCGACTGAAGATCATCCCCGACCTCAGCCTGCATTTGCCTTTGACCGGTATCCGCCCTATTATCTAGACTACAAGGAAGTCGGCACATCACGATACGCTGCATTCATGTCAGGAGGTAAGCTATGTCCTTCAACCTTCCCGTGTATCGGCACCCGGACCTGAACGCCCCCCCCTTCACGGGAGCGCCGCCTGCGAGATTCGTCCGGGCGGAAAAGGCGGGGGTGGCCCCTGAGAACTACCATGCAACCTCGATCTATCCCGAGTACTTTCACCTGGGAAAGGGAGTCTGGAAGCTCCCGAGGGAATCCCGGATGGACTGCGTGGTCGTCCTGACAGACAACGGGACGCTCCAGGTGAGGGAATCCCGCAACATCGAGGCAGGAGACAGGGTGGCATGCGGGAGGCAGGAGAACGGGGAAGACGGCATCTTCGTCCACACTCTGGCCTTCGAGTTCATGGACCGGGCGTCCGAGAAGTTCGCCTTCAGGAGCCGCATCACGAGAGAGACCTCCTTTTCCATCGATTACGACGAGCTCTACGAGCTGCTCGAGTTCGAGCGGGAACAGGGCTTCATATGCTGGGTCCTGGGCCCGGCGGTGGTGTTCGATCGCGATGCCCGCCAGGCCTTCGCCGAGCTGGTGAACAGAGGCTATGCCCACGCCCTGCTCGCGGGCAATGCGCTCGCCACCCACGACGTGGAGGCCTCGCTGTTCTCCACGGGCCTCGGCCAGGACATCTACTCCAAGCGCACCGTCCCTTTAGGACACTACAACCACCTGGATGCCATCAACGCGATCCGAAAGGTTGGGTCTCTCGCACAGGCCATCGACCGGGGCACCATTCACGACGGCGTCATGCGCTCGGTGATCAAGAGAGGCATCCCCTTCGTGCTCGCCGGTTCCATCCGCGACGACGGCCCGCTGCCAGAGGTCATCCCCGATGTCTATGCGGCCCAGGACCGCATGCGTGCCATCACCCGCAAGGCCACCACCATCATCGCCATGGCCACCCAGCTCCACGCCATCGCCACGGGCAACATGACCCCGTCCTACCGGGTCATGGACGACGGCCTGGTGCGGCCGGTCTATTTCTACACCGTGGACATGTCGGAATTCGCGGTGAACAAGCTGGCCAACCGGGGCTCGCTCACGGCCCGGTCCATCCTCACCAATGTCCAGGACTTCGTGGTCACGGTGGAGCGGGGCCTGAGGATGCGGTCCTCGTAGGCGACTCCGGCGGATCTTTTGAACAGTGCCCCATGCCTCAGCTTGAGGATACCCAAATGGTCGTGGCCCGTTTCTATTCCAGCGTGATCTCGGTTCCGGCTCGTCCTGCCACGGCATCCTCGATGGCAGAGGTGGAGGTGATGGCGGCCCTCTTGCCGCCGGAGGAGAGGAACGAGACGGCTGCCCGGATCTTGGGAAGCATGGATCCCTCAGGGAAGTGCCCCTCATCCCTGTACCTTTCCGCCTGCCCGGCCGTTAGCTTTCGCAGGAAGCGCTGGTCCGGCCTGCCATAGGAAAGCGCGGCGCCCTCCACATCGGTTGCGATGATGAAGACATCGACGCCCACCTCGGAGGCGAGCCTGGCGCTTGCGAGGTCCTTGTCTATCACGGCATCGACTCCGGCGAACGACCTGCCTTCGCGCACCACCGGTATGCCTCCCCCGCCGCAGCAGATGACGATGAAATCCATGTCAATGAGCTTTTTGATCTCGTTCTTCTCCACGATGGTGACGGGCTCGGGGGATGCCACGACCCGGCGGTATCCCTTCTCGGTCTTCCTGGTGGGATAGCCGAGCTTCAAGGCCCTTTCCTCGGAAAAGACCGGGCCTATGGGCTTGGTGCGGCGCAGGAAGCCAGGGCTCTTCTCGTCCACCACCACGTAGCTGATGAGACTCACCAGGGGCTTGTTGACGGCGATGCCCTGGCGCATAAGCTCGCTGTCCAGGGTGGACTCGATCATGTACCCGATGGCGCCCTGGGTCTGGGCCACGAGGATCTCGAGGGGCATCCTGGGCACCTCGTCGCAGCACTCCTGCTGGAGGAGGAGGTTGCCTACCTGCGGGCCGTTCCCATGGGTGATGATGATCCGGTAGTACCTGCTGAGACGTGCGATCTGGCTGATGGGGACTTGGAGGTTCGCAAACTGCTCGTCAATGGTGCCGATCTCGCCCTTCCTTATGAGCGCATTTCCGCCCAGCGCCACGAGCAGGATCTCTCTGCGCCCGCCCTCCATTGCCTCCCCTGTCGTACCCATCGGCTAGAGGAGGTGCTGCCTTGCGAGCTCCAGGCGCAGGACCTCCCCGAGCCTGGGCTCCCCATGGTCCTGGTACTCGTAGCGGACCCGTATGGCTGGCTTGTCGATCGACACGATCCTGGTGAGCTGGATGGGCGTGGCAAAGAGCACGAGGTCGCACAAGGCGGCGTTGATGGTCTCCTTGAGGTCGGAGATCTGCTCGGTGCTGTAGCCCATGGCCGGCAGCAGCGCGCCGATGTGGGGATAGGTGCGGTAGGTCTCGCGGATGGACCCCACCGCATAGGGCCTGGGGTCTACTATCTCGGAGGCGCCGAAGGTCCGGGCGGCTATGAAGCCCGCCCCGTAGGACATGCCGCCATGGGTGAGCGTGGGTCCGTCTTCCACCACCAGGACACGCCTGCCGCGTATCCGCTCGGGCTCGCTCACGATCACGGGAGACTCGGCAAGGATGATGCCGGCCTGCTGATTGTGGGCCTCGATGTTGCGGCGGACCAGCTCGACCTGGGCCGGCTCGGCGGTGTCCACCTTGTTGATGATGGCGATATTCGCCATGCGCATGTTGGTCTCGCCCGGGTAGTAGAGCAGTTCGTGCCCTGCCCGGTGAGGGTCGAAGAGCACGATGTGGATGTCGGGCTTATAGAAGGGCGTGTCGTTGTTTCCTCCGTCCCAGACGATGATATCCGCCTCCGCCTCGGCCTGCCCGAGGATCTTTGCATAGTCCACCCCGGCGTACACCACGATGCCCATGTCCACGATGGGCTCGTACTCCTCGCGCTCCTCGATGGTGCACCGGTGGGTCTCGAAATCCTCGTAGGAGGAGAAACGCTGCACCTCCTGGACGAGAAGGTCGCCGTAGGGCATGGGGTGCCGGACGACCACCACCTTCTTGCCGAGCCCCTTCAGGATCGTGCACACCTGGCGTGTAGTCTGAGACTTGCCGCACCCGGTCCGCACGGCACAGACAGCGACAACGGGCCTGGCCGACTTCAGCATGGTGTACGTGGCGCCGATCATGATGAAGTCCGCCCCGCACGCCATGGCGATGGATGCCTTGTGCATGAGCTCTATGTGCGGGACATCGCTGTAGGAAAAGGCCACCAGATCCACCTGGTGCGTCCGGATGAGCTCTGCCAGCATGGCCTCGGGGTAGATGGGGATGCCCTCGGGATAGAGGCCTCCCGCAAGCTCTTTCGGATACGACCGCTGTTCGATGTCCGGGATCTGCGCAGCGGTGAACGCCACCACCAGATAGCGCCGGTTGTCCTTGAAGTAGACGTTGAAGTTGTGGAAATCACGCCCTGCCGCACCCATGATGATGACCTTCTCGACCATGGCTCCCCCCTCAGAGAAACACGCAAAGGGAACGGCCTCAAGCGTTCCCCTGACGTGCCACCCTCAGATATAGTAATGGGAAAGCATCCGCCTGTCCAGAAGGGAGAAGGCGCCCTTGACCCGGATCGCACCCGTTGCACCGGCAAAAGATTCGTGCAACTATCGTCACCATGGCTGTCGAGATCGAGACAAAGCTCATCATCCTGGCGGATGAGCCCGGGATCGTCAAGGAAAAGATCGCATCTTCCGGAACGATCGGCGCGTGCTCCCTGACGGACAGGCGCACCCTGCTTCTTCGCGACACCTACTACGACACCCCTACACGGACCCTGTCCGGCCGGGGGGTCGCGCTCAGGACCCGGGACTGCTGCGGGGAATTCTTGGAACCTTCCCCCACGATCGTCTGCATCAAACAGGGGGAGCACAGGGAAGCATCCGGCGCTTTTCTGCGGGAAGAGGTCGAATTCGCCTGGTCCGGGGAGTGCCCGGACCGGATCGTGCGCTCCCTGGAGCTCTGTTGCCTGCCTGCGGGGGACGTACCCCCCGGACAAGACGACCCCCAGGAATGCCTTTCCTGCATCGGCCTCGTTCCCATCCAGGAGCGCACGACGCAGCGCCGCGTGCTGGACGCCTCATGGGTCGGCAGTCCGGAAACGGGCATCATCGCGGAACTCGCCCTCGATACGGTCTGCTACGATATCCACGGGTGCCAGGTCCTTCACCACGAGATCGAGGTGGAGACCAAGGCGCCCGGGTCGGAAGCGTTTGTTGCCTGCCTGACGGACCTCCTCAGGCAGGCATTCCGGGACGATCTCGGTCCCTGGGATCACAACAAGCTCATCACCGGGCTGGCCCTGGAGCACCTCTATGCGCAGGGCATCCTGCCTGCCCGGTCCGGGCAGACGCTGCACCTGAGCCGGCCCCTCTACGATGCCGTGGATGCGTTCCTGAAACAGGGCCGCAGATACCCGTGGTGAATCCCCTCCGGCCGCCTCTCTCACCCACCCGGTTGCGCCCTTATGGCAGCTTGAAGTTGAACTGGTGGCACTGGGCGCAGTAATCCTCCGACTTCTTGTGCTGGTGATGGCACAGGGTGCAGTCGGCCGACGGACCGTAATGGGGCGAGTTGTGCGGATTCGCGGGCTTCACCTGCGCGGTCTTCTCCGCGAGCTTGTCCGGGCTGCCGTGGCAGTCCACGCACACCTTCATCTTGACGTTCTCGGGGGTCTTTGTCTTGCCGTGGCACTTCTCGCAGTTCACCCCGGCCAGCTGGTGCTGATGGCTCAGGGGAAGTTTGCCCGCCAGAGTTTTTTCGCCCCCCTTGGGGTGGCAGGCCTTGCACCCGTCGTAGTTCATGGCCTTCGTGTCCGGGTGGCCCTGGGGCAGGGGCTTTTCCGTGCCGTGACAGGCTGCACAGTCCCCGGCCTTCGCTTTCGGCAGGTTTTTCGGCGCAGCCGAGGCAGTGGCATACGCGACGAAAACCAGCAGCATGACCACCCACAGGGCGGCAATGATCCTGCCCCGTCCCATCCCCTTGACCGAAGCCCTGTCTGTTCCGTATCCATGCATCATGGCAAATTCCCTCTCTTACACGGTTTTCCTTTTTGACTTCAGCTGACTCCGTCTTGACATTGCCCAGAGATTTCCTGGGTCCTCTCCCCTGGTTCATCCTCTCAGGGGGGTCGGCTCCCCGATCACCACGCCTTTCGATCCGGAGAGATGAGCGCCTTGCCGCACCCCTTTGATGCAAATATCAGGGGTTCCCGGCACAGGATGTCGAGAACTTGCAGTAATAATACAGTGGGCATCCCTGATGTCAATGGTGATCTACTGAATAGAAGCCTTCCGGAGTCGCAGGTGCCCGTTCCCTACTCTATTTTCATGGTCTTCCAGCGGCCCTGGTGGAACCTGAAGGCCATGAGGATGCCCTGAAACACCATGGAAACGACCATGGCTACCCACACCCCCGGAGCGCCGAGGCCGAGCAGGATGGCCAGGGCATAGGCGAGCGGCAGGCGTATGATCCACATGCAGAAGATGATGACCCACATGTTTCCCCGGGTGTCGCCGGCCCCCTGCAGGGCGCCGCCCAGCACGAGGCTGAGCGCCATGAACGGCTCGGAAAACATGTTCACCCGGAGGTATCTTGCCGTCTCGGCGAGCACGGGTGCGTCCCTGGCCAGGAGCGAAGCGAAGAAGTCGGCAAACACGAACACGATGCAGGAGATCAGACTCAGGATCGTCATGGCAACAAGCGCGATCTTCCACCCGATGCGGGTTGCCCGGCCGGGGTCATTCGCCCCGAGGTTCTGGCCCACGAGGACCGAAGCGGCCATGTTCATGGCAAAGGCCGGCATGAAGATGATCGCCTCGATCCTCAGCCCGTTGGTGATGGAGGCAAGGGCCACGATGCTCTCGCTCCCGAGGCGCGCCAGGATGTGGTACAGCAGGATGCTCCCGGCGTTCCAGGCGATCTGGAGCAGGCCGGCAGGCCAGCCGAGACGGGCGATCAGGGCGATGGTCCTGTGGTTGGGCACCCATCTCCCCTTCAGCAGCTCCCTCCACCTGCCGGAGGTGAAAAACAGGAGGTTGATGGCCATGCTCAGGGTTGCCGCGGTCGCCGTGGCATAGGCGATGCCGGAGTAGCCCAGGACGGGAAAAGGGCCCAGCCCGAAAACGAGGGAGAAATCCAGTATGATGTTGACGCCGCAGAAGACGGCCATGGTGAGCAGCGGCTTCTTCACCTCTCCGCTCGCCCGGAAGATCGCGTTCGAGATGATCAGGAGGTAGTTCGGCCCCAGGGCAAAGGAGAAGATGAACAGGAACGTGTCCGCGATGGCGCGGATCTGGGGCGGGAAGCCCGCGATGGTTATGATGGGCTCGTGAAGGAAGAGGCCCACGGCCGTGAGCACCATCGAGATCGCGAGGCCGAAGATCAGCGACTGCTGCACGTACTCGGCGGCCTTGTCAAAGGCCAGGGCACCGAAGGACCGGGACACGAGAGCCACCGTGCCGATGCTGATTGCATTGCCCACGATGATGAGCAGGAAAAAGAGCTGCGAGACATACCCGATGGCGGCCTGCACATCAGGACTGATGAGCCCGGCCACGTAGATGTCGGTGAACCCCACCAGGAAGTTGAAGACCATGATGAGAAGCATGGGCCAGGAAAGGCGCCACATGGCGGACCAGGTCCCCGTGCCGGTGATGGGGGTTTC
>JAJFUP010000150.1 GCA_021372395.1 Deltaproteobacteria bacterium
CCCCTCCATACCTCAAAGATCCCTCCCCCGAATGTCCGCCTCCCTTTTCCTGCCAGCCCCAACGCCTCCTCAAGTTGCAGCTACCGGATGTCGAACATACTTCATGGTGATTACTGAACGGTCGACATTGCCGGTTGATTCCGTGAGGCATGCTTTGCTATATGCATGCAAGAATGAAATACAGAATCACACTATGACAGGAATGCGGACATGCCTTTTCCCCGGGTCGCGATATCTCGAGCAGAACGGTTCCAGCCCGGACAATGAATGGTTGACCGCTCAACCCGCAGGTACCGAGTGACACGATGATGCATATCTTCCGCAGATGGGTGAACCGCTACTTTTCCAATCCCCAGGTCATCATCCTCATCTTTCTTCTCCTGGTGACGTTCATCCTCTTCCTCGCCTTCGGCCAGATGCTCATGCCTGTCTTTCTGGCAATCCTCATCGCCTTCCTGCTGGACGGGGTCGTAGAATGGCTGAAACGCCTGCATCTGCCCCGGAATGCCGGGGTGTACATCGTATTTATCCTCTTCTTGACTCTCCTGTTTGCCCTGCTGATCATCCTTCTCCCCATCATCTCGCGGCAGATAGCCCAGCTCTTCCAGGAGCTTCCCGCCATGGCAGCACGGGTAAAGGAAGAGATGCTTCTCCTGCCCCAGAAATACCCCGGCATCGTATCCGAGGAACGAATTTCCCGCTTCATGGCGCTTCTCGGTTCGGAGTTCAATGACGCGGGAGGCGGCTTCATCATAAAGCTCTCCGCATCCTCCCTCAGGGGTCTGATCATGGTCCTGGTCTACCTGATCCTCGTCCCCTTCCTTGTCTTCTTCTTCCTGAAAGACAAGACCCTCATCTTCGACTGGATCCGTGGACTGCTCCCCGAGGAGCGTGCCCTTACCATCCGGGTGTGGGAGGAAGTGAACCAGCAGTTCCTGAACTATCTGCGGGGGAAGATCCTCGAGATCATCCTCGTGTGGGCGATAACCTATGCCACCTTTTCCGTCCTCGGGCTGCGATACTCCATGATCATCTCCCTGCTGATCGGGCTGGCAGTGCTCGTTCCGTACATCGGTGCAACGGTCATGTTCATCCCGGTGGTGCTCCTGGCCTTTTTCCAGTGGGGCATCGGCGCCCAGACCCTCTCCATCATCATCGCCTATGCCGTCCTGCACGCGCTGGACGGTAACCTGATCGCGCCCTTGCTCCTCTCCGAGGTCGTCAACATCCACCCCGTGGCCATCATCGTGTCCATCCTGAGATTCGGAGGCATGTGGGGGTTCTGGGGCCTGGTCTTTGCAATCCCCCTGGCTACCCTTCTCCATGCCGTGTTCAAGGCGCTCGTGAGCGCAGCTCCCAAAGAACCTTCCCTGTAAGCCCTGCGCGTAGCCGGAGCCGGGCCGACTCCGGCGTTTGAGCACGTGGATAAAATTATGCGAGGGAGCTCTTTGCTAAACTCATAAAAACCGTCACCCTTGCGAAAGCGGGGTTCAGAAAGACCCGAGAAGACATCATTCCCTCTTTCGAGGAAATGATGTCCGGTCCTTTTGCAGTTGACTCGAGAGCCTATATTTGTGCCTCGTCGTTTTGGTCATCTCGCCCTTTTGGGGGCGAGATGACCAAAACGACGAGGTCAAGGTTTTCCTCGGATAATCGGTGAGAGGATAAAAATGAACAGGTCCGGGTTTTCCCTGTCCTGCCTTGAGGATGAATTGGCAAGATCCTCACACCCGTCAGGATCCACTTCGGTTCGGATAACGCAATAATATTCATTACCATTCATGAAGGATTTTCTTTTAACCGATAGAGACTTGAAGACAAGGATAAAACCGTGACAGGAACGATGCGAGCCCGGAGAAGCATGAAGATGGTGAGCTTCAGCACACTGAGATGAGGACATGAGGAGAAATCCATCCGTTCCCAAGGGAATCAGTATCCTCATAGCCGACTCCAGCGCAGTAGTGCGAAGCATCCTGGCGCAGGAGCTCGGCAGATCCGGCACGGAGGTCTTGCTCTGTGATGATGGAGAGCAAGCGTTCGATCTTGCCATATCCCACGACTTCGACCTCGTGATCGCTGATGCAAATCTCCCGAAGATCGAGGGGATCGAGCTCTGCAAAAGGCTCAAGGCTCACCAGCACACCCAGCAGGTTCCGGTGGTGATCCTGAACTCGCTGGATACCGAAGAGGCAATGAGGAGGGGGTATCAGGCAGGGGCCTGCGCCTGCATCAACAAGGACCAGTCGAGAGAAGCTCTTCTGGAAGCCATCCACAATGTCATGTACAAGGCGACCTTCCAGAGAGGCCGCCTCATCCTGGTGGTCGACGATTCCTCATCCGTACGCTCACTGGTGGGTAGGGGCCTCAAGGAGGCCGGCTTCCACGTGATGCTGGCGGAAAACGGCAGGGTCGCCCTGGACCTCCTCAGGAACGAGAAGCCCGATCTCATCCTGAGCGACATCGACATGCCGGAAATGAACGGTGAAGAATTCTGCCAGGCCGTGCATGCAGACGCCGTGCTCGCCGCCATCCCCTTTATCGTCATGAGTGCCAACGATCAGCGGCCCATCATGAGACGCATGCTCCAGCTCGGGGCAGACAGCTACCTCGTGAAACCCTTCAACGTGGATCAGCTCGTCATCACGGTGGAGAAGCTCCTGTCCGACCAGCTCCTGCTTCTGCAGAAAGAGAAAGAGCGGCTCGCCACCGAGCAGCGGCTTATGCTGGCGAGCATCACGAGCCTGTGCTGCGCACTGGAGGCCAGGGACGCCTACACGAGGGGCCACAGTGAAGCGGTCTCGGACATCGCCACCAGGATCGCCATGCACATGAATGTGTCCGCCGAAGAGATCGAGCTCATTCGTCTGGGCGGCAAGCTCCACGACATCGGGAAGATCGGCGTGATCGACAGCGTCCTCATGAAACCGGGCAGGCTCACCGAAGAAGAGTTTGCCCTGATCAAACGGCATCCCGTCATCGGCGCCGAGATCCTCCTCCCTGTACCGAGCCTTGCCAGGATCATTCCCATCGTCCTCTATCACCACGAACGCATGGACGGGAAAGGGTACCCTGAAGGGCTCAAGGGCCTCGCCATCCCGTTGTGGGCCCGCATTACCGCGGTGGGTGACACGTATCACGCGCTCACCAGCAATCGCCCCTACCGCAACGGGATGCCCAAGGACAAAGCGCTCCAGATCATTGAGTCCGTGAGCGGGAGCCAGCTCTGCCCCGACTGCGTGGAGATCTTCCTCAAGATGGAGCTCTGGGATACCGATCTTGCGGCCGACAAGATACCCGGAGACGCGCCCACGGCACCCCTCTCCCGCTCATGCACCGTCTCCTGAACCCTGCTTCGTTCAATGCAGGGAAAACCTGCCGCAGCTCAACGATTTCCCTCAAGAAACAGTTTGCATTTGACAAATCTTTTGATTATGTATCGATCAACGGTATCCCTGAAACGACATGCACGGGATATGCAGCAGGAGAGAACAGTCATGAGAAGGAACATCGTACACGAAGGCGCTGAACAGCTCACCTACGAAATCCGGCAGATCGTTGCCGTGGCCGACGACCTCAAGAAGTTGGGCGTGGAGATCACCTGGGAGAACATCGGTGACCCCATAGCCAAGGGTGAGCAGCTGCCCCAGTGGATCAAGGACATCATCATCTCGCTGGTATCCGACGACAAGACCTATGGGTACGTGGCGACCCAGGGCGTTGCGGAAACACGACAGTTCCTGGCGGACATGGTGAACAGACGCGGCGGATACCAGGTCACCAAAGACGATATCATCTTCTTCGACGGCCTCGGGGATGCCGTGGCCAAGTTATTCGGTTACCTCAAGCGTGAGGCGCGGGTGATCGGCCCCTCTCCGGCCTACTCCACCCACTCGTCCGCCGAGGCGGCACACTCGGGATACGAGCACCTCACCTACGAGCTCGACCCGAACAACCACTGGATGCCCGACCTCAAAGACCTGGAGAACAAGATCCGGTACAACGACTCCATCTCCGGCATCCTCCTCATCAACCCGGACAACCCCACCGGTGCCGTCTATCCCCGGGAGCTGCTCGAAAAGATGGTGGACATCGCCAGGCGCTACAAGCAGTTCATGATCTGCGACGAGACCTACAACCGTCTCGTGTACAAGACCGCCGACACCGCCCACCTGAGCGAGGTGATCGCGGACGTCCCCGGCATCGCGCTCAGGGGGATCTCCAAGGAATACCCCTGGCCGGGCGCCCGATGCGGATGGATCGAAATCTTCAATCAGGACAAGCTGATCTTCAAGAGATACATCAAGAGCCTGCTCAACGCCAAGATGCTCGAGGTCTGCTCCACGAGCCTCCCCCAGTACTCCATCCCGCTGGTCATGGGAGACCCTCGCTACGATGAGCACCTGGAGGCAAGGAGAGACATGTACGAGCATCGGGCACAGGAGGCCTGGGAGATCTTCTCCCGGGTGGAGGGCATCCGCGTGAACAA
>JAJFUP010000196.1 GCA_021372395.1 Deltaproteobacteria bacterium
TACTTCCTCAGTAAACTGGTAGATCTCTTTCCACTTAATGAGGAAGATGGGGTCATGTGCCGTTTCGAACAACTCCCCCAAGATGGCGTCCCTCATGGTATCGCCGATGTTCTCGAGGCGATTCACCTCGATGCAGCGATCAATGACGGCCTGGTGATGCTTCGAATCGCTCAACCCCTCAATGGCGCCGGCCAAGGCCCGCACGGATTTCTCGATAATGGTTGAGAATTCAACGAGGTATTTATCGATCACCACGATCTTGTATACCTTCATGCGGTTGGTGATGGTGTAGATCAGGTCGATGACATCATCGATCGAGCATGCAAGAGATTGAATGTCCTCACGGTCAAAGGGCGTTATGAAGGTCTTGTTCAGACAGTGCATGATCTCGTGGGCAATGTCGTCCGCTTGGTGCTCGATGTCACGCATTTTTTTAACGGACTCGAGTCCAAAATCGCCTTGGGATGCCTGTTGAGCAAACAGAACGGCTGCAGCGATAGCAAACTGTGTCTGCTTGTTGAACAGGACGAAAAAATTCGTATTCTTCGGGAGCAACCTGAAGGCCATGCAGCTCTCCTCTATTCGCTATGAATGCTCTTTCATGTTTCTGCCCATGAATTTGTATTGGGAAAGAGAACTTGAGTCAAGAAGTTATCAGCGATATCTTCATCTCCCTTTATGGTAAATCATCGGGCCCATATCAAAGTCGACAGTCTCCATTGCCGACAGTGTGCTTAGTCGTTAGATTCCTTCGGTATCGTTACGGTTTTAAGGGGTCTGAAAACCAATGATTCCGGTTTGAGATCTACACATAGAGCAGTTTTAATTCTGACCATGGGGGTGGCACAAAATCTATGCTTCTCTCCAGATCTGCTCATGCAAAATTAATTTCCACGCCCATTGATTTTCACTGCGCCAGAAGTAATGTTATGAAGTCATTCCTTTCGAATATAGATTCCTTGTTGATGTCATCGAGTGGCCCTCTTCAATGATTCATTGTCTGCCTTGAATTTTCTATTACACCAAGATGAACCTCTCAAATCAGAAGGGGAATATGAAGCGCTCGAAGGGAGGTGAGTCTGTAAGGACCAGTTTCGTTTCCAGGATCATTCACAAAAAATGAACAAAGGAGGAAAAGCGATGGGAAGATATCTATTGCTTTGGGAACTTGACCGGACAAGAGCACCAGTGGATCCAAAAGAGCGAGGGGCTGGATTCAATATGCTCATAGAGATGGTTAAGCAGGATATAAAAAAAGGCATAACCAAGGATTGGGGAGTGTTTGTTGGCCAGCATGAAGGATATTCCGTTGTTGAAGGTACCGAGGTGGAAATCATGAACCAGATACAACAGTACACTCCATTTGTGTATTTCAAGGTCCACCCCATTGGTTCAGTAGCACAAGTAGATGAAATGATTAAAGTCATGACCAAGTGATTCTGTAAATTCAGCCGATCATGTAGAGGGGCGGTGCCGTCAATACCGTCGGATCGAGGCACTTCCCCTCTCCTGAAGGAATAAAAATCAGCCCGGAATGTGGTGAAATTCCATGCACATCATGGGCGGCATCGGCTGCTCCGATGTTTGCCCCCTTCCCTTGGAACGTGCGTTCAGGGACGTCCGTCTGGCGCTCATTCCGGTTACCTGCCGGAGAATCCCCGCTGAAACTCCGCATACCCGATCAGGTGCGCGATGGCCTTGAAGGAGTCCTCCGGGTGCTCGATGAAGTACACGCCGTGCTCGTGGTAGTACTTCCTGGCAAACTCGGTCATCTCCCGGAAGCACAGCGGTATGACGGGCTTCGGGCTCCCGGCGGCCATGGGCAGGAAGGTCTGGTTGAACAGCATGGGCATGCTGTCGTCGGCGCTCGCAGGCACAAAGGACAGCGGCGCGACGATGTCGATGTTCTCGTCTTCCAGCAGGATCTTCAGGATCTCTCCCATGCCGCCCCAGAAGCCGGAACCCGTGACGTCCAGGGGGTTGTCCGGCTGGGCGAACTCCGGCAGGACGGCCTTCAGGGCGGCAACGGTCCTTTCGGAGAGCCCGGGCAGCTCGATGCCATACCGGCCGCACAGGTCCGCATAGAGGCCGCACAGCCCTCCCGAGAGCGTGCATATGCCGAGCCTGCCTCCCTTGGGGAGCCTGCAGCGGGAGAAGATGCCCGCGGTCTCGGAGAGCTCTTCTATGGTGTCGACGCGGACAATCCCGTACTGACGGAAGAACCCCTCCATCACCGAATCGTTGCCCGCGAGCGCCCCGGTGTGGGAGCGGGCGGCCTGCTTGGCCTTTTCCGAACGGCCCACCTTGATGAGTATGATGGGGATCTGTCTCTTCGCTGCTTCGAGCGCGATCTCCTTCATGCGGGAGATGTCCCGAAAGCCCTCCATGAAACCCGTTATCACGCGGGTCTTGCCGTCGTGCACGAGGTACTCCATGATGTCTTCGCTCGTGAGCAGGGCCTCGTTTCCGGTGGTGGCGAACAGGGAGATCCCCAGGGATTTCTTGAGGAGCTTGGTGGCGATCATCTCGGTTGTGGCACCGCTCTGCCCGATCACGGCAATATTGCCGGCCAGCAGCTCGCCCTCCACGGAACCGCCCGAAAAGGTGCTCACGTTTGCGGCAAGGTTGATGAACCCGAGGCAGTTGGGGCCCATGAGCAGGATGTCGTTCTCCCTGCAGAAGCGCGTGAGCCGGTCCTGCCTTGCGGCGCCCTCGCCACCCATCTCGGCGAAACCCGAGGAGATGAGCAGCACGTTCCTGATGCCTTTTTCCTCCAGCTCTTCGATCACACCCTGCACCAGGGCGCTCTTCACCATGACCACGGCAAAGTCGACAGTGTCCGGGGGGAGGTCTCTGATGGAGGGGTATGCTCTGATACCGGCCACCTCTTCCGCATTGGGGTTGATCGGGTAGAAACTGCCCGGGAAACCTGCCCGGTCTGCGTATTTGACGATGTTGGAAAACCACTGGTTCCTGGTGGAAGCGCCCACCACTGCGATATGGCCCGGGGAAAAGAACCTCTTCATCCGCTCGTACGTTGCCTGTTCCATCGATGACAGCCCCCCTGCCCATTGACACACCATCCAACAGCCTGTCTTGTCAAGGATAAATGGACACTCCAGCCAGCCGGCAGGAGGATCGGCCCGCTTCCAGTTCCCTGCTTCACCATTCATCGGAAATGGTGTAGGGAAGGAAAAAACAGGGATATCCTTCCCCTGGAGAGGCTGCCTGTCAAGGACCGGCAGGGCGCGGGGGGCGAAAGAAACCATGTCACATGATCACCATCACGGGGAACTGGGCAGCATCAAGCTCGCATTCTTCCTGAACCTCGGTTTCACCGTCCTGGAGATCTTCGGCGGGCTTTGGACGAACAGCCTTGCCATCATGGCCGATGCAATCCACGACCTGGGGGACAGTTTTGCGCTGGGGTCTGCCTGGTTTCTTGAGCGCCTGTCTCTGAAAAAAGGGGACCAGCTCTATTCATACGGATACCGGAGGTTTTCCACGCTCGGCGCCGTCATCAGCGCAAGCGTCCTGGTCATCGGCTCACTCTTCATCCTCTTCCAGGCGGTGCCGCGGCTTATCCACCCCCAGCAGCCCTATGCACCCGGCATGATCGTCTTCGCCATCATCGGGATTGCGGTAAACGGGGCAGCGGTGTTCAGGCTCAAGGGCAGCAGCGGGGTGAATGCGCAGATGGTTGCCTGGCACCTCCTGGAAGACTTGCTGGGCTGGGCCGCGGTGCTGGCCATCAGCATCATCCTTCTGTTTCGGGACATCCCCATCCTCGACCCGTTCCTCTCCTGCCTGATCACCCTCTACGTGCTCTTCAATGTCCTGAAGAACCTGGGAAAGACCTTCGGCATCTTCATGCAGGCCGTACCCGAGGGGGTAGACATCGAGTCCATCGAGAGCAGCCTGCGCTCGATGGACCACGTCATCGGCACGCACCACACGCACGTGTGGTCCATGGACGGTATCCACCACGTGCTCACCACCCACGTGGTGGTGGACGACGATGCCACCAAGGACGACATCCTCATGATCAAGGGCCTGATTCACGACCTGATGCACTCCCACGGCATGGACCACTCCACCGTGGAGATCGAGTACACCGACGAGGTGTGCAGGATATCGGGAGAAACCTGCAACGGATCGTGAGCAGCTCCGGTTCCTTTCGCGTACCTTCCTTTTCCGGCCTTCCCATTCCAGACCCCGGGTGCTATTGTATACGGTTATGAATGAAAAACCGCAGCATTCTGAAACCACCGGTACCGTGATCCTCAAGCCCGGCCGCGACGAGTCACTGAAAAGACGCCACCCCTGGGTCTTCTCCGGTGCCATCGCCGAGGTGAAGGGCTTCCCTGAAAACGGACAGGCCGTGGATGTTACGGCCTCCGACGGCACCTGGCTCGCCAAAGGAGCCTGGTCTCCCCACTCACAGATCAGGGTGCGCACCTGGTCGTTTCTGCCGGGTGAAGCCACCGACCCCGGATTTTTCCAGGCACGGCTGGACCGGGCAATTCATGGGAGGGATGCCCTGCTCGCAGGCGGGGAGCTCAACGCCTGCCGATACGTCCATGCGGAATCTGACGGCCTGCCGGGCCTCATCGTAGACCGCTACGCAGATTACCTTGTCTGCCAGTTTCTCTCGTCCGGCGCGGAATACTGGAAGGACGAGATCGTGGGGCATCTGGCAAACATTCCCGGCGTAAAGGGCATCTTTGAGCGCTCTGATGCGGACACCCGCACCATGGAGGGGCTCGAGCCGAGAACCGGAGCCCTCTGGGGGGAGGCCCCGCCCGAGCTCATCGAGATCTCGGAGCATGGCCTGCGCTTCCTGGTGGATATCCGTCACGGCCACAAGACCGGGTTCTACCTGGACCAGCGAGAAAACAGGCAAGCCGTCGCAGAGTTCTCAATGGGGGCCGAGGTCCTCAACTGCTTCTCGTACACCGGCGGGTTCGGGCTATGGTCCATCAAGGCCGGCGCTGCACAGGTGACCAACATCGAAACCTCGCCCGAGGCCCTGGCCATGGGCATGAAAAACGCCGAACTCAACGGCATGGACGCCAACTTCCTGACCCTCGAGGAAGACGTGTTCCGGGTGCTGCGCGGCCAGCGCGACGCGGGCAGGCAGTTCGACCTCATCATCCTCGACCCGCCGAAGTTCGCGGCCTCGGCCAAGCAGGTGCCCGGGGCGAGCCGCGGCTACAAGGACATCAACCTGCTGGCGATCAAGCTCCTGAAGCCGGGCGGTACGCTCTTCACCTTCTCCTGCTCGGGCCACATCACACCGGAGCTGTTCCAGAAGATCGTCGCGGACGCTGCCCTCGATGCGAGGCGCGACGGCCAGATCGTCAGGTACCTGAGCCAGGCATCCGACCACCCCGTGGCGCTCCCCTTCCCCGAGAGCCACTACCTCAAG
>JAJFUP010000210.1 GCA_021372395.1 Deltaproteobacteria bacterium
GGGGACCACCCGTAGGCCACCAGCGGGATGTTGTAGCCCAGGGCTGTCCGCAGTATCATGGCCTTGACCATGCCGATGCACGTGGTGCAGATGGAGCTCGCCCTGTCGAGGGTCTTGGGGCTGTAGACGTTCCGGCGTGCCGCCAGGCCGAAAACCCGTGTCATCAGACCGAACGGCGGCCTGATGAAGAGGCTGGTGGCACCGAGCGTGTCGGTCATCTTCAGGATGTTGATCTTGGCCTGATCGGAGACGAAGCCGTTGTCGAAGGTGAGTGCCAGAACCTTGAGGTGGTAGGTCTGCGCCAGCATCATGAGGGTGTAGCTGGAATCCTTGCCGCCGCTGAAGGCCAGCAGCACATCATAGGCGTGAGTGCCTCTTTTTTCGTTGATGAGGGCTTCGAATCTCTTCAGGTGGGCCTTTTTCTCCTCGTCGGTGGGCAGCGGGATGTTTCTGCAGTAGTTGCAGGTTCCCGCGTCGTCGAAGGATATCCCGGGAAAGGTCTCAGGCAGAACACATTTCGTGCAGTAATTCATTCTTGAGCGCCTCCTTGTCGATCTTGCCGGACGGCTTCTTGGGAAGCGCCTTCCGGATGAACCATTCTCTCGGGTTCTTGTGGCTGGACAGCCGTTCACAGATGTACCGCGCAAGGGCTTCCCTGTCGAAGGAACGGTCGTCCATGGGCACGATGTATGCCACCGGGACCTCCGAGAGCATCTCGTCGGGCCTGCCCACCACCGCAGCCTCGTGGACCATGCCCGATTCTATGATGGCATCCTCGATCTCCTTGGGGGATACGCGCTCGCCCCCTATCTTGAGCATCTCCTTCTTCCTGCCCGTGAGGAAGATGAACCCCTCATCGTCACGGTGGCCGATGTCGCCGGTGACCAGGCCCCAGGTCTTGAGCGTCCTGGCGGTCTCTTCCGGGTCCTGCCAGTACCCCTGCATGATGTTGGGGCCTGTGGCGCAGATGTTTCCGACTTCATAGGGGCCCAGACCGGTCCCGTGTTCGTCCCGGATGGCGATCTCCACGCCGGGGATGGGGATGCCGATGGAGCCGAGCTTGTCTTTGACCAGCCTGTCGGGAGGCAGGTACGTGAGCCTGGCCGAGGCCTCGGTGGCTCCGTACATGATGAACAGAGGGGTGTCTCCGAGATGATCGATGAGCCTTCTGGTCAGCGCGGGTGCCATGGCCCCGCCGGCCTGGGTGACGTACCTGAGGGTCGGGATCCGGGTCCTGGCGAAGATGGACCGGTTCATGAGCAGGGCAAAGGTGGACGGGACCCCGGCAAAGCCGGTAACCTCCTTGTCGGCCATCTCCTTGACCACTCCATTGGGAAAGGCGAAACGGTTGTTGATGACAAGGGAGCCCCCCACCATGAAGTGGGTGTTGAGCAGGGTCTTGCCGTACACGTAGTAGAAGGGGAGCACCACCATGACGCGGTCGTCCCCGGTCAAACCCAGGTAGGACACGATGGCTTGGGTGTTCGTGCAGAGGTTGGCGTGGGTCAGCATCACGCCCTTGGGCTTCCCTGTGCTGCCCGATGTGTACACGATGGCTGCCAGGTCGTGCTCGTCCACGGGTATGCCCGGGTCATGCTCCGGCATGTCGTCGAGAACACTCCAGGGAACGCAGGCGCCGCATGAAGGCCGGCACGAACCGTCGGGACTGATGGCCACGGGGATGTCCAGCCCGTCGAGCCGTTTGGCCGCCTGTCCGGACAGGATGCAGACTCTTGAACCGGAATTATTGATGTAGTAGGACGCCTCGGCCGGTGTGGAACGGTCGTGGATCTCCACGCACACGCCTCCTGCCTTGAGGGTGGCGTAGTAGGCAGCCACGCACTCGATGGAGTTCTCCATGACCAGGAGGACCCGGTCGCCCTTTCTCAACCCGTTTTCCGCAAGGAGATGCGCGAGCCTGTTGGAGAGCGCATTGACCCGGCCGTAGCTGGCAGTGAGACTGCCCGAGAAGACCGCTGCCTTTTCGGGACACCGAAGGCAGGATGATTCCAGGAAGTGGTGGACCAGCCTCTGCACTACGAGACGCCCTTTGTGGCCAGAAACCTGATGATGTTGCTGATGGTTTCCAGGTTCTCCGGTACGAGCTCATCGTCCTCAACATGGATGCCGTAGGTCGCTTCCAGGTACTCCACGAGCTCGAGCACACCGGTTGAATCCATGATCCCGCTCTCGATGAGGGATTCGTCTGGATCGATTTTTACGTCGCTCCGGCCAGCGATGAAGTTCTCTCTGATGAATTCCGTAATGTTTGCAAGGATTTCTGACATGAAATTAACCCCTCTCAACGAGAATCTCTCGAAAGTGCTATCGGCATGATATAGGCCAAAATTGAGAAATTCAATGGGGAATGAAGGGTGAGCCGGGAACGGGTGCCGGTGCAAGACGCGGTTTTCACCTGCAGGAGACGGCCGAAGCCGCAGACATATTGGGGAGGAGGTATTGCTTTGTTCCCGGTGTTTCAGCACATGCGTTCGAACACACAGGGTTTTTGAAATAGGCCTGATCATTTGAGGCATCAAGCCGTTTTTTCGGCTTGATGCCTCAAATGATCAGGTCAGGGTTTCCCTGCCGTGCCCCGGTGCACTTAAACGCGCACGCCGGGAACCTCCCGCCGGGAGCCCCTGATGGTTGAATTGCTTTGACGCGATGATTTCCCCTGAAATTTTCGAAAAATTGTTTGTGCCCCTTTCCCTGCCGATGCTACAATCCGATAGGCTGAACATGAAAATGTCAGAAGAGAGGAGGACTCATGGCATTCGGTCCTGATATCCTGAAGATCGACCCGGAAAGAGAGACACGGAACACGGCAGCCTTTGTAGCTGATCAGGTGAAGTCGGTCTACCGGAGATCGGGCATCGTCGTGGGCCTGAGCGGAGGCATCGACTCTGCCGTCATGGCCGGGCTCGCGGTACAGGCCATGGGGAAGGACGCCGTGAAGGGTCTCGTGCTCCCGGAGAAGGAATCGAACCCCGTGAGCAGCGAGTATGCAAAGGCTCATGCAGAAAGACTCGGGATAGCTATCAGGGAGATCGACATCACGCCCACGGTGGAGAGCATCGTGCCCTATGCGGTGCGCGACGAGTTCATCTCCTCGCTCGTGCCCGAGTACGGCCCGGGGTGCAGGTACAACATCACGCTGCCCACCGATCTTCTGGAGAGGGACTCGTTCAGCTTCTATCTCCTCCAGGTGAAGCTGAAAGACGGGACCATGAAGAAAAAGCGCCTCGGATTCGATGCCTTCAAGGCAATCACCTCCTTTGCGAACGTCAAGATCAGGGCGCGCATGATCCATCTCTATGCGGAGGCGGACCGCAGCAATCTCGTGGTCGCAGGCACCACGAACCGCACGGAATACCTGCTGGGTGATTTCTGCAAGTACGGGGACGGCGGCACCGACATCGAGCCTTTAGCCCACCTCTACAAGAACCAGATCTACCAGCTCGCC
>JAJFUP010000216.1 GCA_021372395.1 Deltaproteobacteria bacterium
AAGGGCAGGGAACAGCTGTTCCCTGCCCTGAAAGATCTCTCAGGATTTGCTCTTCTCGAACTCGCGCATGAAGTCCGCGAGCTTCTGCGCCCCTTCGAGCGGCAGCGCATTGTACATGGACACCCTGATCCCGCCCACGGCCCGGTGGCCTTTCAGGCCGACGAAGCCCTTCTTGGATGCCTGGGCAAGGAACTCGCTGTCCAGATCCTCGGTGGGCAGCTTGAACGGGATATTCATCTTGGAGCGGGAGCCCTTCTCGACACTGCCCTTGTAGAAGGTGCTGCTGTCGAGGATGTCATAGATCAGCCCGGCCTTCTGGTTGTTGATCTTCTCGATCTCGGCAACCCCGCCCGAATCCTTGACCCACTTCAACACCTCGTGCACCACGAAGATGGCCGTGACGGGGCAGGTGTTGTAGCAGGAATTGTTCTCCACCTGCGGCTTGTAGTTCAGCATGGTGGGCGTGTTCTCCGGGGCCTGACCCACCAGGTCTTCCCGGATGATGACACAGGTAACGCCTGCCGGACCCATGTTCTTCTGTGCGCCCGCATAGATGATCCCGAACTTGCTGACATCGATCTTCCTTCCCATGATCTCTGATGACATGTCCGCAACGAGCGGGACGCTGCCCGTGTCCGGGAAGGTCTGCCACTGGGTGCCGTAGATGGTGTTGTTCGAGGTGAGGTGGCAGTAGGCCGCATCACTGGTGAGCTTGATCTCGTCAGGGTTCGGCAGCCTGGTGTAGCTCACGTCCTTGGTGGATGCCGCGACATTCACCTTCCCGATCAACTTGGCCTCCTTGATGGCCCGGGCGGCGAAGTAGCCTGTGTCGATGTAGTCTGCAACCTTCCCCGCATGGAGCAGGTTCATGGGGATCATGGCAAACTGCAGGCTCGCCCCTCCCTGGAGGAAGAGCACCTTGTAATTGTCGGGGATCTCCATAATCTCCTTGAGGAGGTCCACCGTCTCGACGAGAAGCGCATCGAACTGCTTGGACCGATGGCTCACCTCCATGATGGACATGCCTGTCCCGGCGAAATTCAAGACAGCCTTGCTCGTGCTCTCGAGTACGGGTTCGGGCAAAACAGAAGGCCCCGGATTGAATATGAACACGTTCCTCATAACTGAATCATCCTCCTTAAGAATAAATTGATCGATCTCAATTCATACCAGATAGCCTCGAGGCCCGTAAAGTCAATTGTTCGCTCACCACTCTCACGGCGGATCGGGAAATCCCGGCCGGATGCCTGCCTCAGGGCGGCATCGCGCGCTCCATGGCAGGAACGGGCGGCAGGGTCGAGAACCTCCACCCCTGAGCACAACCAAACGGCTATGCCCTGCCAATGGTTCGGACACATTGACATACTTCCGGATACAGGTTATAGAAATGAACAGCCATTCATTGTGAAGGTTCCCTTGAAGGCATGTACGCATCGGTTTGGGATACTGCTCAAAGACACTGAAAGTAGGAGGGGCGCTATGGATTTTTCGTTGAGCGATGAACACAAAATGGTTCGGGATATGGCACAGAGATTCTCCGATCAGGAGCTGAAACCGATAGCAGCCCAGATCGATCAGACCCACAAGCACAATGACGCCGTGCTGAAAAAAATGGCTGAGAACGGGTTCATGGGGGTTGCCATCCCGGGCGAGTACGGTGGAGCAGGGATGGATTACCTGGCATACGCCCTGATCCTCACCGAGATATCGAGGGGCTGCGCCAGCACCGGCGTGATCATGTCGGTGAACAACTCGCTCTACGGCTTCCCGGTCTACACGTTCGGGACCGAGGAGCAGCGCAAGAAATTCAATACCCCCGTTGCATCCGGCGAGGCGCATGGATGCTATGGGCTCACCGAGGCCAATGCGGGCTCAGACCCTGCAGGCATGAAGACCAACGCCGTCCTGGACGGCGACTCGTGGATCATCAACGGCGAGAAGAAGTTCATCACGAACGGCAACATCGCCAAGTATGCGGTCATCGCAGCGGTCACCGACAAGACCAAGGGGTACAAGGGCATCACCCAGTTCGTCATCGACCTGGAGGAGACCGAGGGCTTCTCGGTGGGCAAGGTGGAAGACAAGCTCGGCATACGGGGCTCCGGCACCTCTGAGCTGGTTTTCCAGGACGCGCGCATCCCGAAGGACGCCATCCTGGGCGACCCGGGCTCGGGCTTCAAGCAGATGCTCACCACGCTCGACTCCGGCCGCATCGGCATCGCCTCCCAGGCCCTGGGCATCGCCAAGTCCTGCCTCGAGGAAGCGGTCAAGTACTCCAAGGAGCGGGTGCAGTTCGGGAAATCCCTCGACACCTTCCAGGCCACCCAGTTCAAGCTCGCCGACATGGCCACGCGGATCGACGCATCCGAGCTGCTCATCCTCCGGGCAGCCTGGCTCGAGAGCAACCACCTGCCCTTCGAGAAAGAGGCGGCCATGGCAAAGATGTTTGCCTCGGACACGGCCATGGACGCGACCATCGAGGGCGTCCAGATCCTGGGCGGCTACGGCTACGTGACCGAGTACCCCATGGAGAGGCTCATGCGGGACGCCAAGATCACCCAGATCTACGAGGGCACCAACGAGATCATGAGGATCGTGGTCGCCAGGAACGTCCTGGGCAAGAGATAAACGCAGACAAGGGGGGCATGGGAACCATTCCCCCCTTGTGTTTTCAATGTGTTTTCAAGCGCCTGTGATTTTAACCGGGGGTCTTTTGAAATTAGCCTGTTCGATTCGGTCATCTCGCCTAATACCGGGCGAGATGACCGAATCGAACAGGTCAGGCTTTCCCCTGCCGTGCTCCGAGGTTGAACGCAAGGATTCAAGGGACTTCCATGCCCTCACCTTGTTTCTCTCATGGAGTGAGCGAAAAACCACTTCCCCTGGCAACAACCGCCAACAGCTTTAAGCCCGTCCTCGGATCTAGTGCGCCTGTGCCCAGCTCGTCCCCACGCCCACATCGACCTTGACCGGCACTCTCAGCGGGAAGGCGTACTCCATCTCGGTGGTGACCATCTCCCTGACGCCTTCAAGCTCACTGTCTGCAACCTCGAACACGAGCTCGTCGTGGACCTGGAGGATCATCCTGCTCTTTTTGCCCAGCAGGTGCCCGTGGATCTTCACCATGGCCATCTTGATGATGTCTGCCGCGCTCCCCTGGATCGGCGTGTTGATGGCGATCCTCCTGGCCCCCTCCCGCTCGTTGAAGTTTTCCGAGACAATCTCGGGGATGCTCCTGCGCCTGCCCATGACGGTGGTGACATACCCGTCCCGGGCAGCGGCCTGGGCGATGTTCTCCATGTACTCTTTCACCTTCGGGTACTTGGAGAGGTAGTTGTCGATGTAGAGCTTGGCCACATCACGCCTGATCCCGAGCTCGCCCGAGAGCTTGTGCGGGCCCATGCCGTAGATGATGCCGAAGTTGATGGTCTTGGCCTGCCTGCGCTGGTTCTCGGTCACCTCGTCAAGGGGAAGGCCGAAGATCTCGGAGGCAGTGCGCGTGTGGATGTCGATCCCCTTGGCAAAGGACTCCATGAGCGTTGCGTCCCCGGTTATGTGCGCCAGGATCCTCAGCTCGATCTGGGAGTAGTCGGCACTCAGGATCTTGAACCCGGCAGGGGCCCGGAAGGCCTCGCGGATGCGCCGGCCCATCTCCGACCTGATGGGGATGTTCTGCAGGTTCGGCTCCGACGACGATATCCTGCCCGTTGCCGTGATGGCCTGGTTGAACCGGGTATGCACCCGGTGGGTCTTCGGGTCGATCATCGTGGGAAGGGAATCCACATAGGTGTTCTTGAGCTTCGTCAGCATCCGCCATTCGAGGAGGAGGGAAGGCAGCTCGTGCCTCGACGCAAGGGCCTCCAGAACGGCACTGTCCGTGGAATAGCCGGTCTTGGTCTTCTTCCCCATGGGAAGCCCTAAGTCCTGGAACAGCACCTCACCCAGCTGCTTGGGGGAGTTGATGTTGAAGGTTCTCCCTGCAAGGGCATAGATCTGCCCCTCCATTCCCTGCATCTTGACGGAGATCTCCTTGCTGATCTCCAGGAGCACACCCTCATCCACCAGCACGCCGGCCGCCTCCATGGTTGCCAGGACATCGAGCAGGGGGATCTCGATCTCGTGGAAGATCCTGTCCACCCCGAGATCCGCCATACGGTCGTTCAGCAGTCCTTTCAGGGGGATCAGGCACTGGGCGTGGCAGGCAAGGTGCGAGGCGATCGCCTCGTCGCCCACCTGATCGGCCGTGCGGGTGTTCCTGCCCGCACCGAAGAGCTCCCTGGTGTGGGGAACCTCCCGGCCGAGGTTCACCCGGGCGAGGTCTTCCAGGGAGGTCGTGCCGGTGGCTGCGTCACAGCAGTATGCGGCGAGCATGGTGTCGAAGATCTCCGCCCTCACCTCGAGGCCCTGTCCCTTGGCAGCCACCATGGCCTCCTTGGCATCGTGCATGCAGAGCCCGAGGCCCTTTCGCCCCAATGGGCCGAGGCACGTGTCCAGGTCCAGGCAGACAAAGGCCGCATCTCCCTGGGACACACCAGCACCTATACCCGGGATCACATACATGCCGGCCTCGCCCTGAACGACAGGGTTGCAGGCATACTCTATCCTGCCTTCGTGGACAGGCCCCTTCCGGGCAGTCTCGCCCCCGAGATCGTTCAGCAGCGCCCTGAACTCGAGCTCTCTGAAGAGGCTTGCAAGCCTCTGGACATCCGTCTCTCTCATGTGCAGGTCGCCCTCGCTCAGATCGATCTCTATGTCGCGGTCGAGCCTCACGAGGTCAAAGCTGAGGAGCGCCAGCTCTCTGTTCTTGAGGAGCGCTTCCTTCGATCGTGCAGACCCGATCTCGGAGGCACGCTCGATGATCTCCGGCAGGTGCCCCAGGCTCTTGATGAGCTCGAGGGCGCCCTTGGGGCCGATGCCGGGAACCCCGGGGATGTTGTCCGAGGCGTCTCCCATGATGGCGAGCAGGTCCGCGAGGTAGTCGGGGTAGACGCCGAACTTCTCATGGACGGCCTCGCGGTCGTAGATCTTGTCCTTGAGCGTGTCCCACACC
>JAJFUP010000220.1 GCA_021372395.1 Deltaproteobacteria bacterium
TGAACCCGACATCCAGAAAAGGTCGTAAGGAGCTTCCTGCATGAGTAACGGATCGGAAAAGATCATTTATACCATGAGCAAGGTCAGCAAGTCATACCAGAGCAAGCCGGTGATAAAAGACATCTCGCTGTCCTATTTCTACGGGGCCAAGATCGGCGTCCTGGGTCTGAACGGGTCGGGGAAGTCCACGCTGCTGCGCATCATGGCCGGCGTGGACCAGGAATATGACGGGCATTCCGTGAGTGCCCCGGGATACACGCTGGGGTACCTCGAGCAGGAGCCGGCCCTGGACAGGGACAAGACCGTGAAGGCCATTGCCGAGGAAGGCCTGCAGGAGGTCGTTGACCTGGTGAAGGAATACAACGCCATCAGCGAGAAGTTTGCCGAGCCCATGACCGACGAGGAGATGGACGCGCTCATGGCGCGCCAGGGCGAGCTTCAGGAGAAGATCGACCACCTCGATGCCTGGGACATCGAGTCGCGCCTGGAGATGGCCATGGATGCTTTACGCTGCCCCCCGGGGGATACGCCCGTCAGCGTCCTGTCCGGCGGAGAAAAGAGACGCGTCGCGCTGTGCAGGCTGCTGCTGCAGAAGCCCGACATCCTGCTCCTGGACGAGCCCACGAACCACCTGGACGCCGAAACCGTGGCCTGGCTCGAGCGCCATCTTCAGCAGTATGAAGGCACCGTGATCGCCGTGACCCACGACCGGTATTTCCTGGACAACGTTGCCGGGTGGATCCTGGAGCTCGACAGGGGATACGGCATCCCCTGGAAGGGGAACTACTCCTCCTGGCTCGAGCAGAAGCAGATCAGGCTCCAGCAGGAAGAGAAAAAGGAAACCGATCGGCAGAAGACCCTGCAGCGGGAGCTGGAGTGGATCCACATGTCCCCCAAGGGCCGCCACGCAAAGGCGAAGGCCCGTATCAGCGCGTACGAGTCGCTCCTGGAGCAGAATTCCGAGAAGGCGGACCGGGACCTCGAGATCTACATCCCACCGGGACCCCGCCTGGGAAACGTGGTCATCCAGGCCGAGCAGGTGAGCAAGGCCTTCGGCGACAACCTCCTCTTCGAGAACATGACCTTCAACCTGCCCGCAGGAGGCATCGTCGGCATCATCGGGCCCAACGGCGCAGGCAAGACGACCCTCTTCAAGATGGTGACCGGCCAGGAGCAGCCCGATACCGGCACCATCAGGGTGGGCGAGACGGTCAAGCTCGCGTACGTGGACCAGGAGCGAGACACACTCGACCCCGACAAGACCATCTGGGAGGTGATCTCCGGCGGCAACGATCTGATCGGGCTCGGCAAACAGGAGGTGAACTCGAGGGCCTATGTGGCGCGCTTCAATTTCTCCGGCACGGACCAGCAGAAGAAGGTGAGCATGATCTCGGGCGGCGAGAGAAACCGCGTGCACCTCGCGTGCATGCTCAAGGAAGGCGCCAACGTGCTGCTCCTGGACGAGCCCACCAACGATCTGGACGTGAACACCATGCGCGCCCTGGAAGAGGCTCTGGAGTCGTTCGGCGGCTGCGCGGTCATTATCACCCACGACCGCTGGTTCCTCGACCGCATCGCCACGCACATCCTCGCTTTCGAGGGCGACAGCTCGGTCGTCTGGTTCGAGGGCAACTATTCCGATTACGAGGCGGACCGCAAGAGGCGGTTCGGCAAGGCCGCGGACCAGCCGCACCGCATCAAGTACCGGCACCTGACACGGGGGTGAGCGGATCGTCGGGATGACCGCATCATCCCGCCATCCCCTTGACAAAGGCGCGATTGGGGATAATTTGGAATACAAAGATATTATTGAAGAGATGCGGCATCCGGTGCTCTCTTCAGTAAACGGCACCGCAGTGTTTTCCTCATTTTCAGTGCATGGAGGAAGCGCATGAAAAAATCCATCGGGCCCATGACCATGGTCTGCACGACGCCGGTATGGATCGTGGGTTCCTATGACCAGGCAGGAAAACCCAATATCATGACCGCTGCATGGGGCGGCGTGTGCTGCTCGGAACCGCCGTGCATCGCCGTTTCCCTGAGAAAGGCGACCTACACCTACCACAACATCATGGAGAGAAAGGCGTTCACCATCAACATACCGTCGGAGGATTTCAGCCGGGAAACGGACTACATCGGCATGGGCTCGGGCAGGACCATCGACAAGTTCCACGATACCCGGCTCACCCCGGTGCAGAGCAAGCTCGTCGATGCCCCCTATGTCCAGGAATTCCCGCTGATTCTCGAATGCAGGCTCCTGCAGTCCTTTGAGCTCGGCCTGCACACGCAGTTCGTGGGCGAGATCATGGATGTGAAGGCCGATGAGTCGGTGCTGGACGACGATGGCCTCCCGGTCATCCCGAAGGTGCGGCCCATCATCTTCGATACCGGCTCCCAATCATACTACGGCGCAGGAGACTTCATCGGGAAGGCCTTCCTCATCGGGACCAAGGTCAGGTAATACGCGCCCGGACTCTGTCCAGGGGAATCAGCTCCCGTGGCCCGCCTTCGCTCTTCGCCACCCATTTTGCACTGTGCGCTTCTCTCGACACGGGCGCGAGACTCGTATAAAATACCACCCGGCACAAAGGGGAGGTGCGTGGAGATGCAGCAGGAACAGGAGCTCAGGGAAAAACTCTCCGGAGAGATGACCGTGGCCACATGGAAAGGGCTGATACCGGATATGCTCGACAGGTCTCTTTTCTTCGTGTCCTTGGATCTCGACCTGGTGGAGGTGGGGGTCACGGTGGCCCTGGACCGCACCTCCGAGGTCAGGCAGTGGCTTGAATCAGGCTGCCTCTCGCGGCCGAACAGCGAGCAGATAGGTCAGTGGGAGGCCACGGGCTCGCTCTTCCGGTTCATCATCGTGGCGCCTTTCGTGTTCTTCCAGGAATACCGGGTGCCCGATTGCTCATGAAAGCGGGCTGACGCCCTCGTCACGGCACGACCTCGGACAGGGCATTATTCCCTGCGCTTGAACCGGTCCGGTCGATGGTCTGCCAAGGGCAGTCCACATCCTCCATCCTCTGCAGCAGGGCTTCAGGTCTCATGCCTCAGGCCCCCAGGTATTGACTTGAGATCGGGGAGTGCCTGGTATAAGGAAGAAACCTCGTTTTCATCCCACGGACAAGGAGGGGCATCACATGAAGGTCGTCGCATTCAACGGAAGCGCACGCAAGGACGGAAACACCGCGATCCTGGTGAGGAAGGTGTTCGAGGAGCTGGAGAAGGAAGGGATCGCCACCGAGCTGGTCCAGCTGGCCGGGAAAAAGATCCGGGGCTGCACTGCCTGCTACAAGTGCGGTGAAAACAGTGACAGGCGCTGCGCGGTGAGAAATGACACGGTCAACGAGTGCATCGAAAAGATGTGCGAGGCCGACGGGATTATCCTGGCGTCCCCCACCTATTTCTCCGATGTGACCACCGAGATGAAGGCACTCATCGACAGGGCAGGGATGGTGGCAAAAAGGAACGACAACATGTTCAGGCGCAAGATCGGGGCAGCGGTTGTGGCCGTGCGGCGGGGCGGCGCCATTCACACGTTCGACACCATGAACCACTTCTTCTTCATCAGTGAGATGGTCGTGCCCGGGTCGTGCTACTGGAATGTCGGCATCGGCAGGGAAGCGGGCCAGGTCGCAGAAGACGAGGAAGGTCTGGCCACGATGAAGGTCCTGGGCGAGAACATGGCCTGGCTGCTGAAAAAGATCTCCGGGTAAGGGCCCAGGGGATTTGCCCGGGAAAAGGGCACTAGGTTCAGCATACGTTCAACGAGACGATCATTGCAGAAGCTCTCCGAGATGTGGCCGGATGGAGGTGCTTCGAGCCATGACGTTTAAGGGTGCCCTTTTACTGAAAATGGGAAATCGTATCCCTTCAAGCTTATTGTTTGAATGAATATAGAAAGCTCTGGACGCGGGAAGTAATTTTTGGTTATAAGGGAGACCGGTCGGTCTGTTTATGAAAAACACCATACCCTTAAAAGAACGAATTATTGAGGAATCGTTGAAGCTCTTCTCGGTGAAGGGTTATATGAGCACCTCTACGACGGACATCATTCAAGCCGCCAAGACTTCTAAAGGGGGGTTCTACAACCATTTCAAGTCAAAGGAGCAGCTCTTTTATGCAACGCTCAGCGCTGCCCGGAAGATCTGGAGAGAAAAGAACCTCCACGGCCTTGAAGGCAGGACACGGCCATTGGAAACAATCGGGATGATCCTGGAGAACTACCGTGACAGGTACCTTTCCGACTCGCATAATTTTCCGGGAGGATGCATCTTCGTCAACCTGGCCATCGAACTCAGCGACCAGGCACCTGTCCTCGCGGATGAGGTGAACGAGGGATTCGTCCGGCTGAAAAAGATGATCCGGCGCCTTTTCGATGAGGAGAAACGTGGTGGCGGAATCCCCTTTTCGACGAACACGGATCAGGTTACGAACCTTGTCTTTTCTGGGCTGCTCGGGGCATGCGTGATGTACACTTCCGATAAATCGAAAGAAAATCTGAACTCAACGATATCATCTCTTATTTCATACATACATAATCTGGATTCAAGGGGATAAAGCCATTGGGGAGATGCAGATGATCCCGTCACGGGAAGATGAAGGGAGACCGGTCGGTCTTGGCCGGCAGATTCAACATTCATGAAAATGGGGGTTCGCATGGAGAAGAAAACGTACCTGGGGCTGGTTGTCAGAGAGACGGAAGATAAGAAGTATGAAAGGGCCATCGAGGAGCTGTCAATCGATCACCTCCCTGCAGGGGATGTCCTGGTCCGGGTTCTCTACTCGTCCCTGAACTACAAGGACATGCTCTCTGCAACAGGGAACAAGGGAGTGACGAAGAGATATCCCCACACACCGGGGATCGATGCCGCTGGTATTGTAGAGAAAAGCAGCTCCAACGAATTCAATCCGGGCGATGAAGTGATCGTTACGAGTTATGACCTCGGCATGAACACCTCCGGAGGCCTGGGGCAGTATATCAGGGTACCCTCCGCTTGGGTTGTCAGGAAGCCGGTCGGCCTGTCGCTGCGGGAAAGCATGATCTTCGGGACAGCAGGTTTTACAGCCGCCCTGTCCGTGCTTCGCCTGACCGACTTCGGCATCAAGGCAAAGGACGATGTCCTGGTGACCGGGGCCGGCGGCGGGGTTGGTGGTGTGGCAGTCTCTATGCTCTCCCATGCCGGATTGAACGTGACCGCTCTGAACAGCCTCACGGATGAGCGGGATTATCTCACAGAGATCGGCGCTGCAAAGGTACTGGAGCCTGCCGATTTCATCGACGAAAGCGGCAGGCCTCTTCTCAAGGATCAGTGGACGGGGTGTGTGGAAACCTTGGGAGGCAATGTGCTTACCTCGGCAATACGCTCGATCCGCGCGAACGGAGCCATTACGTGCTGCGGCAATGTGGTGTCAGGCGATATACACTTGACGGTTTACCCCTTCATCCTGCGAGGGGTGTCGCTCTTCGGGATAGATTCACAGAACTGTCCCATGGCGGTACGGCTCAGGGCCTGGGACATGATTGCGGGCCCGTGGAAATTTCCCTGGCTTGAGAGGCTTGCATCAGAGGTGAAGCTTAGCGCTGTGGATAGTGCAATCGAAAAGATCAGGTCAGGAAGCCACAAGGGACGGACCATCGTCAATCTGTGGGATTGATAACTGCAAAGGAGGGTTGAGTGAACACCGATCGCATACTTCTCGAGCGCAAGGGGCATGTTGCCGTGCTCACCATCAACCGGCCCGAGAGAAAGAACGCCTTCAACGAAGCACTGTTCAACAGGCTCGGGGTCATTGCACAAGAGCTGAAAGCAAGACCGCCCCGTGCTGTGGTGATTAGTGGCGCAGGTGAGACATCGTTCTCCGCCGGGTTCGATGTTAACCCGGACAACCCCATGCTGGACAGCATCATCAAGACCATGACCTCAGGAGAGACTGGCCCTGCGAAACAGCTTATTCGGGCCATCCGCAAGACGGTAGACGATTTCATATCGGTTCCGGTTCCACTCATTGCAGCCTTGAATGGAAGCGCCTACGGCGGGGGTGCAGAACTTGCAGTCAGGTGTGACCTGAGGGTCATGGACCCCGGGGCAGTGATCTGTTTTTCCGAATTGCGTCTGGGGCTGATGCCGGACTGGGGGGGAGGTGCTGCGCTGGCGCGTCTGATCGGTCCATCAAGGGCAGCGGACCTGATACTCACGGCACGAAAGGTCAGCGCGCCAGAGGCCTTTGCACTGGGAGTTGTGAACAGGATCAGCCAGAAGGGCTGTGCATTGGGAGAGGCTCTTTCACTTGCAGAAACAATAGCCGAGAACGGGCCCCGGGCTGTATGGAATGCGCTGGCCCTTCTCAGGGAGAACCAGAACGTCCCGTACAGCGCTATGCTCGATAAGGAGGAGGAGCTTGCTGCAGCGCTCATCTCTTCGGGGGAGTGCATTCATGGCGTCGGTGCATTTCTCGAAAAGAAAAAACCGATATTCCCTGATATTCAGTAGCTCATAACAATGCAGCATATCCATGCATTATCCGTACTGCTTGCAGTCAACGTATGTGCGAGAAAAAATCACCCAGGTCATTTCTCGTTTAGTACCTTGATATCAAACATCACCTCGTTATCTTTAGATGATGCTTGAAAAACTACAGGGGTGCGCCGGTGGATATAAGTCGGAGGAAAGAGCCGTTTTACGGATGAAAACCCAGTAAGGAGCTAACGAAATGAAAAAGATATCTTTCGGTACAATCATATTGGCGTTGGCGATTGTCGTTCCTCTTCCTACCTTGGCAGGGACAAACATAAGTATTGGAATTTCTTTACCACCCTTAGTATTTGAGTCGCCTCCGGATGTTATAGTGATACCCGATACGAACGACGTGTACGCTGTCCCTGATATATCCGTAGAGCTTTATTTCTGGAATGGTTGGTGGTGGCGTCCATGGGAAGGTCGCTGGTATCGTTCACAATATTATGACCGGGGTTGGGCATATTATAACGATGTTCCAAGTTTTTATTATGATGTGGACCCGGGTTGGAGAAGATACTACAGAGACCGTAATTGGAACGGACACCGATGGAATTATGTACGGATTCCCAACCGACAACTGCAACAGAGCTGGAAGAGTTGGCAAAAAGATCGACAATGGGAAAAGCAAGGTCCTTGGGGCGTCCACAGCTATCAACCTCGACCGCAGCAACAGAAACAGGAACTGAGACTTCAAAGGCAAAAGCAGTATCAACAGAGGCCTGAGGTTCAGCGATATCAGCAGCAAAGGAAACCTCAGGTTCAAAAACAGCAGCAGCAACAGCAAAAGAGGAAACTCCAGGATCAACAACAGCAACAGAGACAATGAGAATCTGAAGAAGAAAATTCAGAAGAGCGCGCATTTTTTCCGTAGCAGAGTCATCAATCATCATGAAAGCTTTGTCTGTTGTCAGGT
The DNA here is from genome assembly GCA_021372395.1 of Deltaproteobacteria bacterium. GTDB lineage: Bacteria > Desulfobacterota > Desulfomonilia > UBA1062 > UBA1062 > MWEI01. The sequence continues at coordinate 7,438 of JAJFUP010000220.1, forward strand.
ATCCACGAACTTGGAATATTTTTCATGGAGGTAGGCCCTGCCGAAAGATCAGATGCTTGCCTGTGAAGTGGCGGGATCAGCGGGGGGAAGGGCACGCCGATTGCTCCGCACTCAGGCTTACGGCCCGTCACGGAGAAGACCAAAGACCCTGACCTTGAGAACGGGCGAGAGGACACTGTCCGTTTGCAGGGAGATGTTGTCGATATACCACCCCTTCTCCCTCTTCATGTTATAGATGTTCAGGTGGTAGGTCCTGCCGCCCGGCTCACCCGTTTCTGTAAGGTCGTAGCGTATGTGCTCCCCTTTTTCCGCTCGCACTCCCACTATCTTGAAGGGGTTTTCATGCGTCGGGGTTATCTCCACCGTCTGCCTGATTCTCCGACCGACCGTGCCGGTCAGCCGTGCCTCAGGCGGGACGATGTCTGCAAGAGGCTTCACCTCTCCCACGAGCACCAGGTTTATCTCGGGCCTCTTTCTGTCATTCGTCCGGATGACCATGGTCCTGGTCACCCGATCCCCGCCGTAGCCCTTCGTGGCCAGCTTCGTGGCTATGTTCCCCTTGCCGCCGGGAGGGATCTGCCCGGGATAGGAGACGGTGGTGCACCCGCAGTCGGTTTTCACCTCGATGAGCTCAAGCGGGGAGGTCCCGTTGTTCAGCACGACGAAGTCATGGCGCACCTCTTGGCCGTCGAGAACCGGCGAAAACGTGAAAATCTCCTCGGGCACAAAAATTTCAGGTAAGGCTGCGGTTCGGGTTTTCACGAGATAGGCACCATACCCGATCAGGAGCGCAGCGAGCAGAACAAGGAAAACCGCGAGAGTTCTTCTCATATCACCAGGGGAACCCGCAGAGAACACGCCCCGTTCTCAGGGCTAGTTTCTCCCGTATATGTGCGGCCTGTTGAAACGGAAGAAATCATCCTTTTCCTCGAGTTCGATGGTCTTTGCCTCATCATCGAAGTACTGCTCCCTGAGCTCGTTGAGCTTCTCTTCCTGCTCGGGCCCGGTGTACTGCTGCACGACTGCTTCGCGGTCATTCATATACTGCAGACCGGCTTCCCAGCGAAGGGCATTGTCCGCATCCCGATGCGCCATTGCCTCAACCTGCTGCTCAGTGAGCCCCAGTTTCCTGCGGATTCTGTTGATTTCCAGCTGACGCTTTTCAGGGCTCATCTGTTTCAGCTCTTCCTGGACAGAGTCGATGCTGAAAAATACCTTTGCCAGGAGATTGTCCTGGTCCAGGATATATCTTTCCGGGGTGCCCTCGTACGCCTCGCGCAGAGCGCCCTGGTACACATCGATCTTCTCATCCATGGTCGTATCGCCGGATTCGTTCAGGATGGCCAGGGTGTCCTGCACCTTCGCCTTTCTCGCTTCCGTTGCCAGCATCTCACCGGACCAGATCTTCTCCGCGTCCTCTCCGAAGAGCTCCCTTCTCTTTTCCCACAGGGCGGCCACCCTCTCTTCCGGGCTCATGCCAGAAAGCATCTTCCTGTTGTCCATAAGCCAGCGGTTATACCGGTCCAGTTTGTCCAGGGTGTTCATGACGGCATCGGCATGATCCGGGAATGCCCTTTTGAGGACAGTGTAGAACAGGGCCTTCCCGTTCGCCCCTCGAGAGCCTGCGAAATAATCCCTCAACCCGATAAGGGCTGCCTGGGTGCTCTTTTCCGAGATCGTGGCTCCATAGTACTTCTGCAGTTCCCTGACATACTGGTCACTGAGAGGATCAGTTCCCGTGAGAGGGCTCTTTTCGAGTTCTTTGGGGATTTGATTCCGGTCGAGCCTGTTCTCCGTATCATGCATGTGCATGCTGAAGAAAAAGGTCACAGAGACGAGCGCGACTATACCGATTGTAGTTCCTGCGAGGAGTTTCGATTTCCTGTTCACTTTCGTCTCCGGCAACTCGTCATTCAATCATCTTGAGAATGGACACTGATGAGGGGGTCATGAACGTTGTGCTCGAATGGGCAAGGATCGTTGCCGTTGTCCGCATTCAAGCCGCGTGCATGCAACTCGCAGGGGCAACGGAGGCTCGTTCCCATGCCTCCGTGCCCCTGTGTTCCTTAGAGCTTCGGCTGGAGCTTCGCCCAGATCAGGGTTGCGAGTTTATATGAACCTGAATCGCTGGGATGGACGCCGTCGAAGATGATGTCGGAGCTGACGATGTTCGATCTGGGATCGATGAATACACGGTAATTGGGTGCGGCAGTCGCATTCTGGACTGCCAGGGCAAGCTTTGCATCCCCGTAGTCGACTGCCTTGTTCAATGACGTGCTCCCGATGAGGCCATTCTTCAAATGGTAATACCCCAGGTAAATGATGTTGTCCACGCCGTCCCTGCCCATCTGGTTCAGGAGATTCACCGTGTCTACGTAGATATCGTCGATGAGGGATTTGCATGTCGATGAAAGCCCCGATTCCCACCAGTCGACCTTGCAGTTGTAAGGATCGAAGAGGGTTGCCGGGATCAGGATGTCGTTGCCTCCGCCGTCCATGAAAATGGTGTTGATG
>JAJFUP010000222.1 GCA_021372395.1 Deltaproteobacteria bacterium
CAGATCCCGCGCGTCGTTGATGTAGGGGGCCATGTCCATGAAGTTCTGGCCGAACCACCAGAAGGCAACCGATGCGGCAAAGGGGTCGCGCATCTTGAAGAGAAAGGTGAGCAGGCAGATGAGCGGCATGATCAGCTGGCCAAGGCTTCCTCCCAGGGCTGTCATGAATTCCCCGAAGGGCCGAAAGAAGAGGTGTCCTGCCTCGTGGAAGGGGAGGTTGACGAGGTGGAGGAAGCTCTCTCCCGCATAGGCTTCAGCCACGGGATGAGAGAAGAATTTCACCCCCCAGAGGGTCAGGATCACGAGCAGCAGCGATCTTCCGGCCAGTGAAAAAAGGTCTGAGCCGGGCTTTACGGAGAAGAACAGGTCCCGGATACATCTTCCCACAGGCAGGGAACCCAGGGTCTCCTCCCCTGTCGGGGACCCCGGGCGCGAGGGTACATCTGCGTGGATCTTCGCGAAGATAACGCCGCAACGGGTGCATTCCCTGCTCCCGTCGTCCTGCTCTGCCCCGCATTTCGGACAGATCATGTGCCGGTTGTCCTGTTCTTCCATGATCTCTTCACTCACCTACAGACAGGACTTCGGCAGGTTCGCGCTGAAAGATTATCCTGCTGCCGCTGGTCCGGGAAGTTGGGGGACTTTTCTGGCGCATCGCCTCCCGGCTTTGATGCTCACCCCCCTGCCACGGGCGGGAAGAGGGCGACCACGTCGCCTTCCTCGAGACGGGTGTCCATGCCGTGAAGGAACTCGATGTTCCGGCCGTTCACGAGCACGATGACAAATTGCCTGAGGTCGCCCGAGTCCTGAAACATCTGGCGCCTGAGCGGCGGGTACTTGCACGTGAGTACGGTGAAGAGACCGCCCATGGTCTGCCCTTCCTTGAGGTCGATGAGCATCTCTTTCGTGCCGGTTATCTCGCGGTAGTCCGCAAAGGTCCTCAGGATGATTCTCATGCCGCCTCCATGCCGTCATCCCCACATACCCTGCAGGAGGGGTTCCGTTCCACCTCGATGATCTCGGCCTCGGACACCCGGCCGTTCCAGACGAACATCCTGTCCACCAGCAGCGCGCCGATGCCCGTTATGTACTTGATCACCTCGGTGGCCTGCACGGAGGCGATGACACCGCAGGTGGGCCCCAGGATGGGGAAGGTCTCGCGGGGGAGACCCTCGGTGAAGATGCACCGCATGCAGGGCGTCCTGTGGGGGATGATCGTGAAGGCCTGGCCGTAGAACCCCCTCACCGCGCCATGGAACAGGGGGGTTCCCCGCTTGACCGCAGTCCGGTTGAGCACGTGGCGGGTGGCGAAGTTGTCCAGGGCATCCACGATGAGATGGATATCGTTTGTCAGGTCGGTGACTGTCACCTCGTCGATGGTACGGCAGAGCGCTTCGACCCGGCAGGAGGGGAACTTGGCCGTGATCTTGTCGGCCGCCACTGAGGCCTTGTCTCTCCCGATGTCCTCCAGCCGGAAGAGAAACTGCCGGTGCAGGTTGGTCTCGTCGATGATGTCGTTATCAGCCACCCGCAGGAACCCGACCCCGGATGCGGCCAGGTAGGTGGCGAGGATCGAGCCCAGGCCGCCGAGTCCCGCGATGAGGATGCGGGCATTCTTCAGCCGCTCCTGGCCTTCTTCGCCCAACGTAGGGATCTGCCGTGAATAATGGTAGCGTTCCTGGATGTCGAGGGTCATGGGGCGGTCTTCATCCTATAGTCTCATGGCGTGCCGCTGGAAGCGGGGGTAGGAAAACGAGCCCTTGAGAATCGAGGAGCTGTAGGGCGACACATCGATCCTGCGCTTCATCAGCTCCCGGTACAGGCCCTCGTTTCGTCCCTCGCCCACGCAGATCATCCCCTTGAGCACGCCGCCTTCCAGGACCAGCTTGTGGTAGTGGTCGGCGTCCTCGCTCACCCTGACCTCGGGTCCGTCTGCCCGCCCCATGCCGGCGACCAGGATGGAGACATCGAAGACCCTGAGGATGTTGCGTGCCAGGCTGCCGTGATAGGCGGTCTGCATGCCGGCCATGTTCAGGGCTGCAACGTGACCCTGCTCCACGGCCTCTGGCCACAGGGCGTTCACCCGCTGCTCTCCGGAGACGAGGTCTCCGGTCTCGGCGGCGTCTCCCGCGGCGTAGATGTCGGGCAGGTTTGTCTGCTGCATCTCGTTGACCACGATGCCTGTCTTCACCGCGATGCCGCTATCCGCCAGGAAGCCCACGCAGGGTTTCACCCCTTTGCCGAAGACCACCAGGTCGCACTCCATGGCGTCGCCCGACCTGAAGTGAACCGTGCCGTTCTCTTCGATCTTCACGATGTCCTCGCCTTTGCGTATCTCGATGCCCTTGTCCGAGAGTTTTTTCTCGAGGAATGCGGCAGAAGGGATGTCCAGCATGGTGGAGAAGAGGCGGTTCGAGGTGACCACGAAGGTTACCCTCATGCCCTGCCGGTTCAGGGCATCGCCCGTCTCCATGCCCACAGGGCCCGCCCCTGCGATCACCGCACGATTTGTCCTGGTCGAGATGAACGGCCTGATGCCGTGGATGTCGGGCAGGTTCCGGATGGTGAAGGCAAAGGGCAGCCGGCACCCCTCGATCTCGGGCCGGTCGGGAACCCCACCGGGGGCGATGAGCAGCCTGTCATACGGCCACCTCCTGCCTGAAGCGGTCTCCACAAAGCGCTCGCCGGGGCGTATCCGTGCCGCCTCCTCTCCCAGCACCAGGTCCACCCCTTCGGAGACCCGCAGGAAGAGATCCTCCTCCTCCACGACCCCGGCCAGGAGGTACGGGAGTACCATCTTGGCATAGGGCCGGTGGGGCTCGTTGGACAGGATGGTCACGGAACTCTCCGGGCTCACCCGGCGCAGCGTGGAGGCGGCGCTCAGCCCGGCAGGGCCTCCGCCGATGATCAGGAAGTCCATGTGGCGCTCTCCTTTCTGCAATGCTGCACGTGTTCTTTCACGCAACAGCCGGACGCGCGGCTAAGGCGCAGGGAGCGCCTTGCCGTCCCCGCAATGCCCGGTCTCACAGTCCCAGGGATTTCAGCTTCTCAGGGGTGGGCGTGCCGGCGTCGTCCCAGCCGCGGAGCTTGTAGTACTCGGGAAGCATCTCGGCCAGGCGGCTCACCATGCCTTTTGACGGCCCTGCAGGTATGGGGTTTTTGATCAGCCTCTCGGGAAGGCGGTCATCCGCTCCGCTCAGGCCTGCCTTGAAATTGAAGAGCCGTTCCATGTTGTAGATGCGGTCCCCGATCTCCATGACCGCGTCGGCGGAGTAGCTCTCCCCTGTTGCAGCGCTCAAGAGCAGGGCCAGGTCCTCGGCCCCCAGTCCGAAGGTGGCGAACAGGCACATGCCCGACGCATCGATGGCGCTTGTCAGGTTCTGGAAGATCATGGTGATGTTTGCCTTGCCTTCCGTCACCGTGCGGTCCATGCTCAGCGGCTGGCCCAGGATTTCGGGCGATATGGTGTACCCCCTCACGTGGCAGCCTCCCCGGCTGCTCGTGGCATAGTTCAACCCGATGCCCTGGATTGCCCGCGGATCGTAGGCCGGCATCTCCTGCTTCTTGACGGTCATGGAATACTCCGGATGGCCGTAGCTCTCTGCCAGGCGGTAGCTTCCGAGCGCGAGCTTCTTGCCGAAGCCCTCGCCGAGCGCTGTCTTTCGGACCGCCTCCACCATGGCCGCAACGTTGCCGAAGGTGAGCTGGAGGCCCTCGGTGTCCGCGGCCTTGATGATGCCGCTCTCGTAGAGGTCCATGGCACAGGCAATGGTGGATCCCATGGTGATGGTGTCCATGCCGTAGTCGTTGCAGATGAAGTTGGCCTTGGTGACGGCCTCCAGGTCGTCTATGCCGCAGTCCGGCCCCAGTGACCAGGCCGTCTCGTACTCGGGCCCCTCTCCCATCCCCTCGTAGGCCGGGTTCTTCACGCGCGATGCCCTGCCGCAGCTGATGATGCACGAGTAACAGCCCCTGGGGCGGGTCAGCAGGGTCTTGGCCAGGGTCTCGCCGCCCACCTTGTCCGCAGTGGGGAAATAGCTCTCGCGGAAGTTTCTGGTGGGCAGAGCGCCCACTTCGTTGAGGATGTTCACGAGCACGTCGGTGCCATAGAGCCTCAATCCGCTGCCTCCCACGGGGTTTTCCCTGATCTTGGCGCTCGTCTTGATCACCGTATCGCGGAAGGCCTTGGGGTCGGGGATCTGTACCGCGCCGGTACCCCTGACAACCACGGCCTTGAGGTTCTTGGATCCCATGACCGCACCCACCCCGCTGCGCCCGGCCGCCCGCCCGCATTCGTTCATCACGTTGGCGAACAGCACCAGGCGCTCTCCTGCCGGCCCGATGCAGGCCACGCTCGCCTCCTCGTCGGTCTCCTCCCGGAGGGCCTCGGTGGTCTCGGGAACGGTCTTGCCCCAGAGCGCACCCGCATCGCGGAGCTCCACCTTGTCGTCCATTATCCACACGTACACGGGCCTGCTTGCCATGCCCTCGAAGATGATCATGTCGTAGCCCGCATACTTGAGCATGGGGCCGAACATGCCTCCGGAGCTCGAGGCGGCGATGGTTCCGGTGAGCGGACCCTTGGTCACCACGTCATAGTGGCCCGCCGACGGTGCATTCGTACCGGACAGCGGCCCTGCCGCGAAGATGAGCTTGTTCTCCGGGCTCAAAGGGTCGATCCTGGGGTCGACCTCGACACCCATGTAGTAGGTGCCCAGGCCCCGTCCCCCGAGGTATTTCTTTGCCAGATCCGCGGGCAGCTCTTCTGTGACAACGGTTCCTTTTTCAAGGTTTATCCTGAGGATCGTGCCTTTCCACCCGTACATGTCAGCTCACCTCCTCGAAGGTTTTCTTGAACTCCACGGCCACGGCCTTCTTGCGCGAGCGCGTCGCATCTGCCTCCTCCACGTACTCCAGTGCCTGCACAGGGCAGAACAGGACGCACTCCGGGGCCCCGTCGCACAGGTCGCACTTGACGATCCGGCGGCGCTGCGTATCGAAGACCACCGCCCCGAACGGGCACGCCAGCGTGCACATCCTGCAGCCGATGCATTTCAGCACGTCCCAGGCCACCCGTCCCACCGCCCTGTCGTCGTACATGGCGCCCGTAGGGCAGACGGCGACACAGGGTGCATCATTGCAGTGCTGGCAGGTGGTCGGCATGGAGAACCCCTCGGTCTCCCAGGAATATACGTGGATGCGGGAGGTGTAGGGCCTGAACTCCCCATCGTGGGACAGGGTGCAGGCCAACTCGCAGTTGTGACAGCCGGTACAGCGATCGGGGTAAATCATCAGCATCTTTGACATGATACCCTCCTTGCGGCCTGAGGTGTGCACCTGCTCCCGTTCACGGGAGCATATCTCCCCGGGCGCGTATCCCGAAAGGGAGACGGCTCCGGGAGGTGATGGAATAATAATAAAGGGGGGGGTACGAATGTCAAATCCCGGGGTGGAAGGATATTATTCCGGCATTGACAGCCGGGGATACCGGGCATATATGATTCCGCAAATACAGCCGAAATCCATCGACGAGATGGATACGGGGGACCCGGTTCATGGGGCGTATTCCTTCAACAGGATAGGGCACTTCCGAGCCCGAGCCCGTCAGCTAACCTCGCAGGCTTTTGGAAGGGTGTTGTATGCATGAAGGCGGTAGTCCTTTCCCCCGGCATGTCTTTGCAGGGCCGTTCGGCAGGGTGATCTTGCATGTCCTCCCCTGACAGGAACGGTGTCGGCCTTGGAGGGCGGATCCTGCAGAAACTCATCGGCGGCCCGCGGAACCTGAACGAACCCTCGCTCTTTCAGAAGCTGAGCCTCGTCCCGCTCCTCGCCTGGATAGGCCTGGGAGCGGACGGTCTCTCCTCGTCCTCGTACGGCCCGGAAGAGGCCTTCAGGTCCCTGGGCGCGCACACCTACCTGGCGCTTCTCCTCGCCATTGCCACGGCCTTCACCGTGTTCGTGATCTCGTATGCCTACTCGCGCATCATCGAGCACTTCCCGCATGGCGGGGGCGGGTACATCGTGGCTACGCACACCATCGGCCGGACCGCTGGCGTCGTTTCCGGGTGCGCCCTGCTGGTGGACTACGTGCTCACCATCACCGTGTCGTTCGCCGCCTGCGGCGATGCCTTCTTCAGCTTCCTGCCCCTGCACTGGTCCCCCTTCAAGCTCCCCTTCGTGATCCTCCTCATCTTTTCGCTGGTCATCATGAACCTCCGGGGGGTGAAGGAATCCATCACCGCCCTGGCCCCGATCTTCCTGACCTTTCTGGTTACCCACGTGCTCCTGCTCGCCTATGGGATCTCGACCCACTTCACCCGGGCAGGCGCCCTGGTCCGAGAGCTCCATGGCGACATCACCGGTGACCTCGGCACGATCGGGCTCTTCGGCGTCATGGCGATCTTCCTGCGGGCATTCTCGCTGGGCGGCGGAACCTACACCGGCCTCGAGGCCGTGTCCAACGGCATGCAGATCATGCGCGAGCCCCGGGTGGCCACGGGAAAACGCACCATGCTCTACATGGCGGTCTCCCTTGCCGTTATGGCTGGCGGTCTCCTCGTGAGCTATCTGCTGTTCGACATCAGGTACACCCCGGGCCGCACCATGAACGCGGTGTTGGCCGGAGAGGTCTTCGGGGAATGGCCCCTGGGAGGCACCATCGCCCTGATCACCATTCTGTCCGAAGGGGCGCTGCTCATGCTTGCCGCCCAGGCGGGCTTCATAGACGGGCCGAGGGTGATGGCGAACATGGCCATCGACATGTGGTTCCCCCGGCGCTTTGCGTCCCTCTCGGAACGCCTCACCATGCAGAACGGCGTGCTGATCATGGGGCTGTCGGCCCTGGTGCTGCTCCTGTACACGAAGGGCTCGGTGTCCGCCCTGGTGGTCATGTATTCCATCAACGTCTTCCTCACCTTCTCGCTCTCCCAGTACGGCATGATACGGTTCTACGTGAAGAGAAGGGAGACGGAGCCAGGCTGGAGGAGGCACATCCTCGTCCATATCCTCGGGTTTTTCCTGTGCGCCACCATCCTCGTGGTGACGGTGACCATCAAGTTTGAAGAGGGCGGGTGGATGACGATCCTCATCACCGGGTGCCTTCTGGGGCTGTGCTACCTCATCCATGGCCACTACCGCACGGTGAGGAAGGGGGTCCGCTCGCTGGACGACATCCTCATGGACCTGCACGTGGAAGGAGCGAAGCCGAACACCGCTGCCCCCGACCCGGGCAGGATGACCGCCATACTCCTGGTGAGCGGGTACGCAGGGTTCGGCCTTCACGCCTTCCTGTCGATATTCCGGAGTTTTCCGAACGTGTACAAGAACTTCATCTTCATCTCCGTGGGCGAGATCGACTCGGGATCGTTCAAGGGCAGGGACGAGGTGGAGGCGCTGAAGAGCTCGGTGGAATCCTCCCTCCGGAAATATGTCGATCTCGCCCGGAAGCTCGGGCTCTCTGCGGACTGCCGCATGGACATCGGCACCGATGTGGTGGATACCGCCACCGGGCTCTGCGAAGCCGCGGCAGCGGAGTACCCACGCTCCACGGTCTTCGCGGGCAAGCTGATCTTCGAGAGAGAGACCCTGTTCCAGCGCCTTCTCCACAACGAGACCGCGTTTGCCATCCAGCGGAGGCTCCAGTGGGACGGCATCGCCATGATGATCCTGCCTATCCGGGTGACGCTGTAGGGCGTTTGTGGTTGCACCGGCATGCGGTTTTCCCCGGGTCTTTGCCTGCTTCTTCATACCGGCCCGCCTGATGCCCGGCCCATTGGCGGAAGATGTTGATCGGGCATTGTCATTATGTTAAGGCGTGCATATAGTGCGTGGCCGTCAAGGACTGCACATTCTCAACAGGTGGAGACGCAGCGAGATGAACAACCGGTATGTAGCGATAGGCATGGCCGTCCTGGCGGCTCTTGTTTTTTGTTCCTGCAACGACCCGGGGACGTCACGGGAGTCGAATCCGACTGATGCAGGTGTGGATCGGCTCGGGACAAGCGCATCCCCGGCCCCCGGGATCACCCTCAGGGATGCCGCCGGCAGAAGGGTTGACCTTCCCAAACCTCCCCAGAGAATCGTGGCGATCGGGAACGGCCCCTACATGATCCTCCACCTGCTCTACATGTTCGACGAAACGAGGAAGCTCCTGGTGGGCTACGAGGACCGGAAGAAAAGCAGCGCCTTCCTCCCTTGCGTGGACCCCGATATTTCCGCCAAGAAGGTCCTGCAGGCATACCCCGGTCCGGAACAGGTGGCAGCCCTGAGGCCCGACCTGGTGATCATGAAGGGGACCATGGAAGACCAGATGGGCAGGTCCCTCTCTCTCTTGGGGATCCGCACCCTGTACCTGGGAATGGAAACCCCCGAGCAGTTTCTCAGGGATGTGGACAATGTCGGGATCGTTTTGGGGAACAGGGAGCGGGCACGAAAGATCCGGGGGTTTTACACGGCCCGGCTGAACAGGCTCGAGGAAAGACTGAAGGGCGTCCCGGACAACCGGAGGCCCCGTTGTCTGACCGTGCTCTACACCAGTAGGGGTGGCAAGCGGGCGATCCAGGTTCCTGCCGCCTCCTGGATGCAGACCATACAGATGCAGCGCGCAGGGGGCAAGCCCGTCTGGATCGACGCGGTCAGGATGACCGACGGGTGGACCGTGGTCAATTTCGAGCAGGTTGCCGCATGGGACCCGGACAAGATCTTCGTCATCTTCTGGCACGCCCTCGACCCGAAAGAGGTGATGGCCTCGCTCAGGAAAGACCCCCAGTGGGGCAGGCTCAGGGCGGTGAGGACAGGGGAGATCCATGCCTTCCCGGGCGACGTTTTCGGGTGGGACTCGCCGGAGCCCAGGTGGATCCTCGGGATGACCTGGCTCGCGTCGAAGATCCGGGGGCAGAGGTCCGGCGATTTCAGCCTGAGGGACGAGGTTCATGCGTTCTTCGGGACACTCTATAACATGGATGAAAGAAAGATCGACGCGGTCATCATGCCGAGCCTCCGTGCGTTCACGGAGGACCCCCATGCCTGACGCTCCGGCCGATACCGGATCAACGGCAAGATTTTTCCCGGTGTGGTCACTGGTGATCCTTGCCCTTGCCCTGTCCTTTCTCATGGGACGCTATCCGGCCCCGTACTTTACGAACCCCGCCGACCTGAGCGGGGACGGCCTGCTGTGGAGGGTCCTCGTCAACCTGAGGCTGCCCCGTCTGTTGAGCGCCTTTGTGCTCGGTATGGTACTCTCGGCCTCCGGCATGGTGTTCCAGATGATCTTCAGGAACCCCCTGGTTGATTCGGGGTTTCTGGGTGTGTCTTCCGGTGCTGCCTTTGGGGCGTCCCTCGCCATCGTCTCTCTGGGCGGGGCTGTGCACGTGGTCCAGGGGAGCGCGGCCTTCTTCGCCTGTCTCGGTCTCGGGGCGAGCTATTTCATCGCCAGGCGCATACGGTTCGGCGGATGGGTGCTGAGGCTCGTGCTTTCGGGCATCGCGGTCTCGGCAATCTACACTTCGGGCACCGGCGCGCTCAAATACCTGGCGGATCCGATCCGGCAACTGCCGGACATCACGTTCTGGATGCTCGGGGGCCTGTGGGGCATAACCTGGGTCGACATGCTCCACATGCTGCCGGTGGTGGTGCCGAGCATCATCCTCATCTATTGCATGCGCTGGCGGTTGAATCTCCTGTCCATGAGAGACGAGACTGCCTTCTCGTTGACCGCACGGCCCGGGCAAGAACGGCTCATATTGCTCCTTGCGGCAGTGGTCTCCACGGCCGTGGTCGTGGCAAAGGCTGGGCAGATAAGCTGGGTGGGGCTCATCGTTCCGCATGTCTCTCGGCGCCTCTTCGGGTCGGACGCACAGCTGGCGCTCCCGGGGGCGCTGCTCATCGGCGGTTTTTTCGTCCTCCTGTGCGACGACGTCGCCCGCACCGTGCTGACGGGAGAGATCCCCCTGGGCATCCTCACGTCGTTCATCGGGGCCGCTCTCTTCCTCGGGCTCCTCATGTCGCAAGGCATCAAGACGGGAAAGGGTACATGAGCACGCACGCAATTCTCATGGAGGCCCTCTCCTTTGGCTACGTGAAGAACGCTCCGCCCGTTCTCCGCCAGGTGTCGTTGAGCATCCCTGAAGGATCCGTATGTGCCATGCTCGGACCCAACGGTTCAGGGAAGACGACCATCCTGAACCTTTTCCTCGGCATGCTCACGCCTCAGGTGGGCCGGGTAACGGTGTCCGGGGCCACTCAGGACAAGAGGGCAGGCCGGAAAATGAGACAGATCATAGGCATGGTCCCCCAGGAAGAGACCGTCCCCTTCGAACTCAGCGTCTTCGAGTACATCCTCCTGGGCAGGGCGCCCTATCTCGGTTTGTTCGAGCAGCCGGGGAGAAAGGACCGGGAGCGGGCGCAGCAGGCCCTCCGGAGGGTCGGCATCGTGGAGCTCAAAGACAGGTCGGTGCCTTCCCTGAGCGGCGGTGAGCGCCAGTTGGCCATGGTTGCGCGGGTTCTGTGCCAGGAATCCCGCATCATGCTCATGGACGAGCCCACGTCCCACCTCGATATCGGCAATACCAGGCGGGTTCTCCGTCTGATGCGTTCGCTCAGGCAGGACGGAAAGACCGTGGTGTTCACCACTCACGACCCGAACGCGGCTTCCGCGGTGGCCGATCACGTGGTGCTCGTTCACCGGGGGAGCATCCTGAGTGAGGGGAGCCCCCGGGAGGTCCTGAATACGGGCTCCCTGAGCCAACTCTACGGCTTCGAAGTGGAGGTCGTCGACCTGCGGGGCAGGCCGGTGGTCCTCATGGAACTGACGGACAGGCCACAGGGGCAATCTCAGGCCCATGGCGCCTCATAACACGGGCCGGGACACATCAACCCGCGCACCCATACACGACGGAGGAACAGATGGAAAAGACACCGGACTGGCTGCTTCTGTGGAGGCAGGTCTCAGAGATCCATGAAAAAAGGTTCGCGAAGGAACAGGATGCCTCGGGGAACGGAGATGCCTGGAAAGACAAGGCCAGGTCATTCCACGCCAGCGTGAAGAAGCGCTGGGACAGGGAGGACTCCAGCAGGAGGTTCATCCTGGGTCAGCTCAAGGAGCATCCCGGCTCCACCGTGCTGGACATCGGTGCCGGCACCGGCGCGTGGACGTGCCTAATGGCCCCTCATGCCCGCTCGGTCACTGCCCTGGAGCCTTCCCCTGCCATGGCCGCGATCCTGAAGGAAAATCTCGATGAGCAAAGGATAACGAACGTGGAGATTGTCCCCGGCGCATGGCCCGATGCCGAGGTCGCGAGGCACGACTTCGCCCTGTGCTCGCACGCCATGTACTCCTGTCCCGACTTCAAAGGGTTCGTCGGGCGCATGGGGGAGGTCACGGCGAGGATGTGCATCCTGGTCCTGCGGGCACCCCTGATGAAAAGCGTCATGGCCGAGCTCTCCCAGGCGGTACGCGGGCATCCTCATGACAGCCCGAATTTCCACATTGCGTACAACGCACTGCTCCAGATGGACATATTCGCCAGCGTGATCATGGAGGATACCGGGCTCTGGGATCGCCCGTGGACCAACGAGAGCATCGAGGAGGCCTCTGCCGACGTGAAGAGGAAACTTGGTCTTCCACAGAGAAGCGAGTTCGACGAATACATCCGGGAGGTCCTGGAACACAGGCTCAGCCGAGAGGACGGCAGGTATGTCTGGCCGTGCGCCGTGAGGTCGGCACTGGTGTACTGGGATGTGAACGCCCGGTGAGCCGGGGGACACTTTGCAGCCCACCAATCCTTTGACAAGGGCATCCATCTCTCCTATAGTCTGAGACAGGTCTCTTTGAATCTCGGTACGTTGCATATGTGAACATGCTGGAGGTGCTGCCCGTGGAAACGCAAGGAAAGGTCGTGAACGGGTTCCGGTTCATGCCGCCGACGCTCAGGGTTCTGTTCGGAAAGGACATCCCGGAGACGGACTACGAGGGGGAGATCCCCTGGACCCCCCTGAAGAATCCTGTCTCCCGGACGAGGTTCTCCCTCATGACCTCGGCGGGCATCAGCCTGAAGAAAGACCCGCCCTTCGACATGGAGCGGGAGAA
>JAJFUP010000226.1 GCA_021372395.1 Deltaproteobacteria bacterium
CAAATCGGCAAACACCCCCTTGCTGTGATCGATGAGCCTCGTGATGACCTCTGAGGTGTCCTTTCCCTCGCGGATGAGGTCGGCGTTGTTCTGGATGGTGGCGTTCATCTGCTCGATGGCAGCCGAGACCTCCTCGATGGATGAGGACTGCTCCTGGGTGGCCTGCGAGAGGTCCTGGGAGCCCGAGGTCACCTGGTCGATGGTCTCGTGAAGCTGCAGCGACGTGCCCCGCACGTGCCCGACGATGGCTTCGAGGTCATCCATGAAGGTGTTGAACCAGTGGGCGAGCTCCCCCACCTCGTCGATGCCGCTCACCTCGAGCCGCTTCGTGAGGTCGCCCTTGCCCTTTGCCATGTCCTTGAGCATGACGGACATCCGCCCCACGGAATAGGTGAGCCCCTTCATGAGGAGATAGCCGTTCAGGAACGTCATGATGACCGTCTGCAGGAGGATAAAGAAGAACCCCAGCTGGATGGAGGCTAGATCGAGCCCCGTGAAGATGGAGAGGTAGATGATGCCGATGAAATTCCCTATGGGCGGCACGGCGATCAGCAGGATGACGGCAAAGAGCTTCTGGTTGAGGCTGATCCGGGCGATCCTGGTGTCCCCGCCCAGGAGGCCGTTCCGGCTGCACCACCTTGCAAAGGACGTCAGGCCGTTCTCCGAGACCATGTAGTAGAGGGCCATGGCGGACACGCCGGTCATGCCCAGGATGTTCCCGGCGAAGATGAGCAGCTCGAAGGACAGGGCCCCCTTGAGGTACAGCGGGATCACCACCGAGCACCAGGCGATGCCCGCCCACCTGAAGTAGATGAGGATGGCCTCTGCGAACGGGAGGATGGCTGCCGACTGCAGGGCGTGCCGCAGCTCCCTCGCGTCGCACCTCTCCTGCTCCATGAGCCTGATGGCGGGGCTGACGAAGTGGTACTTGACCCATGCCCCCAGGGCAACGGAAAAGACCGTCTGGATCAGGACGAGAGCGATGCCTTCGAGGATATATTCCCTGAATCCTTCCGATATCTTGAGGGCGAAGAAGATCACCACGGGAACGAGAACGAAGTACGTGATGCACTCCTGGAACAGGAACGGGCGGAAGAACAGGGCTTTCGTGTGCTCTCGCATGGAACATGCCTCCTCTGTGCAGTCATTATAATCTTGTTGTCATATCATATGCTGAATACGTACCTCTCCTATCGTCAGAACAGAACAGGGTACTTGAGGGTATTTTCCGTTTATCCGGGGAGTCGGCGTTTCCGGCCTTCCAGGCCCCCTGCCCGGGGAAAAGGGCACAAAACCCCGGCAGGGGCGATTGCGCCCCGGGGGATGGCTGCTACAGCAGGTCGAGGCAGTAACGCCTGAGGGCTCTGCGCAGCGCCCGGGCGTCTCCTGTCAGCGCGTCGAGGGCGGCCCAGAAATTCCTCTGGTGGCCCCGGATCCTCGTGTGGACGAGTTCGTGGAGGATCACGTAGTCCATGAGCTCGTCCGGGAGCCTGGCCAGGGCGATGTTGAGGCTGATGGTGCCCCGGGCGCTGCAGCTGCCCCAGCGGGTCTTCTGGTTACGCACCATGACGCGGGCAAAGGGCAGGCCGTGCAGGGAGGAAAGCTCCCGGAGCCTCTCCACGATCTTCTCGCGCGCCTTGGCCCTGTCCGTCACAACAGGGAGTCCGTGCAGCGCCTCTTCCTGGACCCGTGCCAGGGCTTCCATCCGACCGAGGTGGCCCCGGATCCACTCCCTCTTCTCCAGGGCAAAGTCCCTGCCGCGGTCCAGGGCAAGGCCCGCAGGCACCGCGACCCTCACCCCGGACGGGCTCACCGTGATCCTCAGGCGCTTCGCCCTCGCGCTGTGCTCGACGAGCACCCCGCCGACCCCGTCTATGGCGCATACCAGGGAAGAACTCATGCAGGCCTTTTACCAGGACCGGGCCGTCCGATAAAGCCCGTTTTTGAGCCTGACCGGCCGCGTGAGGCAAATTTCCCCGGCCCTGCCTTTAGCATCAACGGCATTGTATTTGCGGGGATATCCCCCTACTATGGGCGCAGAGGTTCACCGTCCTCATGATTGATGTGCGGAAAACGATCACCGGCCCTGACAGGAGGGAACGCAGACGTGTCCTTCGCACCGGGCTCATCTTCCTGCTCCCCCTCTTCCTCCTGGTCTGCCCTGCCCTCCATGCCCGGCAGCTGTCCGTGCTCGAGGCCCCCGGCGTGAGCGTCACCTTCGACGCACCGCTCGCAGGAGTTGCCCGCGATGTGGCGCAGGTCTACCCCCTGGTGCGCTCCGAGCTGGAGACGACCCTCGGGCGCACCGTGGATTTCCGGCCCGCGGTGCTGCTGGTGGCAGACCGCAGGACCTTTGCCCAGATGGCGGGCAGCACCCTCTTCGCGGCCTACGCCCTCCCCGGAAAACTTCTCATGGTCATCGATGCCTCGCGGCTGAGCACCGAGCCCTCGAGCCTGGCACCCACCCTCAAGCACGAGCTCTGTCACCTCCTCCTCCACCGTTCCCTCCGGGAAGCCCCCCTGCCGCGCTGGCTCGACGAGGGGGTGTGCCAGTGGGCGAGCGGAGGCTTTGCGGAGCTCGTCTCCGGCAGGAGGCAGTCGGCCCTTGCCTGGGCCGCGCTCACCGGAACCTTCCTCCCGCTGAAAAGCCTCGAGCAGGGCTTCCCGGACGACGAGCACTCCCTCGCGCTCGCCTACGAGGAGAGCAGGAGCCTCGTGGAGTACATCGTCGCAACCTACGGCCGCAGCGGTATCCTCAACATCCTCGAAGCCGTTGGCAGCGGGTACGCCGTGAACGATGCCGTGGGCACGGGCCTGGGCATCCCCCTCGACGCCCTGGAACAGCAGTGGCAGGAAAGTCAGCGCACCTGGACCGTCATCCTCTCCTCCCTGGTCGGCAACCTGTACACCCTGCTCTTTGTCTGTGCGGCCCTGCTCACCATCGCCGCCTACATCCGGGTGCGCATCCGGAAGAGGCGCCTCACCGACGAGGAGGAGGAAGAGGAAGAAGGGGAAGACCCTTCCCTGCCCGAGGGGTGAGGCCTTTTCAGCCGAGCAGTCTTTTACGCTTCGGCATGAACACGGTCTGCCCGTCATGGGCCAGGATCACGTCGTCGTGGAAGGCCCCGGCCTCTTCCAGGAAGAGGTCCGTGGACTCGTAGCGCTGGGAGTAGTGGGTGAGCACGAGCCGCTTCACCCCGGCATCGCGGGCGATCCTGCCCGCCTGGCTTGCGGTGAGGTGGCCGTATTCGGCTGCCGTCTCCTCCCTGTCCGAGAGGTAGGTGGCCTCCATCACGCAGAGGTCGGCGCATTTGGCGAGCTCGCCTGCCGCCGGGCACGGCCTCGTGTCCATCACGAAGGCGAAGCGCTGGCCCAAGAGCACGGTGCCCACATCCTCGATGCGCACAATCTTCCCGTTCACGGTAACCGTTCCGCCTGCCTTGAGCCGCCCCGCGTCCCCGCCTTTCACCCCTGCCTCCTCCAGCTTCTCCGGGATCAGGGTGTACGCGTCCCTCTCCCGGATGCTGTACCCGAAGGTGTCCGGGACATGGGAAAGGCGGCGCGCCTCTATGGTGAGCCGCTCGCCTTCGAAGACAACCCCGTCCGCGCTCACCGGGCACTCTCTGAGCCTGGCCGTGTTGTGGTAGACCGTGGAGTCGCGCAGGTTCTCGTAGAACCGCTGGCCCGAGGCGGGGTAGTACACCTCCACCTCGTGGTCGACCCGGTCGAGGCTGATGCGCTGGATGATGCCCGCGAGCCCCAGGGAGTGGTCGCCGTGGAAGTGGGTGATGAAGAT
>JAJFUP010000275.1 GCA_021372395.1 Deltaproteobacteria bacterium
CAACACCCTCTCCATCGCCATAATACTGAGCCACCCCTCCGAACCACAGGGCCATCAGCCCGGTATCACCGCAGTAGATCTCCAGGGGGTCCCCGACGATCGACTGTGTCTCCGCCCAGACACTCGATGAAGCCGTCATGATCAACAGGGCGGTTGCCGCCAGGGCGATGAAACGAACACGGGTTTTGTGTAGGCCTTTCAGACAATGCTCCATAGTGTCTCCTCTCAACAATGATTTCAAACCTATCATTCTATAGCTACAATGTGCCTCCCGGCGTGTCAAGCCAGGGAGAACCCCTGCTCGCCCTTCTCCCCATTGATGGTATATTGCAATGGCAGGTTTTTTTGCATAGATCATATTATCTGATGAGGAAGCTCTGTCTTATGTTGCCGTCAGCTCGTGAACCTTCTTCTTGAGCTCCGTGAGGTCGGAGGTCTTCACCACGTAGGCATCCGCAACCATGGACAGGTAGTCGTTCCGGTAGCTGCTGTAGGCAGTGTGGATGATGATGGGCACCTCCAGTTTAAGCTTCACCATGCTGCCGATGGTCTCCAGCCCGTCCATCTTCGGCATGCGGAGATCAAGGATGACGAGGTCGGGCTTCTCCTCCCCTTTCAACAGGGAGAGCGCTTCCATCCCGTTGTTGGCTGCAGAAACCGCATACCCATCCTCCTGAAGCTCTTCAGTGAGAAGCTCTCGGATGTGCGCGTCATCGTCCACCAGCAGTATCCTCTTCATATCACCATTAGATGATTCGAGGGGCCATTGCGTTTCCCACAAAAAGATCACCCGTGAAAATATCCTGATACCTAAGACAAAAAAGGGGGCTCATCAGGGTCTCTCCCTGCAGCGGGTTTGGTTACGAAAACTGCAGAGGCCCGGACAAATCCGTATCCGGGGTGGGCAATGCCCCTGTGTAACAAGCTGATAAAAGAGACCGGCGAAACCTGGCTCGCATATTGCCTTGGAGGAAATCATTGAAATGGTTCTACGGGGGGTGATTCCATGAGGGTAGTGCGAAACATTCTCTTCGGTATCGTGACCATCCTGCTTTTCTTTCCCGCCCAATGCATCGCCGCATCTCTGCAGGTGAGCTGGAATGCTAACACGGACAGGGATCTGGGGGGGTACCTGGTCTACTACGGGGTGCGCTCGGGAACCTACGACGCCGTCTACGATGTGGGCAACCTCACCGGGTACCGGATCACCGGGGTGCCGAACGGAACCACCTGCTATGTTGCGGTGTCAGCCTACGACACCACCCGGAACGAGTCTGCTCTCTCCGCCGAGCAGCGTGTCAGCGTCCCCGCAGCAGCCCCGGCCGGGGTGCCGGGCATCACACTGGTTTCCCCTGCCATGGGGGCAACGGTTTCCGCGAACCCGGTCCTGAGCTGGGCAGCCAGCGGGTTCAGCAGTTTCAGGGTCTACCTCTCCATCAGCGGAAAGAAATACACCAGGATCTACAGCGGGAGAAGCACCTCCTGCTCGATGCAGTCGACCCTGTGGAAGTGGTTCATTCCCTCCCGGACCTCCCTGACCTGGTACGTCGAGGGCATCACCTCCTCACGGGTCGTGAAAAGCTCTACGGGCAGCTTCATCAAACGATAGACCGGCTACAGCAGGGCCAGGCTGTCAGCCACGGCCATGCCTGCGCGGGTGGGCCGGATGAATCCGTCCGCTATCTCGACGAGGCCGGCTGTCTCCCATTCCTTCAGCAGGGGACCCTTCTCCTCCAGGAGGTCGCAGCAAAAACGGCGCCGGTACTGCTGAAGGTCGATCCCCTTTCTCGTTCTTAAGCCCAGGAACCAGGCCTCCAGGCGAAGCTGCCCCTGATCGAGGTCCTCCGAGCCGCTGACGGGCTGCCTTGCGGCCGAAAGGTCCCTGAGGTAATCGATAAGGGATGAGTGGTTCCACCAGCGACGCCCCCCCCTGAAGGAATGGGCGGAAGGCCCGAGCCCGAGGTAGGGCGTGTGGTCCCAGTATTTCCGGTTGTGCCGGGAGGCCTTGTCCATGCCTGCCGCAAAGCTGGAGATCTCGTAGTGGAGGTACCCCGCATCCTCCAGGAACAAGGAGGTCCTCATGAAAAAATCACGCAGAGAGTCCTCTGTACGGGGCTCAAGCTCGCCTCGCTCGTATTGCAGACCCAGGGGTGTGTGGGGCTTGAGCTCCAGCTCGTAGCAGGACAGGTGGGCAGGCCCGAAGCGCAGTACCCCGGCAAGGGAGTCCTGCCACCTGGAAAAAGTCTGCCCGGGCAGGCCGTAGATCAGGTCGACGCTCATGTTGGTGAAACCGGCCACGACGGCGTCTTCCATGGTGCGCATGGCCTGCCTCGAGCTGTGTCTGCGGCCCAGGAAAACCAGCTCCTTCTCGTCAAGGGACTGGACGCCCACAGAGATCCGGTTGATGCCCAGGTCCCGGAGCGCGACCAGGTCGTCCCTCCCCCAGTCGGCCGGGTTGACCTCGATGGTGATCTCGGAGTCGGGCAGGACCAGGAAGGCATGGTAAATTTTCTCCAGCAGCGCCTTGATCTGGCGAAGAGAGAGCAGCGACGGCGTCCCGCCGCCCATATAGATGGTGTCGAACCTTTCGAATTCTTTCGGGCACGCATCGATCTCTGTGCACAGGGCATCGAGGAACCGCTCGATGAGCCCCGTGTCCGTGACGGAACAGAAGTCGCAGTAGGCACACCGGGACCTGCAGAACGGGATATGGACGTACAGCCCGGCAGCGGAGGATTCTTCCGATACCATCAATCCGTGTCTGACTTGAGGACCGCCAGGAAGGCGCTCTGGGGGATACTCACGGAGCCGATCATCTTCATGCGCTTCTTGCCCTGCTTCTGCTTCTCCAGGAGCTTGCGCTTTCTCGAGATGTCGCCTCCATAGCACTTGGCCGTCACGTCCTTGCGGAAGGCCGAGATCGTCGACCGGGAGATGATCTCTCCGCCGATAGCCCCCTGGATCGCGATCTTGAACATCTGCCGGGGGATCTCTTCCCTGAGCCGGTCGCATGCCTGGACGCCCCGGGCACGTGCCCGTTCCCGGTGCACGATCTGGGACAGGGCGTCGACCTTCTCGCCGTTGACCAGGATGTCCAGGAGCACGAGGTGGCTCTCCCGGTAGTCGATGATGTCGTAATCGAACGAGCCGTAGCCCTGGGTCACGGATTTGAATCGGTCGTAGAAATCGTAGATCACCTCGGACAGGGGCATTTCGAAGGTGAGCTCCGCGCGGCCGGGGCTCGTGTAATGGAGGTTTGAGTTCACGCCCCGCTTTTCGATGCACAGGGACATGACTGCGCCCAGGTACCTGTCCGGCATCATCATGGATGCCCGGATGTACGGCTCTTCCGACTTTTCGATGGCCATGACGTTGGGGTAGTGGGAGGGGTTGTCCACATACTCGACGGTTCCGTCCTTCAGCGTGAACCGGTAGCGGACGCTCGGCACGGAAAGGATGATGGACAGGTCATACTCCCGCTCGAGGCGCTCCTGGACGATGTCCAGGTGCAGCAGGCCCAGGAACCCGCACCGGAAGCCCTGGCCCAGGGCGACGGAGGAGTCTTTCTCGTAGACGAAGGCCGCGTCGTTGAGCTTGTACTTCTCCAGGGCCACGGCCAGGTCTTCGTAGTCGTCCGAGGCGATGGGATAGATGGAGGCGAAGACGACGGGCTTGATCTCCTTGAACCCCGGCAGGGGCTTTGCGCAGGGACGCTCCTCCAGGGTGATGGTGTCACCGATGCCCACGTCGGCAACCGTTTTTACGCCGGCGATGATGTAGCCCACCTCGCCTGCGGTGAGCCTTTCCCGCTTCTGTCGGGTAAGAAGGAAGTGCCCGACCTCTTCCACGCGGTAGACCGAGTCGTTGAACATGAACCGGATGGTGTCGCCTGCCTTCACGGTCCCGTCGAAGACCCGGCAGTGGATGACGGTCCCGCGGAAGGAATCGTAATGGGCATCGAAGATCAGGGCTGCCAGAGGCGCCAGGGCATCGCCCGTGGGCGGCGGGATGCGCTGGACAACGGCCTCCAGGATCTCTTCGATGCCGGTCCCCTCCTTGGCCGAGCATTTCAGGTGCGTGTCGGGATCGAGCCCCAGCTCGACATCGATCTGCTCGAGGACGCGGTCCACATCCGCTGACGGGAGGTCTATCTTGTTGATGACCGGGATGATCTCCAGGTCGTGCTCCAGGGCGAGGTAGAGGTTGGCAAGGGTCTGGGCCTGTACACCCTGCGCAGCATCGATCAGCAGCAGGACTCCTTCGCAGGAGGCCAGCGACCGCGAAACCTCGTAAGAGAAATCCACGTGGCCTGGGGTGTCGATAAGGTTCAGGCTGTAGGTCTTCCCGTCCTTTGCCTGATAGGGCAGCGAGATGGCCTGGCTCTTGATCGTAATCCCCCGCTCCCGCTCGATGTCCATGTTGTCGAGCATCTGGTCCTTGTAGGTCCGCAGGTCGCAGACCCCTGTCTTCAGGATCAGGCGGTCGGCAAGGGTCGATTTCCCATGGTCGATGTGGGCGATGATGCTGAAATTACGAATGTCTTCCATAGAGCTTTCTTGATCCGCCTTTATGTACTGCGTTATTGAAATACCATGAAAAAGTCCACACAAATGTCAAAAATATCCACCCGGTCACCTTGGCGTTTCCGATGCCGGCTTTCCTTGCTGTCTTGACTCCCGCGAGGAACTCGACCTCGAGGACCTTGCGCCGGCCCTAAAAGGGATAAGCCGCTTGGCCGTGCAGGTGTCGTAGTAAATGCCATGTCGTTTGTCAACGCCTGCTTCACCTTAGCCCATCTCCCCGGGTGGCGAGCCCTAGTGCTGTCACGCTTTTTTGCCCACTGAGGCGATGATTGCATGGACCAGGTTTTCCCTATGCCTGCAGATGAAATGTATGGTAGCTTTTTACAATTGGGCCTTTTTTGAGGAACCCATTTTGTAAAATCCAGCACCCGAGAGATAGACAGCATGACGAAAGCGTATAACCTGTTCAACGACAGACGGAAGTCTCTTCGAAAGCCATTCAAAGCCCAGGTAACACTGAAGCTGAGTGACTTCATCAAGGGGTCCGGCTATCTGAAAGACGTCACCATCGAGAGTGCGTGTATCGTAGCGCCCGAGCTCTTTGCCTTTCTGAGGCCCGAACAATCCGATATTTTCCAGGATGCGGAACTCGCTGTCTGCCTCCCGAGTGAATCCCTAAACCTCCGGGGGAAAATCATCCGGGTCAGCCCCTTTGAGAATGAGCTGGCCATAACCATTCTGCAGACATCGAACGATGAGAAGTGGATGGAGATCTGCAGGTAACGACTCTGCAAGAATCCATCGAATCTCGTTGATTCCGATTCCCTGCATTCGCGGGGGAGGGAAACGTGAGAACATGCATGCATGCGGATCAACGATTGGAATATTTTCGTAACCGCATGTACGTTTTTATCCTGTTTCCCGGGATCTCGAAGTCATAACCCGTTGAAATCAAGCGACCGCAAACTCTGGAACGGTTGTTGTATCATGGCATGTCCAGAGGCATGCCATGATACAACAAAGAGAGCTCAACCCATCCGCGTCATCGCCCGGCAGACAACGGGTGCCAGGTCACCGGCAGGGGCGAAGGTTCTGTTCGGACAGTGTTCGATGGATCTTCACTCCATGTTCATCATCACATGCCTTTTGTCGGAGAGCTTTTTTGATTTCAGACGCCGCAGGACAAACCTCAGGCGCCAAGAGAGTGAGGGGAAAAGGATGAATCTTCTGGAACAGCCAGCCATTCAGGGTCATGTAGAGAGCGTGAGAACCAAGATTTTCACTCTGTTCAACCAGTGCATCAACGACATGGAGAAGGCGGCTTCAAGCTCCGGCCTTACCATGCGGGATGTGGGCGTCGATGTGGAGAAGTTCATGACGGTCGGGGATTCGTACATCATCGAGCTGAAGATGAACGTCTAGCGTAGAACGCTTCAGGTTGGCTTTCCCCGGTGTCTTCGCGGCGCCCCATGACATCGTCCCATGGCTGAAGGGGTGCCCGGGGAAGCGACGAGTTTTTCCGTCCTGTTCGCGTTCCCGGCAAGGGCAGGGCTTCCGGTGTTTACCCTCCCGAGAGCTTTACGGAATACCCCCTGCCCTTGAGCTCAGCCACAATCAGGTCCCGGTGATCTCCCTGGATCTCGATCACCCCTCCCTTCACGGTGCCGCCGGTGCCGCATCTCTGCTTCAGCTCTTTTGCAAGCGCCCGGAGCCCGTCATCATCCAG
>JAJFUP010000276.1 GCA_021372395.1 Deltaproteobacteria bacterium
GCAAAAAATACGAGGCATCCTTGGACAGGACCCTGCGGCACACCGTTGCATACCCCATTGACCCCGCCGGTGTATCCGGTATAGATTCTGCCCACACTATGATCCTGGACAAACTCACGGCACAAGGCATACGCATCACGAGCATCACGGACCGGCTCCACGTCATCCACGGCAACAACCGGGGCCGCACCCCTTTCGCGAACGCCTTCCTCGTGCTCGACAAGGTGAACGTCCTCTTCGACACGGGCTGCGGCCACGACATCATCGGGAAGATCTTGAGCCTCACCGGGATCGACCGGGTGTACGTCTCGCACTCCCACCTCGACCACACGGCCGGGAGCAGACTGATCCAGGATCTCTCGGGCGCCGAGATCGTGGTGCCGGCGGAAGCCGGCAGCAGCATCGCGCAGACGGAGCTCCTGGCAGTGCGGTTCGTGGGCGAACCCCTGGTGAAGGTCTGGATGGAGACCTACCCGCCCATCACCGGGTTTCAGGACTTCACCATCGGCTCCACCTTCTCCCACGGCCAGGAAATATCCACCGGCAGCCTGCGCTTCGTGGCCCTGCACACCCCGGGGCACCTCATCGACCATTACTGCCTCTGGGAGCCCGACGAGCGCATCCTCCTGGGGTTCGACATCGACCTGAGCCCCTTCGGTCCCTGGTACGGCAACCCCGAGAGCGACATCGCGGCCTTCAGGAGGTCCGTGGTCGACATCCAGGCCCTGCCGGCCAAGACCTACCTCTCCTCCCACGCCCGCCCCCTCAAGACCCCGTACATTGCCAAGCGCCTGAATGCATATGCCTCGTTCTTCGAGGAACGGGACGAACAGATCCTCGGCCTCCTCGCCCGGGGTGAACTCAAGGGCATCGAGGAGCTCGTCAGGCTGTCTCCTTTCTACAGCGCGGATCACTCCCAGCATGACCGTATGCTCTGGTTCGGCGAGGAGCAGATGGTCAAGAAGCACCTCCAAGCCCTCCTGGAGCGGGGCCTCATCGTGCAGGAAAACGATTTGTACAGGATCAGGAAAGAATCAGAAAAAGAGTACTGAGCGCTAGAAGATAAACCTTCTCCACGCCACATTCAGCACGAGCCCGATGCATATCATGTTGATCATCATGAAGGAACCGCCGTAGCTGATGAAGGGAAGCGGCACCCCCACAACCGGGAATATGCCGATGGCCATGGCCATGTTGATGAACACGTGGAGCGTGAAGTAGGAGGCGATCCCGAAACAGAGCAGCGCCCCGAACCGGTCCTTTGCCTTGAGCCCCACGGATATGATCTTCGTGATCAGGAGGAGGTAGAGGAACAGCAGCACGGTGCCGCCTAAAAACCCCCATTCCTCTGCCACCACCGAAAAGATGAAGTCCGTGTGGTGCTCGGGGAGAAACTTCAGCTGGGTCTGGGTACCGTGGAGGAATCCCTTGCCGAAGAGTCCGCCTGAACCCACGGCTATCTTGGACTGGATGGCGTGATATCCGCTGCCCAGCGGATCGCTCGCCGGGTCGACGAACGTGAGGATTCTCTTCTTCTGGTAATCCTTGAGCAGAATCCAGAGGAAGGGCATGACAGAAGCACAGAGTACACCGAGACTGATTATCGTGGAGCGCTTGATCCCGAGCATGAGGAACATGGCCACGGCGATGAACGTGACGATGCCGGCGGTTCCCAGGTCAGGCTCCGCAAGGATGAGGAAGATGGGGATGAAGACGACGACCCCGGGGAAGAGGAGATCCCGGAAGCTGTAGATCTGAATGTGCCTCCTCTTCTCCCCCCAGTATGCCATCCAGACGATCACGAAGATCTTCGCGAGCTCCGAGGGCTGCATCCGGAATGGACCGAAGATGATCCAGCGCTTCGCCCCGGAGATCTCCCGGCCTATGATGAAAACCAGCAGGAGGAAGAGGACCGTGATCCCATACAGGGGCCAGGCCGAGTACATCAGCGTCCTGTAGTCCACGGCAAAGGCGAGGATGAGGAAAAGGCTGCCGATGCAGATCCACAGGAGCTGTTTTATGAAAATGGAGTTGCCCGTTCCGAAGGTGGAGCTGTAGACGCACAACAGGCCGACGCAGATGATCAAGAACGTGGTGGTGAGGATACCCCAGTCGAGGTTATCTGATATCTTGGCGTACCGGCTCATGAGATAGCTCTTTCTGAAGGTAATACGCTTTTATCACGTCCCTGACAATGGGGCCCGCAATGGCCCCGCCGTGCCCGCCGTGCTCCACGAGGGCAACCACCACGATCTCGGGCTTGTCCACAGGGGTGAACCCGAAAAACCATGCATGATCCCGCAGCTTGTACGTGATGTCGGCCTCATCGGGGAGCTTCGAGACATATCCACGCGCAACCTGCGCAGTGCCGGTCTTCCCGCCGATGGAATACGCAGGGTCCCTTACGGTTCGGGCCGTCCCGCGATCACCTTCCACCGCGTTTCTCAATCCCTCCTTAATGGAATCCAGGCTGGATTTCGGGATGTTCAGGTCTCTCTCGAGGACCGGCTGACCGGAGGCGAGGATCTTCGGCGTGTAGACCTTGCCGCCATTGACCACCGCGCTCATGGCCTTGGCTACCTGCAGCGGGGTCACGAGCGTGTACCCCTGCCCGATGGCAGTGATGGCATCCTCGCCGGGATGCCAGGGCTGCCCGAAGCGCTTCCGCTTCCACTGCTTTGTCGGAATGAGCCCGGTTGCCTCGTCCTTGAGAACGATCCCGGTCTTCGCCCCGAGGCCCACCATGGAGGCATACCGCGCCATGTTCTCTATGCCGAGCGCCCTTCCCTGGGTGTAGAAATACACGTCGCAGGACTGGGTGATGGCATCCACGAGATCCATCTCCCCATGGCCCTTGGCTTGCCAGCACTTGAAGACGCTGCGGCCGATCTTATAGTACCCCGGACAGTAGACCCTGGCATGCGGGTTGAGAATCCCCGTTTCGATTCCCGCCAGGGCCACCACAATCTTCATGATGGAGCCCGGCGGATAGGCTCCACGCAGGGCCCTGTTCTCGAGGGGGTGCCTGGGGTCGTCCATGATGCCCTTCCACTGCTCGGTCGTCATGGAGGAGGTGAAGATGGAGGGGTCGAAGCCCGGCGAGCTCTGCATCACGAGGACTTCGCCCGTGTCTGGAACCATTGCCACCACGGCACCGGCCTTTGTGCCCAGCGCATTTGCTGCTATTGCCTGGAGATTCTGGTCGATAGTGAGCTTCACGTCCGTTCCCTCGACAGCCGAGCGCTCATCGATGGTCCTGACCCTGTGTCCACGGGCATCCACCTCGAAGATCCGCATGCCCTTGACGCCCTTCAGGGTATCATCGCACACGAGCTCGATGCCGCTCTTCCCGATGAGGTCGCCCGGTGCGTACCCCTCGTCGCTCCTTGCCTCGAGCTGTTTCTGGGAGATCTCCCCTATGAACCCCATCACGTGGGAGGCAAGGTCCTGGTAGAGGTACTCCCGTTCGGGGATGGCCTCTATGGACACGCCGGGCAGGTTGAAAATACGGGCCTCGATCATGGCGACCTGGTCAAAGGAGATGTCGCGCGCGATTGCGAGGGGATCGTAGGGCTTGCTCTTGGCCTTCACGATGGCAGCCTCTATCTCGGCAAGCGGCATGTTCAGCACCCCGGAGAGGTATGCGGCGATGCCGTGCGCATTCGAGACGTCTTCAGGCATCACCATGACGTTGTACGCAGGCCTGTTATCGGAAAGAACGATGCCGCTGCGATCGAGGATCTTGCCCCTTGGCGCGGGGACGGTGATGATGCGCAGCCGATTATTCTGCGAGAGCCCTTCGTAATACGACCCCTTGATGATCTGCATGACAAACAGCCGGAAGAGCAGGATGGATAGAAGCGTGAACACGAAGATGGTCACGACCGTGGCCTTCTTCTTGAACTCTTCCTCGACCTGGGGGCCGGAGATGTTATGAGGGTTCATAACAGGCTTTCTTCACATTGCCCACCACCATGACCATGAGGGGGCACAGTACCCCGGTGAGGAGAGAACCCGCGAGGAGCGGCCAGATCTCTGTCTGCCCGAGAGGCATGTCCAGGGAGACGACATAGGCCTCGACGAAGATCACGTTGAAAATGACGGCCAGGATGAGCTGGGTCTGGACGTTCTCAAGGTAGAGGACACTCTTGAGCAGCTCGATGGCAAAGAATCCGAAGAGGTAGAGCATGGGGATGAAGCCTGTACGTGCGCCGGAAAAGGGTTGCAGGGCGAGGGATGCAACCATGACGAAGACCAGCCCCTGGGAAAAGCTCAGGTGGATGATCACGCCTATGGTCATGCCTATGAGGAGATCCACCCGGAGGGTGCTCCACAAGCCCGGGACGATGAAGGTTTCGAGGAACATGGCAATCAGGAGGATACCGAACAGGCTAATCTGCGTCCGTACCATTCCTGCCCACCCCGAAAATTCCTTCGATCTTCGACATCTCCACGCTCGGGGCCACCAGGATCTTCGTGAAGATCTTGTGGGGGTCCCTGTTGACCTCCCGGACCACGCCGATCTTCATGCCCTTGGGAAAGATGCCCTCGAGGCCCGAGGTGACAACCGTGCTTCCCACCTGTACGAGCTCGGTGCTCCGGACGTATTCCAGGTTCAGCACGTTGGTACCCGCCCCCTTCACGACCCCCTTCACGCGGGTTTCTTCAATGATGGCCGGGATCGCGCTGTTGGGATCCGTGATGAGCAGGACCTGGGAGGTGTGCGGCGAGGTGGTTATCACCCTGCCGACCAGCCCCAGGGGAGACACCACGGGCATGTCGGTAAAAAACTTGTTCCGGCTTCCGCGGTCGACGATGACTGTCTTGAAGACGTTCGTGATATCCTGGCCGAGGAGCCGTGCCGGGTACAGCTGAAAATCCTTGTGCTCGGACTTGAAGCCGAGCATGGCGCTGAGTCGTTCATTCTCCGAACGGACTTCCTGCATGGTCATGCACAGGACCTGGGTCTTCTGCAGCTCCTTCCTGAGCTCCTTGTTCTCCTGCCGGGTGTTCACCAGTGCGACATAGTCCGTCCACAGGCCGTGCACAAAGGAAAACGGCAAGGTGATGCCCTTCCCGAAGAAGGAGAAGCCCTCACGCATGGGGTTTGAACTCAAAGAGAGTGAGCGGTCCTGGCCAAGGGAGAGAAGGATAAGTACGAGCCCTATCGCAAAGACTGCCAGTAGAATCTTATGGGTGTTGCCGTGTCCCATCAACTCGGTATTGTCACATCCTTGAGAAGTTCGATGTCATCCAGCAGCTTCCCGGCACCCCGTGCAACCGTGGAGAGCGGATCTTCTGCAATGATGACGGGAAGCCCGGTCTCCTCGCGGATGAGCTTGTCGAGGTTCTTGAACAGGGCGCCTCCGCCGGTCAGCACGATGCCCCTGTCCACGATGTCCGCTGCCAGCTCGGGCGGTGTCTGTTCCAGTGCCACCCGGACGGCATCGATGATGGTCCTCACCGGTCCCTGGCACGCCTTGCGTATCTCCTCGGAGCTTATGGTGAATATCTTGGGGATGCCGTCAACGAGATCCCTTCCCTTGACCTCGATGGTCTTTTCCACGTCATCGCTGGCTGCGGAGCCGATCATGATCTTTATGATCTCCGAAGTCCTCTCGCCGATGAGCAGGTTGTATTCACGCTTGATATACTGCATGATGGCCTGGTCGATCTTGTCGCCCGCCACCCGGACACTGTTGGTATAGACGATTCCCGACAGAGAGATGACCGCCACCTCGGTGGTGCCTCCGCCGATGTCCACGATCATCGAGCTGATGGGCTCGGTCACGGGCAGCCCTGCACCGATGGCCGCAGCCATGGGCTCTGCCACGATGTACACCTCGCGGGCGCCTGCCGCCTCGGCGGATTCCTTGACTGCCCTCTTCTCCACCTGAGTGATCCCCGACGGAACGCAGATGATCACCCGGGGCCTCACAAAGAGGCGTCTCTGGTGGACCTTGGTGATGAAGTACTTGAGCATGGCCTCGGTGGCCTCGAAGTCGGCGATAACGCCGTCCTTCATGGGCCGGATGGCCCGGATGTTTTCCGGGGTCCTTCCAAGCATCTTTTTCGCATCGGTGCCCACGGAAACGATGCGGTTGACCCCGCCCTGTTCCATCTTCACGGCAACGACCGACGGCTCCGACATCACGATCCCCTTATCCCTCACGAACACCAGGGTGTTGGCTGTGCCGAGATCTATGGCGAGGTCATTCGAAAACAGCCCAGAGATCCATTCCAAGACCATACGTTCCTTCTCCTTTCTCAATTACGGCTTGCAGTCTTCCGCCCTCTTAACAGATACCTTTTTCTTTTACAAGGGCATTGGAATGCTCTGCCGCAGTTGCGGAAAACCCCTGTTTGTGGTAGCAAGGCACCTCGATGGATTCCATGTGTAGCATAATACTGGCAGCCGGAAAAGGGACGAGATTGAAATCGTCTCTGCCCAAGGTCATGCACGAGATCCTCGGGTATCCCCTGATATTCTACCCGCTCTCCCTCGTGAGGGACATTTCCCGGACCACCATCGTGGTGGTGGGCCACGGTCGGGAGACCGTAACGGCATACCTGGGGTCGTTCCCGGTCACGACGGTCGTCCAGGAACCCCAGCTCGGGACGGGTCACGCCATACTCCTGGCCCGCCATGCGCTTACAGAAACGGATGCCGACCACATCCTCATCCTGCCGGGAGACATGCCGCTTATCCGGGAGAACTCCCTGAAAGGCCTCAAGGATGCCTACTTCACCTCGAGAGCGGACGTGGGCGTCCTCACGGCCAGGATCGCCGAGCCCCATGGCTACGGCAGGATCATCCGCAATGACGCAGGCCGCGTGCAGCGCATCGTGGAGGAACAGGACGCAAGCGCAGAGCAGCGACGCATAGACGAGATCAACACCGGCGTGTACATCATCAGGAAACAATTCCTGCTCGCCTCCGTGGAGCGCCTCTGCCCGGATAATGCCAAGGGCGAGTTCTACCTCACCGACGTGGTCGCCATGGCCGGCGGGGCCGAGTCCTTTATGGTGAATGATCCCGACGAGGCCCACGGCATCAACAGCAGGGACCAGCTCTGTTTTGCACAGACCCGGATGCAGCAGCGGATCAACAGGGCCCACATGGAAGCCGGCGTCACCTTCATGGACCCGGACACGGCATGGATCAGCCCCACGGCGGTGATCGAACAGGATGTGGAGATCTGGCCGAACGTCCATATCCTGGGCAGGAGCAGCATCGAAACCGGGGTACGGGTCATGCCGGGCGTCTGGATCAGGGACAGCGCCATCGGCGCATCGAGCACCATCGGCATCGGAAGCATCATCCAAGGAACACCCGTGGAGAAGGAAAGCGTCCTTGCTCCATACACACGGGTCTCCAGAGACGCATAAGGCCTGATTGACTTTCCGGGCACGGACCCCTACATAGATCAGATGGAGTGGATCAAGAATATCTTCAAAGGCACCCATGACGACTCCGATATCCCCGAGATTGAGGAGTTACCTGATATCCTGCCCGTGCTCCCCCTGAAGGACGCGGTGCTGCTCCCGGGTGCGGTCCTGCCGCTCCTGGTCACGAATCCTGCGTCGGCTGCGCTCATCAAGGAGCTTCACGGCACCGGCAGTTCCATCGTGGCGGTCAGCATGAGAAAACCCCACGAGATCCATCCCGCGGTATGGGACAATCTCTTTTCCATCGGCTGCATGGCCAAGATCACCAAGGTGTCGCCGGGCAAGGGGGGCGAGCTGTCCATCATGATCAGGGGCTACCGGAAGGTGCTCCTGGAGGAAAAGACCACCGACCAGCCCTTCATGAAGGCGCGGGTCACCTATTTGACCGAAAGCGTGGAGCCCGACACGCAGGTGTACGCACTGGCGCTGTCCACCCGGGATATCCTTGCCCAGCTCGCCCGCCGCTCGTACCAGAACCTGGACACGGTGCTCGCCAACCTGGCCAAGATCAAAGACCCGCACCTCCTCCTGAGCACCACCACAACGAACCTGCCCATCCCCATGGACAAGAAGCAGCAGATCCTGGAGGAAGATGACTTCCAGACGAAATTCACGTTCCTCTACGACAGTCTCCGGGAGGAGCTCGACATCCTGGAGATCTCCTCGAAGATAACCGAGAAGGCCAGGGGCGAGATCAACAACGCCCAGCGCGAGTATTACCTCCGCCAGCAGCTCAAGGCCATCAAGAAGGAGCTCGGGGAGGCGGGAAGCGATGCGGATGACGAAATGGAAGAGCTCAGGAAAGAGATCCTGGCCAAGGAACTGCCCGAAGAGGTGAGCCGGGAAGTGACCAAGGACCTCAAGCGCATCTCCCGCATGCAGCCCTCGTCTTCCGAGTACGTCACTATCCGGACCTATCTCGACTGGATCCTCGACCTCCCGTGGCACGAGAGTTCTCCCGACAACCTCGAGATCGGCAACGTGGAGCAGATCCTGAACGAGGACCACTTCAACCTCAAGAAGCCGAAGAAACGGATCCTCGAGTACCTTTCCGTCAAGAAGCTCAAACAAGACCTCAAGGGCCCTATCCTCTGCTTCGTGGGGCCGCCGGGGGTGGGCAAGACCTCGCTCGGCAAGTCCATCGCCCGCGCCATGGGCAGAAAGTTCATCCGCATCTCGCTGGGAGGGGTAAGGGACGAGGCCGAGATCAGGGGCCACAGGCGCACCTACATAGGCGCCATGCCGGGCCGCATCATAGGCGGCATAAAGTCTGCCGGCACCGTCAACCCCGTGTTCATGCTCGACGAGATAGACAAGCTCACCCAGGACATCCACGGCGATCCTGCCTCGGCCCTTCTGGAGGCATTGGACCCGGAGCAGAACAGCCATTTCACGGACCACTACCTGAACGTAGCCTACGACCTCTCCAAGGTGTTCTTCATCACCACCGCAAACGTCGTCGACACCATACCCCCTGCGCTCTTGGACCGCATGGAGATCGTGGAGATCGACGGGTACACGCACGAGGACAAGCTCGCCATCGCGAAGAATTACCTGATCCCCAAGGAGATCGACGCCAACGGGCTTACCGGTAGGCCCATCGACTTCAAAGACGAGGCCGTTGACCACATCATCCGCCACTACACCCGCGAGTCGGGAGTGAGGAACCTCCAGCGGGAGATTGCATCGAGCCTGCGGATAATCGCCTCGGAGATCGTCCGGGGCGGCATCGAGGATTACTCCGTCGACTGCGCCTTCGTGGAGAAAGCGCTTGGCGCGCTGCGTTACCTGCCCGAGGCAAAGCAGAGGACGACCATCCCCGGCGTGGCAACCGGGCTTGCCTGGACGCCCTTCGGGGGAGAGATCCTCTTCGTTGAATCCGCCCTGGTCCAGGGCAAGGACGAGATGATCCTCACGGGACAGATGGGTGACGTGATGAAGGAATCGGCCCGGCTGGGCCTGAGCATCATCAAGGGCATGGGGATCGAGATCAAAACAGACCACTGCATCCACATCCACGTGCCTGCGGGCGCCATCCCCAAGGACGGGCCCTCGGCAGGGGTCACCATGGTCACCTCCATCATCTCGCTGCTCACGGAGAAAATCGTGCGCAACGACCTCGCCATGACAGGCGAGATCACGTTGCGGGGAGTGGTCCTTCCCGTGGGGGGGATCAAGGAGAAGGTGCTTGCAGCCAGGCGCGCAGGCATCAGGAGCATCATCCTCCCGAAGTTGAATGCCAAGGACCTCCAGGACATCGAGGCCTATGTGACGAATGACCTGTGCATCCACTTCGTGGAGAACATCGAAGATGTCCTGAAGATCGCATTCCCCGAGGCCGCGAGCAGCGGCCTCGAGGCCATCTCCCCGCCTCCTGCGGAGGAACCGGTGCGTGATGCGCCTAGCCTGAGAGTGCAGTGAGGGCCTTTTCGGCCGCCTGCAATGCACGCTCCATGACATCCGGCGTGTGGGCCGTGCTCACGAACAGTGCCTCAAAGGGTGAGGGCGCAAGGTAAACCCCGCTTTCCAGCATTGCATGGAAGAACTTCGTGTATTGCTTCGCATCGGAGTTCATGACCTCACGGAAGCACTGAACCGGCCCATCGCAAAAGAAGACGGCCGCCATGGAACCGATCCGGTTTACCGTGAGCGGGACAAGGGCCTTCCCGGCACTTTTGAGCAGTCCTTCTGAAAATACCTGCATGACCCTCGCGAGCCCCTCGTAGGGGTTGAGCTCCTTGAGGGTGTTGAGTGTTGCCAGGCCTGCTGCCATGGCCATGGGGTTGCCGGAGAGCGTACCGGCCTGATACACGGGCCCGTCGGGTGCCAGCAGGTCCATGATGTCGCTCCTTCCGCCGAATGCTCCCACAGGCAAGCCACCGCCAATGATTTTGCCCAGACAGGTGAGGTCGGGCCGTATCCCGACGAGATCCTGATACCCGCCGAAGCAGAGCCTGAAACCGGTGATGACCTCATCGAAGATGAGCAGGGCCCCGCAGTCTCTCGTTCGGGTGCGGATCGTCTCAAGGAACCCCGGTTTGGGCAGGACCACCCCCATATTCCCGGCCACGGGCTCGACGATGACCGCTGCCACCTCGGCTGCATTGGTCTTCATGAACTCATCGAAGGCCTCGGTGTCGTTGTAAGGCAGCACCGCAGTGGTGGAGGCGATGCCTTCAGGCACGCCCGCGGTGTCGGGGACCCCCAGCGTGAGAAGCCCGGAACCGGCCTTCACCAGAAGGCTGTCCACGTGGCCGTGATAGCAGCCCTCGAACTTCACGATGATCTGCCGGCCCGTGAAGGCCCGGGCGAGCCGGATGGCGCTCATGGTGGCCTCTGTCCCGGAATTGACGAAGCGCACCTTTTCTATGGAGGCAACGGCCGAGCAGACGAGATCGGCCAGGAGGATCTCGAGCTCGGTGGGAGCTCCATAGCTCAGGCCCCTGACCGCCTGGTCTCTGACGGCCTCAACCACCGCGGGATGGCAGTGTCCGAGGATCAGCGGGCCCCAGGAGAGTACGAAGTCGATGTAGGTCTTTTCCTCCACATCCCACAGGTATGCCCCCGCAGCCCTTTGGATGAACTTCGGCGTGCCCCCCACCTTTCGGAATGCGCGCACCGGCGAGTTGACCCCGCCGGGTATGACCTGCAAAGCCCGCCCGAAAAGATCAGCGTTCCTCATGGGTACCCCCTTTCCGGAAATATTTCATGGACGACTTCTTGAGCTCCCTGATGCTCCAGAAGACCTGGTAGTCGTGGATCCCGGTCTGTGATGAGAGGTCGCGGACCACCTCCGTGACCTCATCTCTCGTCCTGCCGTGGATCATGGAGAAGATGGTATAACGGCCGAAGCCCTCCCGTTCGTAGCAGTGGCTCACCGTTTCCCCCAGGGCAATCCGGGCGCCGAGCTCGTCCACGCGGTCTGCCGGAACTGCCCAGGCCACCATGGCATTCGCCTGGAGGCCTGCCTGCCTGTGCCTGAGGATCGCCTTGATGTCCCTGATGACCCCCCTGTCCTTAAGAGACCGGAGACGGGAGAGAATCTCGTCCACCGGTATGCAGAGCCTGTCCGCCCACTCGTCGAAGGGCCTTTCGCACATGGGCAGGTCCCCCTGTGCCAGTTCCAGGATGGCTATGTCGATGTCATCGAGCTTCATGTGCACGATCTCACCACAGCCTGGCACAGGAATCAACTCGGAAAGTCATCAGGGACGGGTCATGGCAAGGTCTCTGCCAAAAGAGAAATCGTCCCTATTGAGGGTGTATCTCAGCCTTTCGCCCGGCGAAGGGTTCCCCGGAAGGACGATGAGGTAGGAATCCATGGCAAAGAGGCCATCGCTTTTCCGCCTTGCCGTCACGATGATGCGGTTCGTTTTCCTGGTGAGGTAAAAGGGGCCGCTGCAGCTCACAACCCCTGTCCCGGGGTCGAAATGTGCATCCAGTCTCTTCTTCTCCGAGAGGAACACGTTGACCTGTCCCGGCTCGTAGAGTTGCGGGTTCTTCAGGGTAAGGGAAACACGAGGCACCCTGTATGACGGGAGCGTGCCGCTTGCGGGTATGCGTCCGGACACCCCCAGCGGCGGGTTCTTCAGCTTTGCGGCAAAGTCCTGAATGCTCATCCCGGAGCCCACGATGGCCTGGCGGGGGATCCTGTCGAACTCGGCTCCCAGCCCCACGCTGCCCGGGTCTGATGTCAGCATGAGGCTGAATCCGGCCTTCCTCGCTGATGCGCGCACCTTCCCGTCATACTGGCCGAAGGGATAGGCGAAGTAGTTGACCTTGCGGCCCAGGTTTCGCTCCATGAACTCCTTGGACCCCCCGATCTCCTGTTCCATCTCCCTTTCCCGGCTGTTTATCAGCCGCGGGTGGGTGTGGGAATGACAGCCCACCTCGCCTCCCCAGGATTCCAGCTGTTTGAGCTGAGACCAGCTCAGGTAGTTCGCGGCGCCAATGCCATGGGAGAAAACGAAGATGCAGAAGGGATACCCATAGCGCCGCAGGATGGGCACCGCCCTTTCATACTCAGAGATGAAGCCGTCATCGATGGTGATGACCACCCCTTTTTCAGGGATGGGACGCCTGCCATTCACGCAGTCTGCAAGTGTATCCATGGAAAGGACCGTGTACCCGTTTGTCTTCAGGTACCGCATCTGCTGCTCGAACTGGGCGCTGCTGGTCGTGGTGGAGGGGTACCTGTTCTCGTCGAAGCGGTGGTAGAGGAGCACCGTGATGTACGCTCCGGCAGGCAGAGGCAGGAACGCTATGAGGCACAGGCACACGAAGGCCGCGATGGCAACCCGGTTCCTTTTCCCCGCCGATCTACCCGTGATGTTCTGATGGGTCATTTCCGTGTCATGTCTACCGGAGACGCAGTCGGTATTCGTCATAGTTCTGGAGATCGTTGTAGCTGATGAGTTCCTCCACCTTTCTCACATACCGGTCACCCAGCTCGGAATAATTTTTCAGCCCCTGTGCAAGGGAGAAGGAATCGTACGGGCGGGGGCACAGGCTCCTCAGGCGTCGCAATTCCTCGTACTTCGGGTGGGTGTTGATGGTCCAGATGTAGTAGTCGATGCACGACTGCAGGTCATCAAACACCGACACGCTGAAGCCCTGG
>JAJFUP010000282.1 GCA_021372395.1 Deltaproteobacteria bacterium
ACCGGGAGATTCAGGCTTGTCCGGTTCATTCCCCGACAACTACCTTCCCCTGTGTTTCACCGGTATTCTTCATGAGAATCACCAGGGGGACGAGGATGATCATCATGAGTGACAGCAGATAGAAGACATCGGCAAAGGAGATCATGGTGGCCTGCCTGATCATGTTCTCGTACATGATGCCGAGCCCGCCCTGCGCCGCCGAGGACGGGTCGAGCCCTCTCTGCTGAAGAAGACCGGCTCCCTGCTGGGAGCGGAAGAAGTACAGCGGGTCATAGGGGGTCAGGTGGTCCACCAGGCGCGACTGGTGGAACTGCGCCCTGCGGCCCACCATGGTCGTGACAATGGCAATCCCGATGCTGCCGCCTATGTTCCGGATGAGATTGTAGATGGCAGTGGCATTGCCCATGTCTTCTTTTTTTATGCCGGCGATCGTCAGCGTGGTCAACGGGATGAACAGGGTCCCCATGCCGAGGCCCATGATAATCCTAGGCCACAAAACGGTATTGAAATCCACGCCCAGGGTGAACCTCGCCATGAGGAGCGTGGAATATGCAGTCAAGATTATACCGGAAAATACAAAAATCTTCGGGTTGTACCGGTGAAGCACCCTGCCCACGAGCCCCAGGGTGATGAGGTTCGCCACGCCGCCCGGCGCCAACACGAGGCCTGCCAAGGTCGAGGTGTAGCCCATGAGGGTCTGGAGGTAGATGGGTAAAAGGACAAGCGTGCCGAAGAGGTTTGCCATAAAGATGAACATGGCTGTGTTGCCCAGACAGAAGGAGTAGTTTCGAAATGCGCTCAGGTCCACGATGGGGCGTTCGGCACGGAGCTCCACCACGATGAACAGGACGAGTGAAAAAACCGCGATGAACGCCATGGCAATCATGGTGGTGGAATTGAACCAGTCGTATCTCTGGCCCCGGTCGAGGAGCAGCTGGAGGCACGCCACCCCGAGGCCCAGCAGGATGAGGCCCCAGTAGTCGATCTTCATGCGCATGCCCTTCAAATAGGGAGGATCCGTGACAAAGAAGATCGCCATGATGACGGAGACAACCCCGATGGGGATGTTGATGAAGAACACCCAGTGCCAGGTGAGTACGTCGGTGATCCACCCGCCGAGCACAGGGCCGATGATGGGACCGAAGCTGAC
Organism: Deltaproteobacteria bacterium; assembly: GCA_021372395.1. Classification (GTDB taxonomy): domain Bacteria; phylum Desulfobacterota; class Desulfomonilia; order UBA1062; family UBA1062; genus MWEI01. The sequence goes on from JAJFUP010000282.1 coordinate 1,151, forward strand.
GCCGATCCCGAAGATGGCCATGGCCATGCCGTACTGCTGAACGGGGAAAGACTCGAGCAGGATCGCCTGGGAAAGCGGCGGCATCGACCCGCCCGAGAGGCCCTGTATGACCCTGAAGACGATGAGGCTCTCTATGTTCCAGGACATTCCGCAGAGAAAGGAGCTCACGGTGAACATGATGACGGAGAAGAGGAGATAGCGTTTTCGCCCGATGAGCCTGCTTATCCACCCGGCCATGGGTATGATGACGGCGTTTGCCGCGAGGTAGGCGGTGATGGACCAGGTCGCCTCGTCGATGCCGGCAGAAAGGCTTCCCCGGATATGGTCGAGCGAGACGTTCACCACCGAGGTATCGAGGACGACCATGAGCATGGGCAGCATCACGGTCGAAGCCACGATCCATTTATTCGCCTGGGGTGCTGGTGGTGATGTCATCGGATGACCGGCCCGCCTTATTGCCTCACGGCAATGGTGGGTTTCACCGACATGCCCACACGCAGGAGATGATCCGGATCGGCGCCCTTTTCCAGGAATATCTTGACAGGTATGCGCTGCACCACCTTCACGTAGTTGCCCGTGGCATTTTCCGGCGGGAACAGGGAAAACGCGCTTCCGGTTCCTGCCATGATGCTGTCGACCGTCCCGGAGAACGTCCTGCCCGGATAGGTGTCGACCCTGATCTTCACCTTCTGGCCGGGCCGGACACGCTCGAGCTGGGTCTCCTTGTAGTTTGCCGCGATCCAGACATCCGCCAGCGATACGACAGCCATGAGCGGTTGACCCGCCTGCACCTGGTTGCCGACCTCGACGCTCTTTTTCGTAACATAACCGTCGGCGGGCGCAAATATCTTCGTGTAGCCCCGCATCAGGCTCGCGGCTTCGAGCGCCTGTTTCTTCTGTTCCACGACGTGTTTCTGCGACAGGCCGGCAGTCCTGGCCTGCCGCACCACGAGCTTCTGTGTCTCCAGGGCTGCATACGCCTGACTGACCTGCTCCCGTGCCGCATCGACCTGGGCGCCTGCCACATCATAAGCAGTCATCGCCTTCTCGAGGGTCGCCTCGGCGAAGGCACCTTTCTCGTAGAGCTTGCGTGCACGGCCAAGATCCTGTCCTGCCTGCTTCAGATTCGCTTCCTGCAGGGCAACGAGGGCCCTTGACGCATCGATCTTGGCCTGGATCTCGATGAGCTGCTTCTCGGCAACATCCACCTTCACCGAAAGCTCATCGATCTTCGAGAGCTCGGATTCCACGGCTGCCGTTGCATCGCTCACCCTGACGTCGTAATCCCTGCTGTCGATCTCCAGGAGGAGGTCCCCCTTCTGTATCAGCCGGTTGTCTTCGACGAACACGGACCTGACCGTACCTGCCACCTTGGGCGCGATATTGTAGATCCTTCCGGTCACATAGGCATCGTCCGTTGTTACATTGAACCTGTTATGCCTGACATAGAACGAGATCCCCGCAATGATGATGATCGCAATCAATCCGACTGTCAGGAATACCCTGCTTCTGTTTGAATGACCGGCCCCGCCCTGTTCCTTTTCCTCCATGCACACCTCCCGGGGGAATCTTACCCTTCTCTATTTCTTGAACCAGTTGTCTTCTCCGCATCGTAGCATACCCTCATGGCTTCCAGGGAAAATCGCGTGATGTGCGATGCGATCTGTTCTATCTCCTCGATCGTGAAATGGTCTCGTCCGATGATCCTGGTGATAACGGACCGGGAACTGCGGTAATAGAGGCACTGGGCAACGATGCTCGCGGTGCAGAGCCTCATGGTGAACTCGTCGGTATCATGACCGACAACACCGGCAACGATGGACATGAGCAGGCTGTAGGAAGGACGTATGGCCTCATCCACCATGACGTCGAAGGCCTTTGTCGGCTCCATGATCTCCCGCACGAAGAGCTTTCCGAACCACGAGAATTCCCCCTGGCCCAAGATGCGGAAGAGGAACGATCGCACGAAGGCCCTGAGCTTTTCTTCAGGGGGAGACGACTCATCAACCCCGAGGTTCGGGGGGTGCTTTTCGAGGGACCTTTGCCTGAAATGCGTCAGGACGGCAAGGTAAAGCCCTTCCTTATCGCCGAAGTGGTAGTTCACCAGGGAGACGTTCACGCCGGCCCTGGCGCATATCTTGCGGACCGTCGCCCGCCTGAAGCCTTCCTCTGCAAAGATCTCCCCTGCTGCTTCAAGGATGCGCGACCCGGCGTCTGTGAAGGACGCTTTGTGTAAGGACACCGAAACCTCATTTCAAACACATGTTTAAAACAGGAAAATAACCGAGCCGGCAGGATTGTGTCAAGCCATACTATTATATGTTCACGGGACAGGCAGCCCTCGGCGCGGGCAAAGAACGGCAGGCCCTGCATCACGATTCGAGAAGGGCAGTCCCCATGGCCTGCCCTTCCCGTTCAATGCACCTCAGAAGTCTATCTTTACCGGGACAACGGCATCCGTGTCGGTTCCGTCACCGATCTGGCCGTCCCAGTTGGCGCCCCAGGCCCAGCACGTCCGGTCCCACTTGATGCCGATGGAATGGTCGGCGTGCGTACTCACGGCAATCCAGCCCGCATCCGAGACGATCTTCACCGGCACGCTCCGGTTTTCCCTCGTGCCGTCCCCGAGCTGGCCATAGTAGTTCTCACCCCATGCCCACAGGGTCCCGTCAGCCTTGACTGCCAGGCTGTGTCCGGCCCCGGCGCTCACAACGAACCAGTCATGGTCATCGCCCAACCGGACAGGGGAGTTCCTGTGTTCCTGGGTTCCGTCCCCGAGCTGGCCGGTGCCGTTCATGCCCCATGTCCAGAGCGTCCCGTCACGTTCAACTGCCAGGGAATGATTCCTCCCGGCACTCACGGCATTCCAGTGCGTTTCAGAACCCACCTGCACCGGGGTGCTCCTGTCCACCCAGGTGCCGTCGCCGAGCTGTCCGTACCTGTTGGAGCCCCATGCCCAGAGTGTGCCGTTTTGCTTGAGGGCCAACGTATGGTTTCCGCCGGCGCTCACAAAAGCCCAGTCCGCCTCCGTCCCTACCCTCACCGGGGCGTTCCTTCCCGTAGAGGTGCCATCCCCGAGCTTGCCGTAGGTGTTGTCTCCCCACGCCCAGAGCGTGCCGTCGGATTTGACGGCCATGACATGGCCCGACCCGGCGCTCACACAAGCCCAGTGCGTATCGGTCCCCAGCTGCACGGGGGTGTTCTTCCTCACCCAAGTATAGATCATCGGGTCATAGACGACTCCCCAGTTCCAGAGCGTCCCGTCGGTCTTGAGGGCAACGGAGTACCCGTCTCCGGCACTCACGCTTGCCCAGTTTGTCTGTAACCCCACATGCACGGGCGAACTCCTGTTGTCCCAGGAGAGGTCCCCGAGGCTCCCGTTGAAGTTGTACCCCCACGACCAGAGTGAGCCATCCGGACCGATGGCAAGGGTATGGTTCAGTCCTGCGCTCACCAGGGATACCCTGTTCCCTGCCCGAGGCATGACGGTAATGGTTACCCCGGCTCCATCGGTCGCATCTGCTGCATCCCTGGCCATGAAGGTGATCGTGTAGGTTCCCGGAGCATCAAACATGACGCTTCCCGGCTCTTCCACGTCGGCGTCCGGTGCTGCGCCGTCAAAGGTCCACCCGTAGGTGAAGGGCGAGGCCCCCCCTTCTGCGATCCCCCTGAAGTCTATCGATTGCCCTTCGATGATGGTGGCATCCCCTGCAGGTGAGGTTATCCTCACTGCGAGGGCTTCTTCCGCTGTCCCCTGGCCTGCGTCTTCGAAATCCATGTCGCCGCAGGCACAAAGCGCGGCCAGGAAGAACGCAACGAATACCAGGATAATGCTCTTGGAAAGGATACGCAGTCTTTGCATGGAACCTCCCTTTCTCCAAACACTTCTTAAACCAGCTTCACGATGACAGTCCAAAGGTAAGAATAATTTTGAAGCAATAATCGTGCAATGAACCAGCCTGAAAATTTTCAGGACGTTATTTGCCCGGCCACCGGTGATGCACCATGAACAAGGGTAAAATCTTTCCAATCGGTGGGAACGAGATTACAGCTTTTCCCTGTGGGATTGAAAGAGACCCCGGCGAGAGGGTTCTCTCCCGGAGCGCACATCGGACCGTGTTCGAGCGTTTCATCTTTCTTTGTGGCTTCCTTTCCATTATCTTATCCATCATGATGATGCCGTCACATAAAACCAAGATCGTCTGCACGATCGGGCCTGCCTCTCAGTCAGCCACGGCCATGGAACGGATGATCATGGCAGGCATGAACATAGCCCGGCTCAATTTCTCCCATGGCAATTTCGCAGTGCACGGCGGCATAATCGAAAATCTCAGGGCGGTATCGAGATCCATCGGAAGGCGGATCACCATCATGGCCGACCTCCCCGGCCCGAAGATGCGCATCGGGGAGATCGCCGAGGAACCCCTGTATCTGAGGCCGGGAGACAGCCTGACTCTCACCACGGATGAGATCGCAGGGACCGGACAGAGGGTGTCGGTCTCGTTCAAGGGTCTTCCCCGGGCAGTGAAG
>JAJFUP010000301.1 GCA_021372395.1 Deltaproteobacteria bacterium
GGCGCGAGAATTGGGTCATTCCCGCGACAGCGGGAATCCAGATGGCGAACGTCTTCATGGACTCGGTGTCTGCCGTCATTCCTACGAAAGCGGGAACCCAGGTATGACCTGTCTTATGGACCCCCGCTTTCGCGAGGGTGACGAGGGATCGGAGGACAGGCCTCCATTCCTGGCCATTGGACCCCCCGCTTTCGCGGGGGTGACGATCTCTTAGAGCTCCGCAATCGACTCGAGCGGGCAGAGTGAAAAAGTTCCTACAACCCAAGCACGCCTGGGTGAATCCGGTCCCTCCCTTTTACGAGGTTCTTGAATCCCTGCTTCCTGCCCCCTGGCACGACAGGGAACTTTGACCTGATCATTTTTGTCATCACGCTTTTGCCGTGATGACAAAAATGATCAGGCGAAGGGAAAGAGTCTCGGTGTTTCCACAGGTGCTGAAACAATCCTTCCCTCATTCAGGCGTCCCGCGTCCATACCTGTCTCCAACCGCATGCCATGAAAATATGCCGTGCATCCCCCCAATGAGGGATAGTTTCCCTGTCCGGCTGCCGTTGAAATGACCGGCATCCGGTCATGCAGCAGACCCGTGAAAACACCCCGGCAAACCGCCCCGCCTCGGCAGGAGCATCCTTGTGTGAGTTCACCATGTTGGAGCGATAAAAACACCCGGCCTTGCATCAAAATATTTTCTTGACATGCCGCGCTATTTATCCTAAAGGATCGCGATAATTTGTTTACTTAGATAAACTCTCAGGTACATAAAAGTGTGTCGGAGGATGGCAGTGGACATCGGCGAGAAGATCAAAAACCTGCGGCTGGCGCAGCAGCTAACCCAGGAGGAGCTTGCCAACAGGGCCGACCTCACCAAGGGGTTCATATCCCTGCTCGAGCGCGACCTCCAGTCCCCATCCCTCGACACCCTCGAGAACATCCTGAACGCCCTGGACACCACCGCCTCGGAATTCTTTGCCGAGGAAGAGCGGACCGTCGTGGTTTTTCACCGCAAGCAGCGGGTCGCCATAGAAGAAGAGCCGGGAGTGAAGAGAGAGGTCCTCATCGCCGGCGCCCAGGACCGGGAGGTGGATATGCTCCTGGTGACGTTCGAGCCCGGGGCCAGCACCTCTCAGGAAAGGGCCCATTACGGAGACGAGTGTGGGCTCGTTCTGAACGGGATGATCGTCATCAACCTGGGAAAGGAAATCTATCGGGCCTCTACCGGTGATGCGTTCTACTATACTGCGAGCAAGAAGCACTGGATCGAGAACAAGTCGGAGAAAGCGGCAAAGATCCTCTGGATCTCTGCGCCGCCAAGCTTCTGAGAAAGAAGAATTCATATGATCTTCAAGAAACCTCGTGGAGGAATGCTACACTGCGTTTGCCGCCATGGTGCTCTGGGACTGATCCATGATCGATAACCGGCACAGGGAGAACCTCAGAGATCGGAACGGGGCGCACGGCTTCAGGGCGTGTGAGACCCCCATCGAAGAGGGGCCCTCTCAATGTGGACCCCCTTTGTTCCGGAATGCATTCCCGGGCATAGTGATGCTCAGGGGTGTCAGAATAGCGCCATGAGCACGTTCATGGCTTCAAAAACCGACGGCAGGGTCTGTCTTTTTGGCGCACCGTTCGACTCCACAGCGAGCTTCCGCCCGGGGTCCCGTTTCGGACCCGGTGCGATCCGAGAGGCTTCTTACGGGCTGGAGACCTTTTCGCCGGTCCAGCTCTCGGACCTGGAAGACTGTTCCTTCATGGACATGGGCGACCTGGAGCTCCCTTTCGGCGACCCGAACCCGGCTCTTGGGCTCATCGAAGAGCGTACGCAGGAAATCCTGTCCAAGGGGAAGACCCCCTTCCTGCTGGGCGGAGAACACCTGGTGAGCCTGGGCGCCATCCGTGCCGCTGCACAGGTGTACCCGGACCTCAAGGTCATCCACCTGGACGCCCATGCCGACCTGCGGGAAGAATACCTGGGCCAGAGGCTCTCGCACGCCACGGTCATGCGGCGGGTGCTGGACCTCCTGGGGCAGGACCAGGTGAGGCAGATCGGCGTCCGCTCGTGCACACGGCAGGAGCATGCCCTGATGAGCGAGTTGTTGTCCCTGCCTGAACAGCTTGCCTTGAGGACAGGGACAAAACCGTGCTACCTCACCTGCGACCTCGACATACTGGATCCATCCGTTCTGCCCGGCACAGGCACACCCGAGCCCGGCGGGCTCATGTTTCACGAGCTGACCGCCATGCTCGTCTCCATCATGACAAGGCTTCACATCGTGGGTCTTGACGTCGTCGAACTCGCCCCGCAGCTCGACCCCACGGGCGTCTCTGCTGTAGTGGCTGCAAAGGTGGTGAGGGAGTGCCTGATCGCGCTGGAACGCAGGCACAGGTGCAAGGAGTGACCAAGGATGAGCCGCACTTGCAGAACCCCTGAACTGTCCTTTGTCAGAAACTCGCTTCATGCCCCGGGACGGAAACGTCCAGCTTGCGTCATTCCCGAGGAACACTTCGTTACCCGGTGCGAAAAATCGTTCCCTGGTGTCATTCCCGCGGAAGCGGGAATCCAGTCTCATCGGGAGCTCCTGGGTCCCCGCTTTCGCGGGGACGACAGTTCGAAACAAGCTGCCAAGGCGCAGAAGTGCCCTGGGTCTCCGCTTTCGCGGGGACGACAAGCCATAATACGTTGAGCAACAGGACCACAGGTCTGGTGTTCCAGATCCTAGGAACAGGAGGAATCCAGGTATGAACAGCATTCTCATCATCGGTGCCGGTGCGGCAGGATCAGTGGTGGCCAAAAAGTGCGCTGTCAATCGCGACGTCTTTCAGAAGATACACCTGGCCTCGAGGACGCTGGAAAAATGCCGCAAGGTCCGGAAGGAATGCGCATCCGACATCACCGTGTCGCAGGTGGATGCGGACGATACGGGCCAGGTCATCCGCCTCATCGAGGAGCAGAAGCCCCATGTCGTGGTCAACATGGCCCTGCCGTATCAGGACCTGACGATCATGGATGCGTGCCTGGCAACCGGAGTACACTACCTGGACACGGCCAACTACGAGCCCAAGGACGAGGCCAAGTTCAGCTACACGTGGCAGTGGGCCTACCAGGACCGCTTCCGCGACAAAGGCATCATGGCGGTGCTCGGCTGCGGCTTCGATCCGGGCGTGATCAGCATCTACTGTGCGTATGCCCAGAGAAGCCTGTTCGACGAGATCACCACCATCGACATCATCGACTGCAACGACGGCAGCCACGGCAAGGCCTTTGCCACGAACTTCAACCCGGAAATCAATATCCGCGAGGTCACGCAGCGCGGAAAGTTCTGGAAGGACGGGGAGTGGATCGAGATCGACCCCTTGAGCATCTCCTGCATGATCGATTACCCGCAGGTTGGCTCGCGCAAATCCTACCTGATCTACCACGAGGAAGAGGAATCACTGGTCCGGAACATCAGAGGACTCAGGCAGATCCGTTTCTGGATGACCTTTTCCGACAATTACATCAAGCACCTGGAGGTCCTGCAGAACGTCGGCATGACCAGGATCGACCCGGTCATGTACAACGGGGTCGAGATCATCCCGCTGCAGTTCCTCAAGCACCTCCTGCCGGAGCCTTCATCCCTGGCCGAAAACTACACCGGCAAGACCTCCATCGGGTCCGTCATCCGGGGCGTCAAGGACGGCAAGCCTGTTGCGTACATCCTCTACAACGTGAGCGATCACGCCGAGACCAACCGTGAACTGAACGCCCAGGCCGTGTCCTACACCACGGGCGTGCCTGCCATGACCGGCGCCATGATGATGATGAAAGGCCTCTGGAGCGGACACGGCGTGTTCAACGTGGAACAGCTCCCGCCCGAGCCCTTCCTCGAAGAAGTTGCCCGGCAGGGGCTTCCCTGGCATGCACAGAAGCTTGGTGAAGACGCATATCAGGAGCTTCTCGAGACATGACAACGGCCCTGCCGCCATATCTCATCACGGCGCTGCCGCAGATCTCCACACCGGCTTATGTGGTAGACATGGCCCTCCTGAAAAGAAACATGGCCGTTGCCGCGCATATCCGTGCCACAGCGGGGTGCCGTGTACTCCTGGCCACCAAGTCCTTTGCCCTGCCCGCCGTGTTTCCTCTCATGCGCGAGTCGCTGGACGGCACCACGGCCAGCGGCACCCATGAAGCGCGTCTGGGCTGGGAAGAGTTCGGCAAGGAGGTGCACGTCTTCTCTCCGGCCTACACACCCGACAACCTCGCCGAACTCCTTGGGTTCAGCGACCACATCTATTTCAATTCAGCAGACCAGATCCGGCGTTTTCTCCCGGCCGTCAAAGCCATCGGTCCTGACATGAAGGTCGGCGTCCGCATCAACCCCGGTTATTCCAGGGCAACCCTGGGCGGCCACCTCTACGACCCCTGTTCTCCGCGATCCCGCTTCGGCGTGCTGCGCAAAGACCTCGAAAGCCTCCCCTGGGATGACATCGACATCCTCCATGTCCACTCCCTGTGCGAAGCCCTCCATGACGGGTCCGTCGGCCTCATCGACCATGTGGCCAGGGAATTCGCCCCCTGCATCAGGCGCGTCAGGGCGGTCAACTTCGGGGGCGGTCATTTCATCAACAAGTCAGGCTACGATGTGGAGGCCCTCATCAGGGCCATACATGACTTCCGTTCCGCCTTTGGGGTGGAGGTCATCCTTGAGCCCGGGAGCGGCCTCGTCGTCGATGCCGGGTACCTGGTGGCCACGGTGCTGGATGTCGTGCACAACGAAACCGACGTTGTTATATTGGACACCTCGGCCTCCTGCCACATGCCCGACGTCCTGGAGGTGCCGTACACGCCGCCGCTGTTCGGAGCTGCGAAGCCCGGCGAATTCCCCCATACCTGCATCCTGGCCGGCAACACCTGCATGACCGGCGACATCATCGGCGAATACTCGTTTGAAAAACCACTGAAGCCGGGAGACCGTCTCGTGTTCGGCGACATGCTCCAGTACAGCTTCGTGAAGAACAACACCTTCAACGGCACGCCGCTACCCGATCTCGCGCTGCTGCACGAAGACGGACAGTGCGAGATCGTACGCAGGTTCGGATATGATGATTTCCGAGGCAGGCTCGGGTGAAATGAAAGACATCACACTCTTGGAAGAAGTTAGAACGGGAGCATACGTATGAATTTGAAACACACCATGGAACGATGGACCGTGGAAGATTCCTCCGACCTGTACCAGATTCGGGAATGGGGGTCCGGGTATTTCAGTATTTCCGAAACAGGGGATGTCGTGGTCACACCGCTGAGAGACAGAAAAGATGTGTCCGTCAATCTTCCCGAAATCATATCCGGAATCAGGGCACGCGGGTATGACATGCCCATGCTCCTTCGTTTCGAAGACATCCTCGACTCCCAGATCATCCAGATACACGAGAGTTTCCGCACGGCAATCTCCAAGTTCGATTACAAGGGGGAATTCAAAGGGGTCTACCCCATCAAGGTGAACCAGCAGAAACAGGTGATCGAAACCATCACCCGCATCGGCAAGTTCTATCATCACGGGCTTGAGGCCGGCAGCAAGGCCGAGCTGATCGCAGCCCTGTCGTTTCTTGATGACAAGGAAGCCTGCCTTGTCTGCAACGGCTACAAAGACCGGGAATTCATCGATCTCGGACTGTATGCCTGCAAGATGGGATTCAAGTGTTTCTTCGTGCTGGAAATGCCCGGAGAGCTGGACCTGATCCTCGAACGGTCAAAGGAGCTTGGAATCAAGCCCCTTCTGGGTGTCCGTCTGAAGCTTTCCACCCAGGCCGGAGGGCACTGGACCGAATCCGGCGGTGACCGGAGTATTTTCGGCCTGACCATCTCCCAGATCATCGCGGCCATCGAGAAGCTCAAGAGATGCAACATGCTGGACTGCCTCCAGCTTCTCCATTACCACCTGGGCTCCCAGATTCCCAATATCCGGGATATCAGGGCTTCCATCCAGGAAGCGTGCCGGGTCTACGCAGGCCTTGTGCTTGAAGGCGCCCCCATGGGCTATTTCGACCTGGGCGGCGGCATGGCTGTTGATTACGACGGCTCCCACACCAATTACATGAACTCGCGCAACTACACCCTGGATGAGTACTGCGCAGACGTGATCGAAGCCATCATGGAAATCCTGAATGAGCACGACATAGCCCATCCCACCATCATCACCGAATCCGGCAGGGCCACCGTGGCGTATTACTCGGTGCTGCTGTTCAATATCTTCGACACCAGCTCCATCGATACGGATTCCGTGCCCGGAGAATTGCCCGAAGATACCCCGGACATCATCCTGAACATGCTGGAGGTGCTCAAATCGTTGACAATCAGAAATCTCCAGGAGTGCTACAATGACGCCCTGTACTACCGGGACGAGATCCGCCAGATGTTCAAGGTCGGAGACCTCACCATGAGGCAGCGTGCCCTGGGCGACAAGATCTTCTGGAACATCATCCAGGCCTTAAGCGATAATGTCAAACACCTGAAGGTGGTACCCAAGGATCTGATCGATATCGATACTGCCCTGTGCGATACCTATTACGCCAATTTCAGTGTATTCCAGTCCCTGCCGGATTCCTGGGCCATCGGGTATCTTTTCCCGGTTATGCCGGTACACCGCCTGGATGAGAGGCCTTCGAGAAACGCCATCCTTGCAGATATCACCTGCGACTCGGACGGGAAGATCGACCATTTCATCGACAAGCAGGGAGTGCGGCGCGCCCTGTCGCTGCATACGGTAAAAGAAGACGAGGACTATTATTTGGGCGTCTTCCTGGTGGGGGCGTATCAGGAGACCCTGGGAGACCTCCACAATCTTATGGGCGACACCAACGTGGTGAGCATCCGTGTGCATGAAGATGGAACCTACAGTTTTGTCAAGGAGATCGAAGGGGACACCGTGGCCGATGTCCTGTCCTACGTCGAGTACGAGCCGAAGACCATGACCAAGCAGTTCCGGGCAACAGCGGAACAGGCGATCCGGGAAAACCTGATCACACCCCAGGAACGCCGGGAAATAATGAGCATGTATGAAGAGGGCTTACGGGGCTACCCCTATTTTGAACAATAGGGATTACGGTCTATTCGTATATTTCCCTGCGGCAAAGCACTGATCTCTTCGATGCCGCCATGGATTTGAGAAGGCAGCCGGGAAACATCTCTTTGTCTCAATGAATATAGCTTTGATGCCTGTGCGGTCCCCACGAAACCAGGCCAGCTGCTGATCTCTGATAATTATCCATCCTGAATTCACATCACACATCCTTGACAAGCACGTTCCCTCAATGCCATAGACTTTCCAGGAGGTTTCTTATGCCTATCGACAAAGAATTGCTGGACATCCTCGTCTGTCCCAAGTGCAAGGGCGAGCTTGTGCTGGAGAAAGACGAAAGCGGACTGCTCTGTTATGCGTGCAAACTGAAATACCGCATCGAAGACGAGATCCCCATCATGCTCATCGACGAGGCCCTCCCCCTGGACAAGTAGGCATGAAGAGCGCGACCAGGGCAGCCGATGCACTCGCTCGGTTTCAGGGGGCTCATGCTGCCATCATTTTAGGCACCGGGCTCGGCATCATGGAGCGCCGGATCGACATCCACGAAGCCATGCCGTATTCGGATATTCCGGGGTTCCCCCGATCCACGGTCTCCAGCCACTCGGGCAGGCTCCTGAGAGGCACCCTGGGCGGAAAGGAAGTCGTGGTCATGAGCGGCCGCTTCCACCTCTACGAAGGGTACTCTCCTGCCGAGGTCACCTTCCCCATCCGGGTGTTCAAGCTCCTGGGGATCAGGAACCTCTTCATCTCGAATGCCGCAGGCGGGCTCAGAAAGGACCTCTCGCCGGGCAGCGCCATGCTGATCACGGACCACATCAACTTCACCGGCCGCAACCCGCTCATCGGCCCGAACCAGGAAGAGCTGGGACCCAGGTTCCCGGACATGACGGAGCCCTATTCCAAACATCTCAGGACCCTGGCCTTGAATTCCGCACAGGAGCAATCCATCACGCTCCACGAAGGGGTCTATGTACAGGTCCCGGGTCCCTCCATGGAGACCGCTGCCGAAACGAGGATGCTCAAGACCATCGGGGCCCACGCCGTGGGCATGTCCACGGTGATGGAGGTCATCGAGGCGGTGCACTGCGGCATGGAGGTGCTGGCCATCTCCGCTGTCACGAACAACAACGACCCGGACGACTACATCCCGGCGCCCATCGAATCGGTCATCGCCCATGCCGAGCAGGCCGGCCCTGCCATTGCGGAGATCTTCAGGGGCGTGCTGGCTTCTCTCTGACACCTCAAAGAAAAACAGCCCCGCAGGTCGTCCCTGCAGGGCTGTTGTGCATTTCATGGAACAGAGGCTCTACTGCGCGGCCTTGGCCTTCTTGAGCCTGGGCTTCTTCTCTTCCGTGTCCTTCACGAACACGAGTTCCAGGACCTCGTCCATGGAGCTCACCGGGTAGAAATTCACCTTCTTCTTGACCACCGGCGGGATGTCCTCCAGGTCTTTCTCGTTCTCCTTCGGGATGATGATC
>JAJFUP010000304.1 GCA_021372395.1 Deltaproteobacteria bacterium
GGTCTCGGTGCCGCTCATGGAGGCGCTCCCCGGCCGCTTCCACGGCCCGAAGATGAGCCAGAGCACGAGTCCCTGGGCCACGAAGTTGAGCCCGAGGCCGGCAAAGATCTCGTGCACGCCGCCCTTTGTCTTGAGATAACCCGCCAGCATGGCCCAGAAAGCACCTCCTGCCATGCCCGCAAGCAGGGACAGGGTCAGCGCAAGCAGGGGGGAAGGGCTGAGGGTTGCACACCTGAGGATGTAGGTGGTGAAGACCGCGCCCATCATCACCTGACCTTCCACACCGATGTTCCACAGCCCGATCCTGAAGGTGTAGAGCAGCCCGCATGAACAGAGCGTGAGCGGTATCCACACCTTGATCACGTGGGTGAGCTTCATCCATGACCCGAGCGACCCTTTGAGTATCTCCTTGTAGGACTCCAGCGGAGGAGCGCCCGCAAGCACGAGGACGAGCGTGGTGAAGGCGAGCACCGCCGAGACCGTGAGAACGGCCTCCAGGAGAAAAGAAACGATGGTCCCGGTCTTCCCGGGTACCGTGGTCATGTCCGCTGCTTCCACTCTGCAATGCCCCTGTGCATGATCTTCTTCACATCACCGGCAAAAAAGCCTACTCCGTCTTCCCTGCTATTGCCATGCCGAGCCCCATGGCGTCGGTATCTTCCGGCCGCTCGTCCTTGATGACCCTCCCATCGAAGAACACGAGCACCCGATCCGCGACCATGAGGATCTCGTCGAGCTCCGAAGAGGAGAACACGATGGCAGCGCCCTGGCGGGTGAAGGCGTCCAGGTGTTCCCAGACCCAGTGCACCGACTCCATGTCGAGCCCCCGCGTGGGGTTCTCCAGCAGCAGAAGCTTCGGAGCCCCCGGAAGGAACGAAAGCAGCAGGCGCTGCTGGTTTCCCCCTGAAAGGGAATCCACGGGGGAGACCGGGGTTCCCACAACCTGGAACTTCGAGATATTTTCCCGGGCCGCGAGCTCGGACCGGTCCCACCGCACCACGAAGGAGGGACTCTTGTCCTGGAGCGCGATGTGCTCGGTGATGGTGAGCCCCGGGATCAGCCCTTCCTCGAGACGGGCTGCCGGCTGGAACGCTACCCCAGATCTCCGGAAGGCATGATAGCTCGTCCCGGTCACGTCATGCCCCTGGAGAAGGACCTTGCCCCTTCCCGGCCGTATCAGGCCGGAGGCCACACGCAGGAACACGTCCTGGCCGCTCCCCTCGAGCCCTGCAAGCCCTATCACCTCGCCGCTCCTGATGCCGATGGTACAGTCGCTGAGCCCACTCCTGCCGCCGGGGGCAGAGACCTTTTCGAGGCGGATCACCTCCTCGCCGGGTGTCCTGCGCTCCCGCGTGGTGGGCGGCGGCGGTGCGCCGAACATCATGCGCAAAAGAGCCGTGGTGTCGAACGGCTGATCCATGGCCCCGGCCACCTTCCCTTCCCTGAGCACCGTGACCGTGTCGCACAGCGCCTCCACGTCCTCGAGCTTGTGGGAGACGAGAATGACGCTCCGGCCTTGTGATACGAGCTTTTTCAGCGCAGCGAAGAGGATGTCCTTCTGGACGCTGGATATGCCGGTGGTGGGCTCGTCCAGGATGAGCACGCGTATGCCCAGCGAGAGGAGCCTCAAGAGCTCGAGCTGTTGCCTCTCGCCGATGGTGAGCCTCTGGGCAGCTGTATCGGGGTCCAGGGAAAATCCGAAGTCGTCGCAGAGACTTGTCAGCCTCGTCCTGAACTCTCCCCTCCTGTTGCGGAGGTTCGCAACCTGGCCCACCATGAAATTCTCCAGGGTGCTCAGCGCCGGGAAGTCGAGCGGGTCCTGGTAGAGCATGCCGATGCCCAGAGCCGAGGCCTCGGCCGGGGTGGAGCAGCTCACTGCCTCTCCGTCCAGCAGGACCGTTCCGCTCGTTCTCGAGATGAAGCCCGAGAGGATCTTCATGAGCGTGGACTTGCCGGCACCGTTCTCGCCGAGCACGCCGTGGATCCTTCCTGGGCTCACCTTCAGGCTGACGCCATCGTTTGCCCTGATCTTCCCGAAATGCTTGTGGATATCCCGAAGCTCGAGATCCATACCTGTACCGTTCCCATTCCCCGGCCCGCAGGTGCGGTGCACAGAGTGCTTGGTCCGTGCGTGGTGCCCGGCAGAATACGTCACACGGGCGAACCCCTGCTCGTGAAGGGTTTCGCCCGTGTCACCCTCTTGATGACGTACTGGTGCGCTTAAAGCTACTTGGCGCTGCTCTGTCCGAGCATGCCCTCCAGGAGCTTGGGCATATACCAGACCTGCTTGTCGGTGGCCACCTGGCCCGGTTTCAGGAACACCGAGCCGTCCTGGTACTTGAGCGGCCCCTTGAAGAGCTGGATCTTCTTCGACCCGAGGCCCTTGATGAACGTGCCGAGCTCCTTCTTGGCAGGCCCGGAAAGTGCGGATCCCTCAATGAAGCCCACGGTGGTGGTCTTGGGGTTGTTGATGTCTTTCCAGTCAGGGCCCAGCAGTATCCACTCGGACTTCCAGGCCGGGGCCTGTGCCTTCTTCACGAGACTCGCATATCCCGGGCCCCAGTTGAAGTAGGGAACGCCCAGACACACACTGGATCCTCCCTCGCAGGCACCCACGTAGTCATACGGGATGGCCCAGACCTTCTTGCCTGCCTGCACCTTCTGCTTTGCCACCGTGACCGCCTCGGTGGTGTCGATGCCTGAGATGACCACGTCGTAGCCGCTGTTGTAGAAGTTCTGCGCCGCCTGGGTGGGGTCTGCGGTCACGCCGGGGATGTTGAACCAGAACCCGATCCAGGTCACCTGGAACGTGAGGTCTTTCGGGTTCTTCTTGAGCACGTTCACCCAGGCGTACCGTGCGCCGAGGTATGCGGAGGCTGCGAGCCTGCGGGTTTCCTCGTTGATGAGCGGGCCGAGGTAGCCGATCTTTCCGGTCTTCGTGGTGAGCGCCGCTGCGAAGCCTGCCATCATCTTTCCGTACTCCATGCGTCCGAAGATGTTCATGAGGTTCTTCGGGGCCTTGCCCGTGAGCACGTCGTCACCGGAGACGTGGACGAAGCGGATCTTCGGGTGCTGCGCAGCCGCCTCCCTGATGCCGTCCTTCATGTCGTCGGAGTTGGCGATGATGAGCTTGGCGCCCTTCTCCACCATGTCGTCCACAAGCTGCGGGATGGTGACCCCGGGCCTGTCCGCCGGGTTGACACGGTCGATGTAGATCATCTTGGATCCCGGGACCGTCTTTTCCACGTACTGCCCGCCCTCGTAGTGTGCCTGGGAGTAGCCGTGGTCATTGTACGGGCCCACCAGGAGCAGGCCGAAGATGAACGGCTTCTCGGCTGCCTGGGCCGTGCCCGTGGTGAAAACGATTGCAGGCGTGATGAACAGCAGAGCGAGGAGCGTAACGATTATGACTCTTTTCATGAACAGGTACCTCCCGTCTCAAGGGTTATTTGTCGGTGATCTCATGGTGAACCTGTCTTCCATCACCTAGCCAGTACACCCTGTATACGGAGAAAAGAAAGCCCGGGTCAAGCAGGAGTTCAGAAATACGTGAGCACTTCAGGGAACCTCAAAAACAAGGTGCCGGTTCACGGCATGCATCCGTGACGGACCACGCCTTTCGAGCGCTATTTGAGGAACACTCCCATGGCCTTCATGACGGTCATGAGCGTACCCTTGTTCCGGTTGAACACGCCCTTCTCGTCCGGGACGAGCCGGTAGTCTTTCGCGGTGCGCACCTCTGTTTCACCCGAGTTATATGCCTCCAGGGAGAGGACGATGGCGTGGTCCTTGTCGATGATGGCGCAGTCGTCCCACCCGGCGGACACCACGAAGCGCTCCCCCCGGCCATCGAGCATCGGCCGCCCCTGCGAGTAGAGCTCAGGCGGGGTCGTGTACCCGAGGAGGCCGAGCGTGGTGGGCACGACGTCAAGGTGGCTCGTGAGACTGGTGACCTCACAGTGGGCTTGCCCGGGCACGGAGAGCACGAGCGGGACCTGCGTCTGGTACCGGGTGAATGCGCTCGTGTGGCCCCAGAAACCGTTCTCGAAATACTCTTCGCCGTGGTCGCCGGTGATGAGGATGATGCTGTTCCTGTCCAGGCCTCGCCTCTTTATTTCGGCGAGGACCTTGCCCACCAGGAAGTCGTCGAACAATATGGCGTTCCGGTAGCTGTTGAACAGCGGCACCACGTCATTTTTTCCGGTGGTGACATAGTTGGGCGACAGGTTCGAAGGCTTGTACTTCTCGAACTCCCGGGGATAGGTGGACGGTCCATGAGGCGCATCGAAGAACAGGAAGGCGTAGAAGGGTCGGTCGCCCTTTCGCTCACTGATCCATTGGATGAAGGTCCGGGCGAGCTCCGGGTCGCGCTGCTCCGAGCCATGGCCCGGCAGTGCGTCGTTGATATACCGCGACAGCTTCACGAACGCGGTCTTGCGGAACTCGGGATTCGTCAGGCTGGTGCTGGAGAGGATCGTGAAATCGTACCCCAGCTTCTCGAGCTCGTCCAGCAGGACCGGGCTCTGGCGCTCTGCCAGGAAGGACTGCCAGTACGAGCCGTACACCCCGTAGACGAGAGAGAACACCCCGAACCGCGAGGCATTGCCCCCGCTGTGATGGTTTTTGAAGACGAGCGCGTCCCGGGAAAACCGGAAGATGTTCGGGGTCACCTCCGGGCTCAGCATGTCGAAGCGCCAGGAATCGATGACGATCCAGATGATGTTGGGGTACTGCTTCATGGGCTTGTGTTCGAGGGGCTTCACGGGGTAGGCCAGCGACGTGTAGTCCCTCCTGAGGGATATCCTGTCCTCGCGGTCCACCCTGAAGCCGAAGTTCTTCTGCATGAAATCCTTGATTGTGACACGCTGGTACAGGGGGAAGACCTTGGTGCTGCGCGTGACGTCCTTGATGTTGTAGAGGTCCGAGACCGCATAGGTGGTCTTGTCCGAAAAGATGAGCACGAATGCGAGGATGAGGCTCACAGAAGCCACCATGCGAGTGGCGGGCATGAGCCGGAGCCTGGTGTGGCAGATGCGGATCAACCACACCTCCAGGGCCACGAGGGCCCCTGCGATCGAAGAGAACGTGGCGAGAGTTCTCCAGCCCAGGTGCAGCGAGTCCCCGGCGCCTTCCGTGAGCACGAGCACGAGCACCATGGAGTTGATGTGGTATTTGAAGATGCGGAAGATGATAATGTCCAGCACATTGAGCATGTGCAGCGCGGACATGAGAATGACCGCGAGGGTGAAGATGATGAAGGATCTCCTGGGGGCGAGCGTCGCGAGGCCGAGCAGGACCGCGATGACGAGGTAGATCATGGCCACGTTCGAGAGCAGGGCTGTGTGGATGAAGAGCCGGCTCAAGGGACTGTGGATCCCCGGGGCCAGGATGACGTACGCATAGTTGACGACAACGGAGATACCGAGGTTTATGAGAAGAAACCAGAATATCGTCCTGAAGTTCGACCGCCGCTCTAAGCCCAGCACCATGTTCCCTCTTCCATCGCGAAAACGAGCCGCTCCTGTCGGGCCGTGGCATGGCTGATTACCACGGCACGGTTATCCGGTAAAGGCTGTTGCAGACCTTGGCGCGCCTCATTCTCCCGTATGCGGCTGTTCACCCCCTGTCACCTTTGTCCTTTGCAGCCTCCCATACCTCGTCCATCTCTTCGAGGGTCATCTCGTCGAGCGCGATGCCCCGGCTCTTTGCCTCCCTCTCGATGGCGGCGAACCTCTTCCTGAACTTGGCGTTGGTCCTCCTCAGGGCGGCCTCCGGGTCCACCTTGAGAAACCGGGACAGGTTCACGATGCTGAAGAGCAGGTCGCCGATCTCCTCTTCCACGGCATCCGGGTCGCTCTTTTCGCAGGCCTCTGCAAGCTCACGGGTTTCCTCCCCGACCTTGTCGAGCACACCTGCAGCGTCCTGCCAGTCGAAGCCCACGCGGGAAACCAGGGACTGGATCTTTCTCGCGGCCATGAGCGACGGCAGGGAGTCGGGGATCCCGTCCAGGATGGAATTCCGTTCCTTTTTGCCCTGCTCCTGCTTTTTCAGCACCTCCCAGTTCCGGATCACTTCCGCCGAGTTCTCGACGCTCGCATCCGCAAAGACGTGCGGGTGCCGGGAGATGAGCTTGCTGCTCAGCCCATCGATCACGTCCTTGAGGGTGAACTCGCCTTTGTCTTTTGCAATGATGCTGTGAAAGACCACCTGGAGGAGGACATCGCCGAGCTCCTCTTGCATGTGATCGATGTCGTTCTCGCG
>JAJFUP010000003.1 GCA_021372395.1 Deltaproteobacteria bacterium
CGAGGGGAGGCCGAACGTGATGGACTCCATCAAGAACGGGCAGATCCAGCTCATCATCAACACGAGCATCGGGAGGAAGACCTCCGAGGATGCCGCCAAGCTCCGCCGGAGCGCCATCTCCTGCAACATCCCGTACTCCACCACCATCTCGGCGGCGCGGGCCATGACCGAGGCCATCAGGGCGCTCCAGACCAATCTGCTCGACGTGAAGGCACTCCAGGATTACTACACGCGGGGCGATCGATGAAACATATTGATATCAGGGGTTATATTTCTGGATCCCTCCTTGACACCATTCTCTTCATAAGGTAGGTACACGTCATGGCCACGAAAAAAACGACCAAGTACATCTTCATCACCGGCGGGGTTCTCTCTTCCCTGGGCAAGGGCCTTGCAGCGGCATCCATCGGGGCAATAATGGAGGCGCGCGGGCTTACGGTCACCAACATCAAGCTCGATCCCTACATCAACGTGGATCCGGGCACCATGAGCCCGTTCCAGCATGGCGAGGTGTTCGTCACCGACGACGGTGCCGAGACCGACCTCGACCTCGGCCACTACGAGCGGTTCACCTCCTCCGCGCTGAGCGCGAAGAACAACTTCACCACCGGCAAGGTCTACGACTCGGTGATACAGAAGGAACGAAGCGGCGCGTACCTCGGCAAGACGGTCCAGGTGATCCCCCACATCACCGACGAGATCAAGGAGATGATCAAGAAGGCCGCCGAAGGCAACGACATCGCCATCGTGGAGATCGGCGGCACCGTGGGCGACATCGAGTCGCTGCCTTTTCTGGAGGCCATCCGCCAGTTCGGCTTCGACATGGGCAGGGGCAACGTGCTCTACATCCACCTCACGCTCGTGCCCTACATCCCCACCGCGGGCGAGCTCAAGACCAAGCCTACCCAGCACTCGGTCCAGAAGCTCCGCGAGATCGGCATCCAGCCGCAGATCCTGCTCTGCCGGTCGGAGAAGCGCCTGACCAACGACCTGAAGGACAAGATCGCGCTCTTCTGCAACGTGGAGAGGAACGCGGTGATCAGCGCCATCGACGTGAAGAACATTTACGAGGTCCCCAGCGTGTACCACGGCGAGGGACTCGACGAGCGGATCGTGGAGTACCTCAACATGTGGACCAGGGAGCCCAGGATGCAGGGGTGGGAAGACCTCGTGGAGCGGATGAAGAGCCGTACGGACGAGGTAAACATCGCGGTGGTGGGCAAGTACGTGAAGCTCACCGACTCGTACAAGAGCCTGAACGAGGCGCTCGAACACGGGGGCGTCTTCAACGACACCCGGGTGAACCGCGTGTACGTGGATGCGGACGAGCTCACGGGAAAGGAAGACCTCTCGTCCTTCTTCGCCGGCATCGATGGAATCCTTATCCCGGGCGGATTCGGGGAGCGGGGGATCGAGGGGAAGATCCTCGCCGCCGGGTATGCCAGGACGCACAAGATCCCCTTCTTCGGTATCTGCCTGGGTATGCAGCTGGCCGTGGTGGAGTATGCACGGAGCATCTGTGCGCTGAAAGAGGCAAACAGCACGGAGTTCAACGAGAAGACCCCGTCCCCGGTCATCGACTTCCTGCCCGAGCAGCGGCACATCACGAAGAAGGGCGGCACCATGCGGCTCGGTGCATACCGCTGCACGGTCTCACCCGGCACGAACGCCATGCGGGCCTACGAGGCCGCCGAGATCTCCGAGCGTCACCGGCACCGCTACGAGTTCAACCCCGCCTTCGAGCAGCAGATCATGGACGCCGGCCTCGTCGTCAGCGGGCGCAACCCCGAGTCGAACCTCGTGGAGATTGTCGAGCTCGCAGACCACCCCTGGTTCCTCGGCTGCCAGTTCCACCCCGAGTTCAAGTCAAAGCCCATGCAGGCGCACCCGCTCTTTCGCGACTTCATCAAGGCGAGCCTGGAGTTCAGCAGGAAATAGGTTGCAGCTCCGCCGGGGTCAGGCCTCAACATATGACAGCACCCTTGCTGCGTTTTGTCATATGTTGAGGCCTGACCCCGGCTGCCTTTTCTATCGAATCGCATGTCCCTGCAACAAAAAATAAAAAAGCCCGGGAAAGGCGAAGGCCGTCCCCGGGCTGTATCCTGTGCAGGAGAGCGTGTCAGTTCGGCTGCCTGCGCGCGAAGCCGATCATGCCGGCCAATGCGCCAAGAAGCAGCAGAAGACCTGCAGGAGAATGGTTCGTGCTCGTGCTGGCTGCGTCTATGAAGCACCAGCTGCCGTCGTGATGACGGGCGTTGCTGGTGTAGCCCGGGTCACCCAGCAGTCCGTCGGCGTTGATGCCCTGGATGTAGAGATCCTGCGCGTTCCCGGTGATCCTCTCGTTATCAACCCAGATCGCCACGGCACCGCCCTGGCCGTTCGAGGTCAGCCGGGGCCCGTAGTAAATGTCGTTGCCATCGGTGAGAACCGTGCCATCTTCTCCCCAGAGCTTGTTCCCCTCGGCATCACACCGCTGAACCACGATCTGGTCCGAGCTGTTCTCCCATCCCGTGATAAATCCGCCGAGGCCGTCTTCGACGGTCTTGCGCGGATGCTGGGCAGTGTCATCGAACTCGCCCGGAGCGCTGAGCTGCACCGGATCGGGCCAGATGAAATCTCCCGTGGATCCGATGTACTGGGCATATGCAGTGCTAGAGTCCGCCCAGGTGATGAAGGCTCCGCCGGAACCATCCGAAGCAAGGTCGATGTTGGACCCGTCGATGGATCCCGACGCGATTGAGACACCGCCAGCGGTCCACACGATGTCCCCGCTGCCGTCGACCTTCTGGGCATAGAGCCCGCCGCTACCATCAACAGTCCAGATAACGATGGTCCCGCCGGTTCCGGACGGTATCAGCCTCGGGCAAGAGCCCTGACCGTCGTCGGTGAGCAGGAGGGGATCGCCGTCGTTCCACTGGAGGACTCCGCTGGAGTTGATGCGCTGCACTGCGATATCGTTGGATTCCTCCCAGGTGCAGATCGCTCCGCCTGCTCCGTCGGACACGATCTTGGGGGCGTAAGCTGAGTCTTCAGGGGAAAGCTGCACCGGGTTGTCTGCATCACCCCAGGGCAGGATACCATCCGCATTGATACGGTTGACCTGCGCATAATAGGACATGAGGATGGCGCCGCCGCTCCCGTCAGATGCGATGAAGCCGCATTCGTCGTCGGAGATGACCTTCACCCCGTCGACAGCCCACAGAGGCTCACCGTCTGCATTGAGCCGCTGGGCATAGACGTCCTCATAGTCGCGGTAATCGGTCCACGAGACAATGATGCCGCCGCTGCCATCCGCGACCGCCTCGGTCTGGGAACTGTCCTGACCGCACACCTCGATGCCCCGTGGATCCCACTGGGCATTGCCCGCGGCATCGAAACGCTGGGCATAGATTCCCGGGACTTCCCTGTCGCGCCAGACCGCGTAATAGCCTCCCTGCCCATCGTACACGATCTGGGGCCGGCACTGCTGGCCCAGGTACTCGATCACCGGGGTGTTCACCTCTGGATCGCTGCTCCAGGCCGCCAGGGCTGTCTGGGGAATCATAAGCCAGGCGCTGATGCAGAGCACGGCGAAAAGCCCCCATGACCCCTTGCCCCATCTCCATTGCTGCTGGTTCTCTTGCGTGTTTCTCCTCATAAAAATCCCTCCTCGTTGGGTTTGTTTACCGTCGGTATCCTGTC
Source organism: Deltaproteobacteria bacterium (assembly GCA_021372395.1). GTDB lineage: Bacteria > Desulfobacterota > Desulfomonilia > UBA1062 > UBA1062 > MWEI01. The sequence goes on from JAJFUP010000003.1 coordinate 3,682, forward strand.
GCTGCAGCCTGAGGTATCCCAAATTTGCTGAAGAAAATCGGAAGGGTGTGCCTATCCTCAGCATACACCCACAATCGATTACAACCATTGTTCCCCCGAGCCCGGATGATTCCTTGACTCATAGCTGCCTACCTATAAAGTACATGGAAATGATAAAGTATCCTACAGGAAACCACGAAATTCTCATAACGTCTTTATCCACACTATGATCATTTGAATCTGGGCATACTCACCAGACAACAGGTAAGCTTTTATTATCGTACAGAGGCTCTGTTTTTCTCATGATTGCCCATGACGGGATTGACGAGGCAACAGGTGCGCTGGCAGGCTCCTCGTTTTTCGTTCACGAACCGGGTCAGTCAGATGCATCTTCCTGATGTTCAGGCTACGGAAGGCCTGTGGGCTCGCATTTTCTTGCTCGTTGCATATTCTCATGAACTGGGATACTTTCTCGTCTCAGGGTACTTGAATCTCGAGAAAGATCTCGAGCGAGGTTACGAGGGAGAGACAGTCCCACGGGGTTCCGGCCTGCACAAGGGGAGTTATCACAAAGGCACTGAACCCATGAGACGCCGGGAAGAACAGCAGGAGGAATCACATGGTTACCCTTACCGAGGCAGCACGAGAAAAACTCGCAGAGCTCCACCAGGGAAAAGAGATAAAACCCCTGCGCATCGTTCAGGAGGTCACCTGAGGGGCCTCCTTGCTGAAGCTGGCTCCGGGTGAGCCGGGAACAGACGACGCGGTGTACCAGGCAGGAGGGTTCTCCTTCGTGGTGAGCAGGTACCTGTCCGAGAGTTTTGGCCCGTTTACCATCGATGCTACCCCCCGGGGGTTCGTGATCCGTTCGAAACTCCCGGGCTCGGGCAGCTCCTGCGGCAGGTAGTAGAGACTTAATCAGTCGGTGACATGGATTTCTGCCTTTCCTGCGCAGGGTTCTGGGGTACGGCCCTGATGGTGACGGAACTCCAGGGGTCTCCTGCGGGAGACTGGTCTCCCTTTTTATGGAAGAGGAAGCTTCAGGGTCTGCCCTGAGGATGAGGGCACCATAGCGGGAATCACAGGAAGCGGAATGGCGCAGCCTTCTTCTTGCCTTTCTTTTCCTTCGTCTCCTGCGGCGCTGCCTTTTCAGCAACCCTTTCCCGGATGGCAAGGTCTTTGGTGTAATCCGGGCAGTATACCCCTGACCCCTGCATGAACTTCTTGTTGCAGTCACCTCTCCAGGCACAGATGGCACACAGTGATCTATCAATCGACATAGCGCGTATAATATGACGCACCATCGTGAAGTCAATGCCCGGCCGGGCAATCCCTTTTCATGTTTACAGAAAGGGCTTTTTCGTGTTTGTTCTCATGGCATGCACCGGTGGTCAACCGGCGCACTACTAAGCGGAAAAAACCGGGTTATACGACTCGATCAAAGACGAGAGGGAGAAAAGATGCGCAAGATTTCGGCCACCTGTTTCCTGGCGGCATGGGTAACCCTGCTGATCGCTACCTGCGCCTGGGCCTCTGACGCGCAGACCTGGAACCCCCTTGACAGGGCGGTCGTCATCGAGCAGGCCCGGGGAATAACCCCCGAGAGATACCCGGACTCCGACGTGGTGGGGGTGGACTCCCAGACCTGGATCCGCTATCGCGAAAACGGGACGTACACCGAGTGGTTCGAGGCGTATGTCAAGGTGTTCACCGAAAAGGGAAAGCGCCGCTACCGGACCCTGGCCTCGTCCTTCTCCAAACCCTACAACACCACGAAGTTCACCCTGGTGGAGGTCATCAGGCCGGACGGCAGCGCATACCAGGTGGACATCGCCAAGAACAGCCGGGAGATGGTGGAGTCCTCGCAGATGGACGCCAACATCTACAACCCGGACGACAAGGTGCTCCAGGTGGGCATTCCCGAGCTGGAAGCAGGGGACGTGGTCCACTACATCATGACCGACGAGATCATCAAGGCCCGCATGGCCGGGACCTTCAACGACTTCGTGACCTTCGAGGACACCGATCCCATACGGAAATCCACGTACACCGTGGTGGCTCCCCGAAGCAAGCCGCTGAAGAGCATCGTGCTCAAGGCCGAGATCAAGGGCACCGTGACCCACACAAAGGTGAGCACCAGTCGCGAGATCGTCTACCAGTGGGTTGCCAGAGATGTCCCCCGTGCCTTCGAGGAACCCGAGATGCCGCCCCTGTACACCCAGGCCCAGCGGCTGCTCGTGAGCACCATTCCAGACTGGAGGACCGTTTCGCGCTGGTACTGGAACCTGTCCAAGCCCCACCTCGCAAGGACCACGCCCGAGATGCGCTCTACGGTCGAGCGCCTGGTAAAGGGGATACGCGACAGGGACAAGAAGGTCGAGGCGATCTTCAGGTGGGCCTCCCAGAAGGTGCGCTACCTGGGCATCGTGGCAGAGAAGGAAGCCCCGGGCTATGAGCCGCACCCCGTGTCCATGACCTTCGAGCGAAGGGCGGGCGTATGCCGCGACAAGGCGGCCCTGCTGGTTGCCATGCTCCGGCTCGCCGGGTTCGAGGCATACCCCGTGCTCATCATGGTGGGGCCGAAAAAAGACCCCGAAGTGCCCCAGCCGTTCTTCAACCATGCGGTTGCCTGCGTGAAGAACACAGACGGCTCCTACCAGCTCATGGACCCCACGAATGAAGACACCCGGGAGATGTTCCCCGCATACCTCAACAACCAGAGCTTTGTCGTCGCCACACCCGGTGGCGAAACCCTGCTCACGAGCCCCGTCATCCCTGCGGACCGGAACATGATGCGCATCGAGACCGCAGGAGCCCTTGACGCAAGGGGCGTGCTCAGGGCGGAGACGAGCTTCGTGTTCGAGGGCATCAACGACAACGCATTCCGCGGCTACTTCTCCACGATCTCCAGTGAGGAGCAGCGGAACTACTTCGAGAAGACTCTGAGAAAGGTAATCCCCGGCGCCACCCTCGAGGGTTTCGATATCACGCCTGAGAACATGCTGGACACCGCCGAGCGCCTGAAAGTGAAAATACGCTTCTCGGCGCCCGATTACCCGGTGAGTTCGCAATCTTCGGCCATGCTGCCGGTGTTCAGGTTCGGCGACTCCATCGGTGTCGTGAATCACCTCACCCAGAGGATGGGGCTTACACAGCGCAGATTCACGTACCGCACCGAGATCACCGCAGGTGTCGACGAGAAGCTCAGCATCGATCTCGACCCGTCTCTGGGCACGGCTGCGAACCTGCCGTTCCAGGAGGCTGCGGATGACGAGGCCTCTTCGTGGAGCAGGTCGGTTCTGGTCTCGGAAGGCAGGCTCCTGGCGACGAACCGGTTCACCATGAAGCTGCCCGAGTATCTCCCGGCCCAGTACAAGCGCGTCCAGGACACGCTCACGCGCGTCGAGAAGGCGAACCGCATCATGCCGGCCTTCTCCGGAACGCCGGGAACGGCAGATGCCGGCGGGGAACCCTGGTATGCCGCGTACCGCCCCGAGGCCGTGGTCCTCGACGCACGCCTCGATGTCGACATCATCGATGAGTCCTCCTGGACCGAGACGCTTCACAAGAAGGTCAAGGTGCTCAACTATGCGGGAAAGAAGCGCTACGGAGACATGCAGATCCCCTTCAACCCCGTGTGGGAAGAGATCTCGGTTCAGAAGGTTTTGGTGACCTCTCCCTCGGGACAGGAAAAGGAGATCGCCGCAAACGAGATCAACGTGATGGACGAGAAGTGGGTGGGCGAGGCCCCCCGGTACCCGGCGGCAAAGATCATGGTCATCAGCATGCCCGGGCTTCAGGAAGGGAGCACCATAGAGTACACCCTGGTGAGAAAGAAGAAAGACCGGCAGTGCTTCTCCCTCCAGGCCGAGTTTCAGGGAGAAGACCCCATCGAGGCTTCTGCGGTGCGCATACGCGTGCCTGACGGCATACGCCTGAACCTTTCCAAGGCCGATGGCGGGTTCGGGCTGCCCGACACCTGGAAGCCTTTTCCTGCAGGGATTATCACCGAGGAGAGGAAGAAGGACAAGGGCGGCTCCGTCACCGAGTTCAAGGCCTTGCGCGTGCCCCCGGTGAGGAAGGAGGACGACCTGCCCCCGGGCTATTCCTTCGTGCCCTCTGTGCGTGCAGCGGGCGAGAAGGGGCGCTCGTACGCGGCCGAGGTGGACAGGGCGCTCAGGAAGGCATCCTCCGATCAGGCGAATGCCGTCCGGAAGGCGCAGGAGATAATCCGGTCGATCCCCGAGGGCCAGGCCAGGCTCCTCAGGATCAGGGATTTCGTTGCACAGAGCATCCACGGCGTGGAGATAGGTCTCTCAGAGCTGCCGCTCAGCCGGATCAGCCCGGCCGACCGGACGCTGGCCGACGGGTATGGGAACGAGGCCGACAGGGCGGTGCTCCTCTTCGCCATGTGCGAGGCCGCGGGCTATCGTCCCGAGTTTCTCCTGACCGTGACTGCCCCGAAGATCCCCGGTCTCCAGCAGCGG